>JAGWBO010000048.1:3744-15489 GCA_021295855.1 Pseudomonadales bacterium | reverse complement strand
GGGTGTGGCTTCACGTGGTCATCCGGTGACGGACACCCTAGTAAAACATCGCCGAGGTTTCCATCGCGATCAGGACACCAAATATTCGTGACCGTTGCGCCGTAGTCGATCAGGTGTACGCGAACACCAGAATCTGCATCGATCAACTCATAGCACTCACCGATTGTGTCGACGCGGTCATTCATCGTTCGTAGCAAATATCGATTGAAGATCAAGGAACATCGTCGAATACGTTTCGTTTAAATTGCGCGACATGAACCCGCACCCTGCGTGGTGCTGCTTCGACGCGTTCAAGTTTCGCGGGATGAGACATCTTGGCATGTAAATTTTGCAGGATAAGACGATAACGTTTGCATCTCACAACGCGCGACATTTCTAAGTCATCTAGAGCTATGGCATCGAACAAGCACAGAAGATATCCGGTTCGCACGGTACGCGTTCTACTTAGAGTCTTTGCACTTCTGCCCTTACGGGTCTCTCGAGGTTGCGCCGCATTTGTTGCTTTCTTAGCGTGGCGCTTCAAGACGCGAGCGGCTCGAACGACGATTCAAAACATCGCCCACTGCTACGGTCACCTGACCCCGGATGATCAACTGAAACTTGCGCGGGAAAGTTTGCGGCATACCGCGAGTACGGTCTTCGAGATGCCAGCGGTTTGGACGAGCTCGTACGCACGCTTGTCGCGATGGATCAAGCAGGTTCATGGCGAGACATTGTTAAAAGAGAGGATCAAGAACGGATCGGTGTTGTTGATCCTGCCACATTTTGGAAACTGGGAAGTCCTGACGACTTACATGCACTCTATCGCTAAATATTCATGCATGTACAGTCCAAGGCGCCTCTACGAACTGGATGAACTGATCAATCAGTATCGAGGTCGATTTGGAAGTGAGTTTCTGCCGCTGACAAAGCCGGGTTTTCGGACCTTACTCGGGCGTATTAAGGCTGGAGGTGTGGTGGTAGTACTGCCGGATCAAGTGCCTGAAGGCGGGCAGTGGGTCACGTCGTTATTCCTAGGTCGACCGATTAAGACAGGGACATTCCCCCATGCGTTGCTCAAGCGAGGCGATATGAAAGCGCTGACTATGGTCGCTGTACGCTGTAATGGGGGATTCAACGTCCATCTCCAGGACGTGGACGAAGAGATCTACGCGTCCGAAGCCGAACCATCGGTTAAGGCGTTAGACCGTGCGATCGAACGAGTGGTTGAGTTAGATCCAGCGCAATATCAGTGGGAATACAAGCGTTTCCGCGGAAGTGCCGAAATCTACCGCTAGTAACCGGCGGTTCCTTCCTGGATTTCGTTAAGAAATGCTTCGTCCAGCGGTACATAGTGCTCGGTTCGCGGCTTCATAACATAAACTGGATCGGTGATTTTCGAGAGGTCGTAGGCTTCCTCGCGAAGTCCGGTCTTTACCAATTTCATCGTACCTGTTACAGCCGCCTCGCTTTGCACGCGTACGAACACAGGTCGACCGAAGTGCGGAAGATTCGAACATACGTATTCGCTCAGTCGTTCCAGGTCCAATGCTTCGTCGGGGCTGTTTAGAACGACGGTTGCCATGCCTGCGCGACCTTCAGTCGCAGGAACCGATACGCCATACACGTTGCTAATATCAATTTGGTCGTAACCATTGAGGACTTCAGCAACTTCGTTGGTAGACACGTTTTCAGATCGCCAACGGAAGGTATCGCCCACGCGATCGACGAATTGATAGTGGGAATAACCAAGCGAGAAACCGACCGGTACCGTACGTAAGAGGTCGCCAGTATTGAACCACGCGTCACCTTCTTCAAACACGTTTCGAAGGATTTTCTTTTCACTCGCTTCCTTGTTCGTGTAGCCTTCAAACTGCGCATTCGGATTGATATGACCAATGCACAATCCTGCTTCACCTTCCTCAACTCGGATACAGAATCCTTCGCTGTTTTTCACAATTTCGTCGTCAAGCACGTCGTATTTCACGAGCGCAACTTCGGCGGTCGTCATACCAATTGTGTGATCTTTATTGAAGATGTTTGCGAACGCTACATTACCTTCACTAGCGGCATAAAGTTCCGTGACACGATTCAGTCCATAACGACGTTTGAATTCGTCCCAAATGTCAGGTCGCAAACCGTTACCAATTACCGTGTGCAACGGCGTGTCGGCTTCGTCCCCGGTTTCTGGTAGATTGACTAGATATCGACACAACTCGCCGACATAGACCATGCAGGTGACGTTGTGTTTCTTTAAGTCAGAGACGAGATTTGAAGCAGAAAAGCGTCGTCGCAGTAGCACACTGGCACCAGACGAAAGCGCGGACCCGAGGCCGATGATCAAACCCGTGCCGTGGTAAAGCGGTAAAGAGAGGTAGATTCGGTCTTTTTCTGTACAGCGCAATCCCGCCGTATGGCAAAGCGTCGCGGATTGCTGCATCCGCTTGTGCGATTGCACTGCGGCCTTCGGGAGTCCAGTGGTGCCTGACGTGAATATGTACATCGCCGTCGAACCGATGGTGATCTCTTTCGTCTCTGGCGGGTTCGAATCATCTTGGTTGTGACTCAATACACCTATGTCTCGCGCCCAATCTGGGATCGGATCATTACCGTCTTGAATTGCCAGAAATCCCGAACCTGTCTCAAGATCAAGTTGATCTCGGACACCGTCGATCGCATCAGCAACTTCGGTCCCAAATATGCAGATCTTTGAATTGATAAGCGTTATGCAGTGCCGAAGAGGCTCCTCACGTAAATTCGTATTGATCAACGCCGCGGTGGCACCAATCTTCATGATGCCGAGAATCGTCGTTACAAATTCCGGTCGATTTTCAACAATCAGGCTAACGACGTCACCGGGTTCGATACCTTCTGCTTTGAGCGTATTTCCAATGCGGTTTGCGCGTTTGCCAAGTTCGCCCCAAGAGATTTCCTGGTCTTCAAAAACAATCGCGGTGCGATCTGCGAAACGCTCGCAGTTTTCTTCAACCTTCAGTAGAAGACTGTCTTTTACTTCAGGCGGTCGGTATGCGAACCCTTTCTTTAGTTGAAGCAGCATGGGAACGCTGGCGATGATCTCAAGCGTATTTGCGATTCCCATAACCTATCTCCTCAATCCGAGTGAGTTAATTAATGGTGTCTGACTTCGAAAAATCATATAGACAAAGTAACGGTGTTGGGACGTTAGTGACGCTATTGAATTGAGAATTCGATAGAGCCGAGGGGACCGTAATCGGCAACGTAGTTGCCTGGTTCACCGTCGTGTATCCCGCCGCATGCGCCAGTGATAAGGAGCATGCCATCAGCAGGTGTCATGCCTCGAACGCGAGCTTCATCCAGCATCCATTGCAGCGCATGTTTCGGTCCGCCTAAGGCGTCCGAAAGTGACGCTTCGCAGACTTTCTCGCCGTCTCGAGTTAGCGTCACGGAGAGCTTTTCGTAGTCGTCACGTAATGGTTGCTGCTCACCTACGATGTAGTGGTATGCAGCGATATTCGTCGCGGTCAGATTCGAACCTTTTGCGTCATCGGCTGAATTCCACATCATCCGCGGGACTTCGATGACTGGACCCGCACTTTTTGCATTGCCGTTCGCGTCGATGGTGATACCGATTTCGCACTCTAGCTTGACGCCTGGAACCTTCTCGACGGTGGCACCGTTCTCGAGGCGACCCCAACCGTAAAGTGAGCCGATCAACGGGTGTTTCAAACCGAATGCGGCTTGTCCGGCGGGAGCCGTCATGCCTGCCTTCCATCCTGCGATTGCGCCGTCGGCGACGGCTTCAACGACCTGTTTCTGAATCGCATAACCGTCTTCAAGACTCAGATCGGAAGGCATCGCCGGAAACGACTCCTTGTTCCGAATAGCCCCCGCTAGAGCACTTGCAAGTCCTTCGTTTGCCATTTCTAGTTCCCAAAGTCCCAGGATTCGCCCGCACGATATCGACGTAGTACATTCTTGGCGATCAAAATCTTGTGCACTTCGTCGGGTCCATCGGCGATTCGTAAAGTCCGCGCACCGGTGTACATACCTGCAAACGGAAAGTCTCCAGACACGCCTGCCGCGCCGTACACTTGAATCGCACGATCGACGACTCGATGGTATGCGGCCGGGACGTAAACCTTGATCGAGGAAATGTCGGTGCGTGAATCTGCGCCAGCTTCCATCTTCTGTGCACAGTCGACAACCATAAGTCGCGCAGATTGGATATCCATGTAAGAATCCGCGATGAAGCCTTGCATGAATTGCTTGTGTTCAAGCGTTTCACCACCATGTACTTTTCGCGTCATGATGCGGTCGACCATTAGATCGAAACAGCGCCACATCGAGCCGACGGAATTCATGCAGTGATAGATGCGTCCTGCGCCTAGACGATCCTGAGCCGCGGCGTGTCCGGTACCGGTACGTCCAAGTTGATTTTCCTTCGGCACGCGTACGTTTTCGTATTTGATTTCACAGTGACTTGACGCTTTGCCCCATACTGGCACTCCGCGGATGATGTTGACACCGGGTGTGTTCTTCGGCACGATGATTTGTGTCATCTTTTCATTCGCACCGCCGGGATCGTCCGGGTCTGCGGTGCGACACATGACGATGTAGAAGTCTGCTGCGTGCCCGTTTGAGGTGAACCACTTGTGACCATTGATTACCCACTCGTCGCCATCGAGTTCTGCGCGCGTTGTGAGCGAGCGTGGATCTGAACCGGCATTCATCGGTTCCGTCATTGAGAATCCAGACTGCATACGGCCTTCCGTCAACGGGATGAGCCACTTCTTGTGTTGTTCAGGCGTACCGTACTTGACGAGGATTTTTTGGTTACCGGAATTTGGTGCGACGACCCCGAACAACGACGCTGCGCCAGGGCTATATGCGAGTATTTCATTCATGTAAGCGTGTTGCATGAAGTTCAGTCCCATGCCACCGAATTCAGGTGGCAAATGTGGCGCCCACAGCTTTGCTTTCTTGACTCTTTCTTGGACGCCATGGCGTAGTTCAGCGGACTCTTGCTGTCTTTCCTTGGACGGACCTCGACCGTCAGAAGTTGCTGCCCAGAGCTTGTCTTCAAACGGCAGAATGTCATCATTGATGATCTCAGCCGTTGCTAGGCGCACCTCATTGACTTCGTCATCGAGGGTCGGAATTGGCTTGACGTTCATTTGCATGGCGCGAACCGTGATATCAGTATTTGAAGGTTCCATGATACTAGCGAGCCCGTTCTTGATCTGTAATTTGGCACCGTGACGAGGGCACCTAGATCGGTATTTCTACATCTGTTTGAATGCGCGGTATGTTCGAATCCGGAAGCCTCGAAATGTCAGATTAACTTGCGCTTCCTATAATCGAATTTGCGGTTTTCGGCAGCGTGCGTAGCCGTTACCTGCACTCTATCTAGTTTTTATGTACCCTAAAACATGCCTACCAATGGCTTAACGTATCCTCATGACAAACACCCAGCCCACGGCACGACTGTCGAGGTTGCGGAAGGTGTTCTTTGGTTGACCATGCCGATGGGTGGCTCACTCACGCACATTAATCTTTATCTGTTAGAAGATGATGATGGTTGGTTCGTAGTCGACACAGGCTTAGCCACGACTGAGACACGCGATCTGTGGCATGAAATATTTGAGACGTCGTTGCGGGGAAAGCCCGTGAAAGGGGTAATTTGCACTCATATGCATCCCGACCATATAGGTCAGGCCGGGATGATCACAGATCACTTTCGCGTTCCACTTTACATGACGCGCTCTGAGTATTACCAGGCACGGACAATGTTTTCAGGCTTTTCGTCGTACGGCGCTAATTGGTTAAGCCAAGAGTTCTACCAGCGTTCAGGGATGGACACGTCTCACATGGAGCGCGCAGGGCGTGAATGGCGTCGACGTAGTCCAGGTATGGCAGCTCGATTCAAGAAGCAAGCGGAATCGAGTGAAGCAGATCATGCGGCATTTCCCGTCGGTTTTCGACGATTGCAGGAAGGCGACGTGCTTACGATCGGAGGGCATGATTGGTTGGTCATGGTTGGCGCTGGTCACTCGCCCGAACACGCTTGCCTGTTTTGTAAAAGCCTTCGGGTACTTATTTCCGGCGATCAGATTCTGCCGGTGATCACCAGCAATGTGAGCGTTCATCCGACAGAACCCGAAGCGAATCCATTGAAGATTTGGATGGAATCGCATGATCGATTCCTGGACCTCCCGGAGAATACATTCGTTTTACCGGCGCACAATTTGCCGTTTTATGGTGTCAGAGAAAGACTACGTGCTTTGATAAATCACCATGAAGATCGGATGCTCGCGATCGAGGAGCACTGCACGACACCACATACTGCGAAAGCACTGCTACCTGTCCTATTCAAACGCGAGTTGGACGCTCGACAAATGATGATGGCGCTTGGCGAAGCCATCGCTCATTGTCACCTATTGTTACATCGGAACCGAATTGAAAGAAACCTTGACGACGACGGGGTGTACCGATACCTGTCGATTGATCCTGATCTTGAACGTCGCAAACACCCAGATAAACATGACGCGCCAGACGACACGCCGTTGATGGTGTAGTCGGTGACCAAACGAATCACTAGGATCTGGGCTTTCTGTCGGCATTTCGTCTGGCGGGGGCTGAAGTGGGGATTCAAATTCCCGTTCTATATTCGTATGTTGATGGGCGCGTTCTTTATCGTGTTGGGTTTCTTCGGAATCCTGCCAATACTTGGCTTCTGGATGATTCCGTTGGGTATCTTGTTAATTGGTACCGCCTTGCCTTGGACAAGCCGTCGGATTCGAGCTTGGATGGCGACAGTGGAACCGGAGATTCACACCGAAAAGCGCTAGTTCGGCTCGATGCCCGTATCTAGCCAGTAGTGACCGTCGACGTGTGAACGGATGTAACCAGCGGTGGGTGTAGCGAAGTGGGTTCCGATAACCAACGTTTGGGAGTCACATAGTTCCGCTAAGAGTTGTGATCTCGTGTCCAATCCTAGTGCCGCGTCGGTATCTGCAGAACTGCACCATTCGACCCGTGTCATCTGACAAGGGTGGTGAATGCAGTCACCGGTGATGATCGCGCGCTGCCCCATTGACTGGATCTCTACACTTACGTGACCGGGCGTATGCCCGGGTGTTGGTTTTAACGTGATGCCTGGAACGATTTCAGCATCGCTATCAACGTCGATAAGCCGCATCAGCGGCTCAATTGGCTTTACGCTATCGGCGTAAACCTCGTCGAATCGACCGCTTTCCGGTTCACTCGTCCAATACTGCCACTCAGCAGAAGCAACCAAGTATTCTGCGTTTGGAAACGTTGGAACCCATTCGCCACCAACGTAACTCGTATTCCATCCCACATGATCTACGTGCAGATGCGTGCAGAGTACGAGATCGAACGACTCTGGCTCGTAGCCAGTCTTGATTAAATCTTCAAGAAAACTGGTTTGAAGGTTCGACCACGCCGGTATGCTACGTTCTTTGTCGTTTCCAATACACGTATCAACGACGATGCGATGCTCGCCCGTGTCCACCACCAACGCGTGGACGCTCATGATTAGATTTCCCGCTTCATCCATGAAGTGAGGGTGCATCCACTCAAGTGGCAAGCATTGATCTCGCGTTGCGTCGGGCAAGATGAAACGTGAGCCGCCAGTAACCTCTAGTTCGACGACCCGCGAGATTTTGATGTCGCCTACTCGCCAGACTTCATTCATGCCCTAGCGTTCTAATGTTTGTTTTAGTGGAATTGCGGTTGGGAGGAGACTGCGATGGACGCTTCGATGTCCCAGATTGCTTTTGCGATCGCTTGCCCGATCAAATCGAGGCGTCTAACCTGGTCAACCCGATCTTCAACTTGACGTAACTGTGCCCGTGAGAAGATCGAATCCAGAATGCCGGTAGCGTGCGCAAGACAGATCAGAACAATGTCCCGCGGGTCAGGGATCGTGTCGGTAAATAAAACTTCCGCGATCCGAAGTTTCACTTCCTTGTCCGCGCTGCCGTCACTAACTGGATAGCGGCGTGACTTAAACACCCAAAGGAACCGATGTTCCTCACGAAGCAGAATGCCTCGTTCTACTAACCGATCAAGCGCTACGTCCCGAATGGATTCAGCATGAACGGCGGTTCTTTCAATCCAAAATCTTGTGCTCTGCGGTTCGCTCTCGCGAATAATGAAATTAAGGAGACCGTCCAAGAGGTTATCTCCAGTGGGTTCAGTATTCACGACCGTTAACGACTCAAGATCGGTGTCGATTCGGTCGCGCAAGGCGAGATCCATCAGGACGGCGCCGCTCAACGCGTAGCGAATGGTCCAGTCGGGTACTTTAATGAAGGTGCCGTCGCTATCGTGCAGCGTCAATAGCAACACTTCCTCGGCAATGCTAAGCGTGTTTTCCATGGCGACCCCAAACGTTATTCGTTGATTTTAGACAGCGCCACTATTCGCGCCTTGATACTCTAGCGACGTCTCTCGTTCAATCTTCAGTTGCGCGAACTTGCCAGCTATTTGCGTAATCTGTCAGCTCCAGGCCTTGAGTTGCTTCGTCAGTGGCGACCTCAAGCTGCTCCCTAGAATCGATCATGACTGCGTATTCGTTTGTGCGTTGCGCCTCTTGTTTAAACATGCGTTTCAGTGCTTTCGGATGCGGACCGTGCGTTAGACCACTGGGATGGTAAGTCAGACATCCTGCCCCGATTGCATCACGGCTAAAGAAATCACCTGCGTGATAGAAGATCACTTCGTCAATGTCGTCGTTGCTGTGAAAGAACGGAACCTTGAGGGCCGTAGGGTCTGTTTCAAACGGTCGAGGGACGAACGTACTGACGATCGCGGCGTCGCACTCGAACGTCGCGTGCGCGCTGGGTGGTAAGTGATACCGATGGCTGTTAATCGGCAGAATGTCCTTGATATCGAGCCGTACAGGAACTGCATCGCCTTTCCAACCCACGGCGTCGAGCGGGTTGTGCGGGTAGTGAAGCGTGGAGGTAAGACCTCGACGATTCACTTTAACCGACCAGCGTCTATCGTCCTGCTCCTTGAATGGATCGTTCAACTGCGGATACCCTAGAACGGCTGGATCCCAAAGTGCGTGGCGACCTAATAAGCCACGGTCGGGAACCCTGAAGCGCATTTTTCGTGTCTGGAGCATGAGAACGCCCAAATCCGCACTCGTCTCAACGCGCCACATCGTTCCCCGCGGAATAACTAGATAGTTCCCCGCCGCTGCGTCTAGGTGGCCGAAATCGCAGAAGAACCGTAGTGTGCCTGCATGCACGAACAACAAGACGTCGCCGTCGGCATCACGCGCAAGATCAGCCATTGATGAGTTTGTTCGCCAATACGAGAGCGAGAGAGATTCGCTTTCAAATAAGGTCGGAGTCGAAAAAGGATGCTCGACTTCATCAATAGTGTTTAAGTTATACGCCCGCGGTCGTAAAGGTCCCTCAATTGATTCCCATGCTGTGGGTGGTCGAGGGTGATAAACATGCGACGCGGGTCCGTCGAATCCGTCTCGACCGATCTCGCGTTCGAACGTCCCTTCGGGTAAATCTCGATGTGCCTGTCGGGAGTATTTACCCTGCGTCCAATATCGTTCAAACGACGTCACTGAAGTGACCTCTCTCTTCTTGCTCGCGTTCAATGGATTCGAACAACGCTTGGAAATTCCCTTCGCCGAACCCGGTGTTTCCTTTTCGCTGAATCAGTTCGAAAAACACCGGTCCGATCATGTCTTGTGTGAATATCTGCAGAAGAACGCCGTCGTTTCGACTTCCGTCGATCAATATGTCAAGTCGTTCAAGGTTTTCGACGACTTCCTGATGTCCGATGTTGCGTTGCGCGAGGTTTTGATAGTAAGTCTTGGGCGTAGGTTGAAACACCGTACCGCGGTTGGTACATGTCTCGACAGCACGATAAATGTCGGTTGTGTGGAGTGCAATGTGCTGTACGCCGCCGCCACGGTGAACCTCAACGAATTCTGCGATTTGTGATTTTGGATCAGTCGGCTCATTTATTGGAATCTTGATGTTGCCACATGCGCTGATGAGCGCAACGCTTGCCAATCCCGAGTGCTTGCCGTGAATATCGAACGTTTGAAGCTCCCGAAAACCAAATACGCGTTTGTAGAACGCGACAGCAGAATTTAGTTCACCTTCCTGTACGTTCTGGGTGATGTGATCAACATGCGTAAGGCATCCCCCAGGCTTAGTTGCGACCTGATATCGGTAAGAGAAGTCCACGTCGTAGATCGAATCCGAACCGAAGCGGTCAACCAGGTAAATCAAGGAACCCCCAACTCCTTTGATGGCGGGAATTTCTAGTTCCATCGGCCCCGCTGTGCTCTCTACGATGTCCAGATCATGCCTACGCGCACATTCGAGGGCTTCCTTTACATCCGGTACGCGAAAAGCCATTGCGTTTGACGATGCGCCATGTTCATGCGCGTATTCGCTCGCAAAACTCTGTGGTTCGGCGTTGACGATGAAATTGATGTCGTGTTGACGGTAGAGACGCACGTCCTTGTGGCGATGGTCTGCGACGCATACGAAGCCTAGGGAGGTAAGGGCTTCCTCGACGTCGAGTGAATTTGTTGCCGTGAATTCAATGAATTCCAGGCCTTCGGTCTGAATAGTGTCCTGTTGAACGGCCGTTTGCGGATAGCTACTCATTTACGCCAATCCTTGCAATGAATTAACTCGTGATGTGAATTTTAGTAGTTGAATTATCGTTCACAATGCTTTTAAATGAAAATATCTATTATGAAAGGGTAAAAACATGAATATTCATTTCATGTGGGTTATGGCTCGTGTTACATTGATATATCTCCGGAGATCGAACCGTCTTTGATGCAGGCGCGAGGCGTGGAGACTCGAGACGTCGGGTCATCGGGTCTGAGTCGATGGATATGCTAGCTGATTGATTCGATCCATCTCGCCTATGTCACGGGTAAAGGACTTAGAAAAACTACGCGGTACGTATCCGCCGCTGGAGCCATTTTTTGACGCGGTATCTGATACCACGTATCCTGCAATCGCCGATATGCCGCTGTTGAACGCGATGGTGCGTGTGGTCAACTCACAGATGCTGTCCACTGCGTCGGCGTCAGCCATATTCAAGCGAATTGAATCTCAAGCGAGAAAGCGCCGTTTAAAGTACCTCTCGAATCTGACCGCCGATGAGTTCCGCGCGTGCGGTATGAGTAAAGGCAAGATCAGATCAATCCATGAATTTCGAGATCGCTATTTGAAAGATCGAGAACGGTACGAACGATGGCGAAAGCTCCCGTTCTCAGAACTCAACGAGGAGGTCGATTTAATCTGGGGAATCTCGACTTGGACTGCTGAAATGCTCGCGATGTTTTACTTTGGCCACAAGGACGTCTTTCCAAGTAAGGACCTGGCGATCAATCGTGGCGTGGAACTGATTCGACGACACATTGATCCAGGATTTGACCCTGAGTTGGCGGCACCATATCGAACATTGTTGGCGCGCTGCATCTGGCGATCGCTTGACATCGAATATTGGCGAGCATTCGACGAATAACACCCGAGACGCTCGGTAGCTTCGATAACTAGCAGCTGAAAATTGCTTCGTTGTTAGGGGTGGAATCCCGTAATCCCTAAAATTACCTTTTCCTCGTCGCTTCCCGTGCTTTGTGATACGCCAATCAGCGCGTTTATCTGTTCTATTCGCAGCTTGTCTGCTTCTTTACACCCCACCGTCGTTCGGAACTAGCTCAGCCTCTGAAGATTCGTCTGACTCCAATGTTGGACTTGAGAC
>JAGWBO010000048.1:0-3713 GCA_021295855.1 Pseudomonadales bacterium | reverse complement strand
AAATAAGTGATGTTGAAATTGTCGTGGACGGTGCAATTGACGACGCTGTATGGCGCAGCCTACCGGTACATGACGAGTTCTACGTCACAGACCCTGACACACTTGAGCCGGCTACGCTGAAGAGTCGTTGGCGCTTTTTCTATACCGATCGTGGTTTCTATGTCGCGGCAGAATGCGATCAAGATACGGACTTACTCGTTGAGCGCCTCTCAGCGAGAGATCTCGGGTTTCTCAATCGTGACTACGTGAGTTTCACGCTCGACACATCTGGCGAAGCACGCTACGGCTACTGGTTCCAGCTCAATCTGGGCGGCAGTCGTTCCGATGGGACGATTCAACCTGAACGGCAGTTCAGCGATAGTTGGGACGGCGCATGGTACGGAGAAACCGTAAGAACTCAGACCGGTTGGTCGGCTGAATTCTTCATCCCGTGGTCCATCATGAGCATGCCTCAGGTTGAGGGTGAAAGACAGATGGGCATAGTAATGCAGCGAAGAATCGCGTATTTGGATGAGCGTCTTGGATTTCCGCCGCTACCGTTTACCAAGCCAAAATTTCTATCCGGATTTCAGAAGTTGGTACTCGTAAATCCCAGCCAGCAAGTTAGTTTCTTTCCGCAGGTATCTTCATCGTACGACGCGATGGTTGACTCAAGGACAGGTCAAGCTGGTCTTGACGTGTTCTGGCGACCATCGACGAATCTGCAAGTCACGGCGACCGCGAACCCGGACTTCGGCACAGTTGAAGCTGATTCGGTCATCATTAACTTGACCGCGACCGAAACGTTCTTCCCCGAGAAAAGACTGTTCTTCCTTGAAGGTCAAGAGATCTTCGACCCATCAGGAGGTGGCGGTGGCTTTGGTGGCGGATCTTCTGCGCGACTTTTACATACACGTCGGATCGGGCAAAGCCCGATTACACCGGAGTTACCCGATGACACAGAATTCGAATATGAGCAGTTCCGTCGTCCATCTGAACTGCTAGGCGCTCTAAAGGCAACGGGTCAAGTGGGCAATCTGCGATATGGTGTGTTGACAGCGTTTGAGGACGATACGACGTTCTATGGCACACAAGATGATGAAAGGGTCGCTGTCGCGCAGGCTGGTCGTGATTTCGGAGTCGTTCGCGCGTTGTGGGAGAAGAGCAACGGCGACTACAAAGGCTTCGGTTTTATGTCAACGCGCTTGGAGCACCCAGTGATTCAAGCGAATACGCATGCGTTCGACGGTTCGTACTTCAGCGATAACGGCAAGATCAGGATACAGTCCAAGTTCTACATGTCGGATATTCAAGGATCTGAAGATGGCTATGGTGGCGCGGTCGAATTCGACTACGCACCGCGTCAAGGGGTAACCCATCAGCTTGAGTTTGAGTCGTTTGACGAAAGACTGAATCTGAATTACATGGGTTACCTTCCGCGCAACGATATCAATAAGTTCTCGTACGAATACCGTTTCCGCAGGACGTCAGAACGACTAAAAGAGAGCGATACAGAATTCAAATTTGATCGTGCTCTGAATGGCGTTGATCAGGTTATCGATGCGGCGTTAAGCCTTGAACAAGATTTCACATTCAACAACAACACGAGGTTTCGTGTACGTACGCGCTACTACCCTGGCAGGTACGACGATCGTAATAGTTTCGGCAACGGTACTTACTTCGAAGATAGCACGTCACGTTTTGATTTGCGATATTCATCGGATTCCTCACGCCGTTTCTACTATAACCTATTCTCCGAATATCGTACGGAGTCATTTGGTGGCGCTCGGGTGTCGGGGGGAACGTTCTTGATATGGCGACCTTCCGATCGAATGACGATGCACGCTAGCCTAGCGTACAACAATCGCGACAGTTGGCTGCTCTCTCAAGGCGATCGTCGATTTACTGCGTTCACAGCCGAAATTTGGTCACCACGATTAGGTACTGATCTATTCATTACGGCTAAACAGCATCTACGATTCGATCTTGAATGGCAAGCAATCAAAGCACACGAAAACACGTTCTACCGCCTACCGGAAGACGATACCAGATTGGCGCAGGTCGATGACCCCGCGTCGGATACCGTTGACGATTTCGCGATTTCCCGCTTGAACATGCAGATTCGTTATCGGTGGGAACTAGCACCCATGTCGGATCTTTTCGTGGTGTACTCTAAGAATGCGAGTTTGCCTGAAGCCATCGGGTATGGATTTGCGGAGCAATTTTCACGTACATTCGACCATCCTTTTTCAGAAGGCTTAGTCGTTAAGTTGCGTCACCATTTAGGTACGTAGAGCCCTCATTACAATCATTTGTTCCGCATCGGCTAGATGGCTCTTGCGGCGTTCTAAAGTGCAGTTGATACGGTGAGGTTCACAAGCCGATTTGATACTTTCTCCCGATACCTGGATTGGCCGCGGATCGTGGCGTGTTACCACCGATTCAACGGGTGTTAAGTTCGAGTGCGTTGTCCAGATTGAAGACGAAGGCAACGGTACGTCAATCCACGTAAATGTGCTCACGGAAACCGATTCGCGAATCAAGTATGACGTATGGATCGTGCCCGATGAAACGGGGCTCTATACGATCACGGTGAATAACTCTGAATTGGCTTTGGAAGGGATTGGTAAACTCGAGTCGCTACCTCATCTAGCGACGCTGCGCTCCGAAGACGGCGACACAAATCTCGTTTTGGCGGTGTTCGAGATGCCCGAAGTGTTCGGTACGCGTGGCTTCTATACGCAAGGGAAACACACCTACACGTTTGAACTCGCCCTTCGTATGAGGGTTAAGGTCGTTCAGGAGAACAACGACAACGTGACAATCATTCCGTTTAATCCCCGAGGTGGCGGGAACTAAAGCCTAGTTCTCAATCAACACTTTCCCGATCACCTTCCGTTCAGTGATCATGCGAAGTCCTTCGGCGATTTGCGCCATCGGAAAGCGATGTGAAACGTGCGGCCGGATTCGTCCGGACCCCAACCATTCCAAAAGCTGCTGCTGATTTCGTGCTGACCACTCTGGTGCATGGCGCATCAACCCACCGATCGTAAAACCAATGAGTTCGGCGTCCTTGATAAGTAGATGGTTCGTTTTCGCTAGCGCGGCACGCCCACCAGTGAATCCGACGATCAGAATGCGCCCAAACGGTGCAATGCAACGCATCGACTCATCGAACACATCACCGCCGACGGGATCGTAAATCACGTCCGCACCCTTGCCGTCAGTGAGTTCCTTGACGCGTTCGCGAAAGCCTTCGGTGTAGTTGATGATCTCGTCGGCCCCCAAGTCACTCACAACTTTGAGCTTTTCGTCGGTGCTCGCCGTCGCGATCACCCTTGCGCCCATCAGCTTGCCAACATCAACCGCCGCAAGACCAACACCTCCCGCAGCTCCGTGAATCAAGAGATTCTCACCTGGTTCGAGACGTCCACGCTGTAGTGCGTATAGCGCTGTCGAATAGTTGCTTCGATACGATGCTGCGGCCGCGAGGTCAGCTTGACCGGGAATTCGTACCGCTCGGTCGGCGTCTATGACCACCTGCTCGATACAACCCGAACCTACCATGACTTTGTCGCCGACACTAATGCCTTTAACGTCTGATCCGATCTCGATTACCTCTCCTGCGCCTTCACCGCCTACGACGAATGGCAATAGCGGTTTGACTTGATATTCGCCCTTCGACATCAAAACATCAGTGAACGAGATGCTCCGAGCTTGCACGTGCACACGAA
>JAGWBO010000047.1 GCA_021295855.1 Pseudomonadales bacterium | reverse complement strand
TCCAACACTTCAGACACGCTTAGTTCGCCTGCTTCGAGTTTGTCAAGCAATTCCGGATCCGACTTCGATGAGTGTTCGGTACCTAACCCTTTAATCCTTGGGAGTTGCGAAGAGACGGTCGCGAGTCGGTTTTTCACGGTCGGGTAACTGATACCGAATACTTTCTCCATCGCTTTCAGCGATCCATTGACCTGCAAGAAAACGGTGACAAACAACTGGTCTTCGTTTGACAAGCGTGCGAGCGGTGAAATATCAAAGCGACCTTCCATCGCGACATCGCAGTCCGAACACACCAAACGCGCGACTGACATGCCTCGCTCACAATTTGGGCACTTAGCTTTTGACACATCCATGCGTGAATTAAACTAAGTATCTTAATAATGTCAATAGATAATTCAATTTTATTAATGCATAACACTTTTCATATTAATATTTCGCAATTGATACTGTCTAATAATGTCCAAACGTCACCCACCAGGTGATGACCGACAACGAATCTTGTCCAGTCTTTCGCAGCTCTCAGTAAAAACTCAAGCGCGTCTTCGCCGTCGTTTGTTGGGATGGAAGGAATTCGATATTCCTGAAGCAACGCGAAACGGAGTAAGTGGATATCGACATAATCAATGCACCAAGGTTGTGTTTCTCCTTAGACCATTAACCTTTAATGGATAAATCCACCTTACCTTACACTAGCGATCGAAAAGCCGAATTTCTATCACCCCGTACACGATGACGAAAACTGTCGAGCCTAACGCCTCACTGACCCCGCAGGAGTTAGATGCATTCAAGGCAAACGGTTACCTCAACTTAGGCAAAGTGCTTGCAACGGACGAGGTTTCCAAGTTTCTCGCGATGTTCGATGACGACCGGTCGAACTACCCATATATGTGGCATCCTTACGGATATCGACAGGTGGCAAACTACGAAGCCTTAGTCAGTAGTCCGCGCTTCGATGAGCTCATTCGACATCCCAGAATCCTTCCCAAAATCGAAGCGCTGTTGGGTGGATCCGCATGTTTCGGCGAAATCGGTCTTCGACGCATGGGTGCGTACGACGGTGAGGTACATCAAGCGTGGCATCGAGACCGAGGATATTGGCATGAACACCCACTTCGTCTTGACTATCTCCAGCTCATCGTCTATCTAACGGATGTCGATGAGACAACCCACTGTTTCAGCATTTCGACGGAGAACGTCTCCGATCAACCTTGCAAATCGGCTAATGACCAACTTCGTCGAAGCGCAGCCACCCATCTTCACGGTCCTGCGGGTACATGCGCGTTGTTCAACGTCGCGTTATTTCATACAGCGACGACTAGGCCGACTGACGTCGACCGGAAAACAGTACAAATCTATTACGGACATTTCGACCGTGCACCGCTTGCGAACGACTCTGGCATACCAACTCACTTGAGCAGTCATCCAACCGATGCAGCAACGAGAACGTTTTACGGCAACTTGAATGAACGAACACGCCTCTATATGCGCGCGTACAGCGTAGACCCGGAATGAATTGAGACGTTCTCGTGAACCGCCGTCCAGCAGTTGTTCTGTTGAATTGGCTAGTTCTACGAACTCGTATTGACAATCGGTTGCGTGCTCTTATCTGCGCAAAGCACCACTAGCAGGTTACTCACCATCGAAGCCTTGCGCTCTTCATCGAGTTCAACTACACCGCGCTCCGATAGATCATTCAGTGCCATCTGAACCATACTTACGGCACCTTCGACGATTTTCTCTCGCGCTTCTACGATAGCACCCGCTTGTTGACGTTGTAGCATCGCCGATGCAATTTCAGGTGCATAGGCAAGATGCGTAATGCGAGCTTCCAAAACTTCAAGACCTGCCTGATTCAGGCGACCCTGGATTTCACTCTCTAATTGGTCCGTTACCGCCTTGGTATCGCCACGTAACGAAACCACATCTTCATCAGTTGTGTCATACGGGTACTGAGTCGCCATGCTACGCACCGCAGCCTCACTCTGCACCCGCATGAAGTTCACGAAATCATCGACCTGAAAACACGCTTCTGCGGTGTCAACGACTCGCCAAACAACAACCGCAGCGATCTCTACTGGATTACCGTTCGCGTCGTTGACTTTGGAGCTTTCGGTCTCGAAATTGCGCACCCGTACCGAGATACGGCGTTTGGTATAGAACGGGTTCGCCCATCGTAAACCAGGATCCCGCACGGTACCCACGTATCGACCAAAGAACTGCAGAACGCGAGCTTCATTCGGATTAACTACAAACAATCCAACCATCAAGAACACTAGGAGCGGGAAGAGAATCACTGCAAGAATGATGGTAGGAACGAAGACGAAAATCACGCTGATGACGAACATCGCGACATCCGCTAGGACGAGGAACAGCAAGACGAAGAACACCAGCAAACCTGAAGGTGCCGTGCGAGCAATTTCTTTGATCACGATTCATACCGTATATGAAAGCGGTCGAGTTTCAAAGAATAACCGCTGACTGGTAGTTAAGCTTGATACGCTAATCGGGTTCTGGAGTTAGAGCGATGCTCGTGGTCGAGCAGCTAGACTGACGATCGGACCGGATTCCATCCAATGAACATTCAAGCTAAAAGCTAGTCTTGAATGCAGTTGCTAGGCAATCGCTCGATGATCAAGGAGGAGCTGCGCCTCGTGTTTGATACGTCCAACCATGGAGCGTAAGCCATTGCCTCGGGTCGGACTTAAGTGTGAAATAAGATCGAGTTCGGAAAACAACTCTTCGACATCCGCGGCAACGATCCGATCCGGCGATTGGTGCTGAAAAACCGTCATCATGATGGCAATGAGACCGCGAACAATGAACGCATCGCTATCTAGCTGGATCGTTACTCGATTGGCACTCTGATCGTAACTCAAAACGATCCAGACTAGGCTCTGACAACCCTTGACAAGGTTTTCTTCCACACGAAGATCCTGAGACATGTCTGGAAGTGCCTTACCGAGGTCGATGATGTATCGGTAACGATCCTCCCAGTCATCGAGAAACTCGAATGTCTCCTTGACTTCTGCAAGCGTAAGCATGATGACGCTAGAACAATCCGAGATCGAGTTGCGCTTCTTCGGACATCATGTCACGCGTCCAAGGTGGATCGAATACTAGCGTTACATTTGTATCTGCAACCAGCGGCACCCGTTGAAGGCGTCTCTTCACATCTTCAACTAATACCGGTCCCATACCACAGCCAGGCGCGGTCAAAGTCATTTTGATATCTACGTGGTTGTCAGTCACATCAACTTCGTAGATCAAACCAAGATCAACGATGTTCACAGGAATTTCAGGGTCGTGGACCGACCGAAGCGCTTGCCACACCTGTTCCTCAGAAATCTCGCCGTCGTCTGGCGTTTCGAATGTCAAGATTTCTGGCTCAAATCCGAGTGCATCAGCGTCTTCGCTCTCGATACGAGCCATATTGCCGTTATGAACGATTGTATAGGTTCCGCCTAACGCTTGCGTCAGCGTGACGAATACGCCTTGCGGGATGGTAAGTTCGGTGCCGGTTGGGACGAGTCTAGCAGTAACAGCTCGCTGGACTGGGATTACCCTACGTTCCACGAATTGAAAAACTCTCGCCGCACCCACAATGTGTGTCCGCGTTCGGATTCTCGAACTTGAGCGACGAATTCAAACCCTCGGTGACAAGATCGATGTGCGTGCCGCGCACCAGATCCCAGTGTTGGTTGTCGACCACTACTTTTACGTGGTCGTCAAACTCAAATACATGTGCGTCCTTCGGAATGTTCTCAAGGAACTTCAACGCGTACATGTAGCCATTGCATCCACTCTCCGTAACATGCAATTGCAGTCCCGTCGCGTTCTCCTGATTGAGCTGTTTTCGAACGTGACGTTGTGCGGAATCGCTCAACGAGATCGTCGACGGGTCAAAAGTTGCGGTTTGCACGGATAGAACGCTAAGAAGTCAGGATTTCGCGGGCTTTTTCGACGCCCGCTATGAGTTTTTCAATGTCTTCGCTTGAATTATAGATTGCGAAAGATGCCCTCACGGTACCAGGAATTTCGAGTTTTGCCATTAAAGGCATCGCACAATGGTGACCGGTGCGGACCGCAACCCCCTGGTTGTCAAGCAATACGCCTACATCGCTATGGTGAGAACCTTCGATGTTGAAAGACACGACCGGCGCTTTCTGCGACGCCTCACCGACGACCTTGACGCCTTCGACCTGCAACAACCTTGATGTTGCATAACGGAGTAGATGCTGCTCATGTTCTTCCACTTTTGCAGCGTCCAGCGAATCAAGGAACTCAATCGCTGCTCGCATGCCGACGGCGCCGGCGATATTCGGCGTTCCCGCTTCGAAACGATATGGCATTCGTTGATACGTTGTGTGCTCAAGGCGGACTTCTTCAATCATCTCGCCCCCGCCTTGCCAAGGCGAGGCATCAGCCATAAGACTCTCACGAGCGAAAAGCGCGCCCATGCCGGTAGGTCCATACATCTTGTGTGCCGAAAACGCGTAGAAATCACAATCCAGCTCACGCACGTCGATTCGAATATGTGGAGCGGCCTGTGCGCCGTCAATAACGGTTGCGGCGCCATGTCGCTTTGCCTTAGCGATCATCTCCTTGACCGGATTGATCGTGCCTAACGCATTCGATACATGCGCGATTGAAACAATCTTGGTACGAGGAGAAAGGAGGGAGTCATAGTGACGCTGATCCAATTCACCGTTCGGAAGTACTCGGATTGCTCTTAACACAGCACCCGTTCTCTCGCAGACCATTTGCCAAGGCACGATATTTGAGTGGTGCTCCATTTCGGAAATGACGACTTCGTCCCCTGGTCCAAGCACGTCCGCGCCGTACGACCAAGCGACGAGATTTATGCCTTCCGTCGTGCCGCGTGTCCATATCACTTCTTCTGATTTCGAAGCATTTACGAACGCTGCGACAACCTGCCGACTCTGTTCGAACTCTTCGGTTGCTAGCGTGCTAAGCGCATGTACACCACGATGCACATTTGCGTTGTGTTCGGTGTAATAGGTCCGTAGAGCAGAAAGGACCGACTCCGGTTTCTGCGTAGTCGCCGCATTGTCGAGATACACGTCGCTAGGACGCTTCTTGAACAACGGGAACGCGTCTCGGTATGGACTCATAGACTGAGTAACGCAGTACCGCTTTCGGAGTGAATGACTTGACGCAAGAATCCCTTGGTTAGCATCGCACGCGCGGACTCCTCGCCGATACCCCTGGCGCGGAGCAAGAAGAGCGAATCGTCGTCCAACTGTCCAGTCGTTGCGCCGTGCGAGCAGATCACATCATCGGTGTAAATCTCTAGTTCAGGCTGTGCGTGGGCACGTGCCTGAGGACTCAATGCGATATTTCGATTCGTGAGGTGGGCTTCGGTCCCGTTCGCGTCTCGATCGATCCGAATAAAGCCGCTGAACGTGCTTCTGGCCTGGTCATCAACAACCCCGTGAAACGACTGTTCGCTACGACTTTGCCCTATGCGATGGTTGACGTACACCTGCGTATCCAGATGGTCTCGATTCTCGAGCAACCAGCCACCACTAAGCGTTGCAGAAGCGTTCCTGCCCATCACGTTCACGATGATGTCACTTCGGCGTATCTGTGCGCCCTGCGAAGCAAGACGCAGATTTAGTGACGAATCCTCAGCTAACCACACCACCAAACAGTGATATCCAACACCATCTGTACTTGGCATGGTCAAATCGTAGTTCAGTGTCGCAGAGTCACGCACACGACACAGCACCACGCGATTTCCACTCTCAAATCGTTCGTCCAGCTGCAACGTGGCACCTTGAACCACTGAAACGAGATGACGATCTACCGAGCCGGTGGCATCGTTGATTGCCGCAAGCGATGCGTTCCCATCCGCAAGCAACTTCGTACCGGATCTGAACAGGAGGCTATTCACGTCGATAAGTGGTAATTCGCCAACGCCGTCGCTCGACCCTAATTCAATCATTTGAGCGTCAGTCGCAGGACGATCCAAATAGCGAATCTCTACGTTCTGAACGGGTCCAAGCGCCTCGTGCGCATCCTCTAACGTCATTGCATCTTCGACGAGTGCTCGGAGATCTGAGTACTGCCATCGACCCTTCCCAGGAAAGGGTAGACCTTGGGCACTTAATACTGAACGTGCGGCACTGCGGTCCAACCAAGGCATATCCAGTACTTCTTCAGCAAGGACACGGCTTAGCAGTTCCGTACGCACGGTGTCAGCGGACTGTGTAGCCGCCATCACGCTTCGCCTAAGCCAGCGTAGCCTTGTGCTTCAACCTCGTGTGCGAGTTGTGCATCGCCTGTTTTCACGATTGCGCCGTTCACCATGATGTGTACGAAGTCGACGTTCACGTAATTCAACAAGCGTTGATAGTGAGTCACCAGCACAACGCCATTCTCGTCTGATCGGAATTCGTTAATTCCGCGCGCAACGACCTGCAATGCATCGACGTCTAAACCGGAATCGGTCTCATCAAGAAAAGCAAGTCGGGGTTGCAGAAGCATCAACTGCAGAATCTCGTTACGCTTCTTTTCGCCCCCGGAAAAGCCTACGTTCACGAACCGTTTCAGAAATTCCGTGCTCAGCTCTAGTCGTTTCGAGATGTCGCGGACTTGAACCATGAAATCCCGTGTGTTCATCTCCTCTTCGCCACTTGCGATCAGGTGGCTATCGATTGCGACCTTCAGGAATTCCATGTTCGTCACGCCTGGAATCTCGATTGGATGCTGGAATCCGAGAAACAATCCGGCAAGCGCTCGATCCTCAACAGACATCCCGTTGACCGGGGTACCAATCAATTCCATCTCGCCGTTCGTGACCGTATAGCCGTCACGACCGGCTAGTACATTGGATAACGTACTCTTGCCTGAGCCGTTAGGACCCATGATCGCGTGAACTTCACCTGCATTAACGGTTAAATCGATTCCGTTCAGAATCTGTTTTTCGTCAACGCTCGCAGCTAAGTCTCGCAGCTCGAGCAATTTCAACCAACGGCACCTTCTAGGCTAACTTCAAGTAGCTTGGACGCTTCAACCGCGAACTCCATGGGTAATTCGCGCAATACTTCCTTGCAGAAGCCGTTCACGATCATCGCGACCGCTTTCTCGGCATCGATGCCGCGTTGTCGACAAAGAAATAGTTGGTCCTCGCTCACTTTTGATGTGGTTGCCTCGTGTTCCACGATCGCGTCATCCCGTTGTGACTCGATCGTCGGAAAGGTATGAGCAGCGCACTGTCCACCAATGAGTAGTGAATCACACTGCGTGAAGTTCCGGGCTTGTGTTGCCCCCGGATTCATGCGCACACGTCCACGATACGCGTTGGAACTCTTGCCAGCACTGATACCTTTGGAAATGATGGTGCTCGACGTATTACGCCCGATATGGGTCATTTTGGAACCCGTATCGGCCTGCTGACGATTGTTGGTGATCGCGACTGAATAAAACTCGCCGACCGAATTGTCCCCTCGCAAGATCACACTAGGGTACTTCCAGGTAATCGCGGAACCCGTTTCGACTTGTGTCCAGCTGATATGTGATCGATTGCCTCGACACACCCCACGCTTGGTCACAAAGTTGTAAATGCCGCCTTTGCCGTCCTCGTCCCCAGGATACCAGTTTTGTACGGTCGAATACTTGATTGAAGCGTCTTCGAGCGCGACCAATTCGACGACAGCGGCGTGGAGTTGATTTTCATCGCGCATCGGCGCCGTACAGCCTTCCAGATAGCTGACGTAGGATCCCTCGTCAGCAATGATCAATGTTCGCTCAAATTGACCAGTGAACTGAGCATTGATCCGAAAAATCGTGGACAGTTCCATCGGACAGCGCACGCCTTTCGGAATATAGACGAACGAGCCGTCGCTAAATACTGCCGAATTGAGCGCCGCGAAGAAATTGTCCGACTGTGGCACCACCGTGCCGAGATATTTGCGAACCAAATCCGGATGGTTCTCAACAGCCTCACTGAATGAGCAGAAGATCACGCCATGCTCACGCAGCTCCTCCTGAAACGTGGTAACCAGCGAAACACTATCAAACACCGCGTCTACCGCAATGCGTGGCGCATCTGGATCGCGCTCCACACCGGCAAGCAATTCCCGTTCGTGGAGTGGAATACCCAATTTCTCATAGGTCCGAAGCAACTCGGGATCGACTTCGTCTAGGCTCTTCGGCTTGTCACCAGAGGGTGCGGAGAAGTACGAGATCGCCTGATAGTCAACTGATTCGAAATCGACCTTCGCCCAAGTAGGCTCGGCCATTTCCAGCCAGCGTCGGTAGGCGTTCAGACGCCATTCGAGTAGCCAAGATGGCTCGTTTTTGCGCTTCGAGATTTCGGTTATGACCGTCTCGTCGAGACCCGGCGGGATGGTCTCCTGCTCGATGTCGGTGACGAATCCCGCTGCGTACTCCTTTCCTATGAAATCGTGAGCGGCTGAGGGTGATTGATCCGACATAAAGTGCTGTCTCGAAGGGATTGGAATTTTAGTGAACGTGCCACCCGCTTGCGCCACTACCATATGCGTGTTTGTTGCGCTAGATCACCGAATTCGGCGCGCCATCAATCAAGTTCGCACACTCGTTCTTCAATAAGGAATACACCCTTGGCAGTCCTATTAGTTTCGCGACAGTCGCATTCCGCGTATGCCGGTGGCAAGTCATTTGGCGACTACGGCGAATATGAAATCGCCGATTTTGAAGTCACATACGCCGTTGATCCGCAACATGCTTCGAATTCGCGAATCACCGATCTCGACAAGGCTCCTCGAACTAACGGGCAGTGCGTGCACTTCAAGGGTAATGCGCGGCTGGTCTACCCGTCACATACAACACCGTCGTGTCTTTTTGTTGATGTACCAAATCGTGGAAGACCTACCGCATTCAGTTTTAATCGCCCGAAGCTTGATGAGCTGCAATCGACCAACACGCCGAGCGGTGACGGATTTCTGTTCCGACACGGATTTGCTGTATTAACGGTTGGCTGGCAATTCGACGCTGAAGGGATGACTATAGAGGCTCCAGAAGCACTCGAAAACAACAATCCAATTTCAGGCGAAGCGATTTGCCAGATGCAACCGAACCGCGACACAAACTCCTTACTCGTTGGTCAAGGCGGTATCTATACGTACCCACCGACCGGAAAAGGACGCTTGTTCCAGCGTGCGAATACACAAGTTCCGCTACAGGAGGTAGACGTAAATACGTGGCGCTTCGGTAGATTTCGTGAAGGTGAATTCGATCCCACGCCTCGATACATTTCCAAGGATGGTGGCTTCTCGAAAGGCGTGGTATATACGCTCGTATACGAAACAGTCGGCGCGCCTGTGGTCGGTGCCGGCTTGCTTGCATTGCGAGACGCTGCGGCATTCTTTAAACATGATTTCGATTGGCCAGTCGATAACCCGCCGTATGCGATCGGTTACGGCGCATCTCAAACTGGCCGGATCCTACGCCACTTCTTATATGAAGGTCTCAACGAGGACGAAAACGGGCGTAAGGTATTCGACGCGCTTATCCCACACATCGCCGGAGGCCAACGTGGTGACTTTAACCACCGTTTTGCACAACCTGGCAGTACAGGAATCCCTTCAGCTGGTCAGCGATTTCCTTTTACAGCGAGCCAAACCACGGATCAATTAAGTGGCAAGCACGAAGGATTGCTGGATCGATGTATCGATCCGCCGAAAGTTCTAAGCACAAATACATCTTGGGAGTACTGGCGCGGCGACGCCTCGCTCATCCATGTAGCCACCGATGGCAAACAGGATGTGCCACCCCAACCGAACGAACGCATTTACATGTTCGCAGGTACGCATCACATAAACGGTGTCATGCCTCTTACCGATCGCTTCGCGCTTACCGGCGAACAGCTCCCTTATCCGCTTAACACAATCTCCTACACACCACTGATTCGTGCAGTGCTTTTGAACGCCTTAATGTGGGTTCGCGATGGCGTTGAGCCGCCTGAGTCTCGTTATCCCCGGCTGAGTGACCACTCTCTCGTTAGTCGAGCCGAGGTAATCGAGAGATTTGCAGAGTCGCCTCTGTTTGACGCATTGCCAACGGCGGCTAACCTACCCGGCTTGTGGCACACCGACTTAGGTAACCGCATCGATGAGGGAATCTGTCAGCATCCGGCGAAATTGCTCAAGCGCTACCCTTCTCTCGTGTCATACGTTGACGAAACACTCAATGAGGTCGCTGGGATCCGGCTACCCGAGATCGCGATCCCAATTGGAATTCATTCTGGCTGGAATCCTCGGCATGAGCAACATGGAGGATCGGATCAAACCGCAGCATTTGCAGGATTCTCCGTGTTTCGGAACGAAACCTGTATGCCAAGCTCCCGCGACGAGTGCGAGGAACAAACTACACGCTTGACGGACGCCTTAATTGACGATCGCTACGTCCTAGCCGAAGATCGAGATCTTGTCATCGAAAACGCCATGACGCGATACGACATGGCGCGCTAGCCGATTACTGCCAAACCCCGAGAATGACTCCCATGATCACTGAGTACAGAACTCGATAACCGCTCTGTATCGCAACGAGTTTCCAACTCCAACCACAGAAAGCCGCATCAGAAATGTTCGAAGCTGCGATGAATCCAATGCCTACAAAAAGGCCTAACAGTGCTCCATCAGACCAGGTATTGATGTTGAGAGCGACAATGAGGACAGCCATCACAAAAGCAGTGATTAACGTCGTGACCAAACTAATGATGAATGGCTTTGGACTTGGTTGGATTTCGTCAGCCGACTTGCCAAGTGCGTCGAGCCAAGCTGTACCGAACAGAGGACCGTACCAAGGCCAACCGATTACGAATGACACAAGCGACGCGACGATGATCGCCCACCAGTTCACGATCGTCAATAGTTCCATGACGCGCTCCTCACCTTACCTTGACAGGACATAAGGCTAGTTTACGCCAGACCGTGTCGGAAAGGAGCGAAATACCGACGGCGGTTAAACTTTTGACACCTAATTCAGTGATCCCGGCTCACAGTCCAATCTGTCAAGCATCTTCGAAACGCCATGTTGACCGACGACCAAATACAGCATTACAAGGAACACGGCTACACAGTCGTTCGCAACGCGCTCAATCCGGAGTTGCTATCGGACTTGTGCAGCATCACCGATGAAATCGTCGCATCGGTAAAAGGGCTGACCGACCACACACCTGTCCTTGACCTCGAACCGACCCATACCCCCGAGAACCCACGCGTTCGGCGAATCAAGACGCCACAACTCGCACACCCTTTCTATCGCGAACTAGCTGGTCACGAGTGTTTGATGTCGGCGTTGAGACCGCTCATTGGGAACGACATTCGATTGCGAGCGGGCTGCAAGATCAATATGAAATCTGCCGGTTATGGATCTCCGGTCGAGTGGCATCAGGATTGGGCGTTCTATCCGCATACCAATGACGACGTGCTGGCAACCGGTATCTTGCTCGATGACATGGACGACACGAACGGTGCAGTGATGTTCATTCCTGGGAGCCATCGAGGCCCCGTTTACGACCACCATGCCGATGGTGCCTTTTGTGGTGCTATCGACACAAAAAAAGAAAAACTGGATATTGGCGAAGCGGTACCAATTTACGGCAAAGCTGGTGATATGACGATCCACCATGCTCGTCTTGTGCACGGCTCTACAGTCAATCGGTCGCCTAGTTCTCGACGCGTACTTTTCTACGAATTTACGGCCGCGGACGCGTGGCCGCTGGCCGGTGTTGAACACTTGGACG
>JAGWBO010000046.1 GCA_021295855.1 Pseudomonadales bacterium | reverse complement strand
CATGGAGTGCATGAATACTCGCTTGAGGACTTCGACATCCGGCTGGAAGAACTCACAAGTCGTTTCACAGACTATCTGGAGTTCCTAGAAAGCGCACAGCATACATCGGCGCTCCCGCTAGGAGGATCTTCGCATGGAGAGTAGAGACGCACTTGACGAGTTTTTGGACGTCATCCGTAACGCAGATCAGACGTTTTTAGACCCGGAAAATGAACTTGATGAACAAGGTCGAGTTGACGGCTATCAGCATATGTTCCACCTCTTGCAGGTAGCGGTTGATTTCTACCTGCACAACGACCCGTTGCGTCCACGGCTAATGCCACTCGCAGATGAGTGTCGCAAGTTGTACGGAGACAACGTTGACGCGGTCTACTATTTTTCGCAAGTTCGCGGCGACCAGGAATACGTGATATCCGGCCAACGATTCGACAGCTGTTATCTCAGTTTTTGCTTGTATGGTGGTGACCCGAATGGTGAGCTCGCGGATCGTGTTTCATTGAATGTGAACCATCGAGACATCGAGTTTGACGAAGATGGTACATTCGAGATCAAGCTAACTCAGAATCCACAAGGGAAGAACGAGTTCCGACTCGACTCAGACTCTGTGTCGTTATTCACCCGCGAGTATTTCTTCGATCGTGAAGCTTCACGCGAAAGCGTCTTAAATATCAGGAACGTGTCGCCACAGCCCCCGTCTATGCCGCTGAACGATGAGCAACTTGCAGGTCGAATTCGCAATATGGCGATGTTCTTTCAGTGTACGACGTGGATTGCGCCACTTCCTGTCGAGTTTCCAATTAATGAGTTCTGCCCACCGTTCGAATTCGATGCGGAACAAGGTGGCTGGGGAACGGTCGACAATATTTATTGCTTTTCCCGATTTCGCCTTCAAGAGAATGAGTATCTCAAGATTAGGTTCACATCGCCAGAAGCGTGCTATTGGGGCTTGCAGACGTGGAACTACCTGATGCAGTCAACCAACTATGTTGACTTTCCAGTCTGTATCAACAAAGCTCAAGCGGTCGCGGAGGAAGATGGCAGTTTCGAGATCTTCTTGAGTCATCGACCTGCGCCACGAAATTGGATTAGCACCGCCGGATACAACGAAGGGATTTTGTTCGCGCGGTGGTTGTTGTCTGAGACGCTACCCGAAACTCCTTCGGTAGAAGTATGCACGTGGCAGTAGCCGCTCGGGTAAATCCACGATCAGTTTCGCAGCGGTGAGCGAAGGGTTTTGCGAAAGCTAGGATCTGGCTTCGCTAGATAGCAAGTTTCGTCTTGCAAATTATGAGATGGTTGTTTACTCCCAAACATCCTTGTGCTCAGTCGAGAATCGCGACGAGTCTAGCGAGCACCTCGTCAATGAGAGTCGCAGAGACCGTTTCGAGTTTAGTACCGTTTCGCGCCATCAGATCAAGTGCTCGCGGTTGGTCGCAGCGGATCACTCCGATCGTGCGCGTGCCTGCGTTTTCAAGTGAAATAGCAAATCCTTGACGTCTTGCAAAGCTCCCGCCTCTGGTGATAGGAAGCGCAATGGGTGCTTTGGTAAGTTCGTTGAACGAGCGCGGGGAGACGATCAAAACTGGACTGTCGCCTCGTTGTTCAAACCCGCTAGTAGGATCGAGACTGACCAGCCAGATGTCGCCACGATCCATTACAGCAATTCGTTACCAACTGGTCTTGCGTCTAGCCATTCGAGGTCTTCATCGTCAGCTGGAAGCGTGTCATTACATTGCTTAATGAGCTCGTCGAGTGAGTACTTGGGACGTTCATTCTTGTGAACGACAAGGCGACCTCCCTCAACTCCGATAGCAACCTTAGTCCCGACACTAAGATCTAATGCGTCGAGCAACGCAGGAGGAACAGCCAGCATGACGGAACCACCGACCTTGCGCAGATTGGTTGAGTGCATATCAGACTCTCATTGTTTAATAAAAGTATAACTTCAAAAGAATGTACTCGATTCCCCTCGCAAAAGTCAGTCCCGACGTCACCTGGCCGGTATTGGATCTGGTTGAGTTACTCTTTGAGTCCAAAAACTCTCTAAAATAAATGACTAGTTTTATGACTATAAGTCAACCTTATGGAGCGAGTTAACTTAACGCACGCGAAAGCGCATCTCAGCGAACTCCTGAATAAAGTCGAGGAAGGTCGGGAGGTAGTCATCACACGTCACGGTAAAGATGTCGTGCGCTTGTCTCCCGCACGTCAGTCAAGACAGCCTATACCACTCGCCGAATTAGCAGCATTTCGCGCTTCAATGCCACGCTTACGACGACCATCAGTAGAGTTGATTCGCGAAATTCGGGATGAAGGCTATTAAAGTCTTGAGTACGTTAAAGTGCGCTATTTCGACACTAGTTTTCTAGTTCCTCTCATACTCATCGAAGACACGAGTGAATCAATCGAGGCTTTCTTCGCTGATTCAATCACCGATGAGCTAGCAGTTAGTGATTGGACGAGAGTCGAGTTTACATCGATGCTTGCGCGCGAAGTTCGCATAGGTGGACTATACATCGACGCAGCACAAGCTGCCGGTTCACGATTCGAAACATTAGTGCAAACGTCTTTCGATGTCCTATTACCAAACCGAGATGACTTCGATCAAGCGCGACATTGGCTGGGGTTATTCAATACGAGTTTGAGAGCTCCGGACGCCTTGCACCTTGCGATAGCGGCAAACCGAGACGCTCAATCGATCTTTACCCTGGATAAAACGATGATCGCGGCTGCGAGGTCACTGGGTTTGCGAGCTGGCGCCGGTTCTATACTGGGTTTTGAATAACAGTCCTAAACCTAACGTAATGAACGGGGATTACATACTTAATTACAAAGTCTCACGAACTGGGCAGCAACACTATACAATTACACATGAGGCGCGAGAACCAAGCGCTAAAAAGGCCTCTGCGACAGGGGCATCTGGACGAGGAGGAGCGTTCACATTAGTGACTCCAAAGATCCGTCAAAAGGCAGCCTGTTTTGTTAACAGGTATGTAAGTCCCTAATGAACTGAGCTCAGTACATTCATTAAGCGAAAACTGCGTGTACTGGCGGCACTTTACCGGTAACTGTGTAGCGTAAGCGAAGTTTGGCGGAAGTCCCATGGCGCACGCAGCATTGACCTGCATTGCACTACTCGTAATCTCAACTTCACTGTGCGCCGAGGAGCTGGCGTCCATGAGGTGATCAGTAAAACGGCAGATAGGGCTATCGCTTCTTTTCGATTGTCTCTTTCTTATGCAGTTGCCAGGATTCGTATGCGCGAAACCACATCACGCCGGCGGACAAAGCAATTACGACCCATACGATGACCGTTACCAATCCGACAGGTTGCTTACTAAGAAACAAGAGGAATAAAAACGTGGCGAATACACCTGAGTTAGCTGAACTAATTGCTGTTCGTTTGTGGCTGTTGTCCACCCATTCGTCGTACTGCTTCCAGATCCGCGTTAATCGATTCAAGTCAATGAGGCAGAGTAGCGCTTTATCCGCCGAATTCTAAATCCTACGACTAATCCGGTAGTTGTGTAACACTTCTCCTTCGAGCTTACGTTCGTTTTTGGGAATTCATCGCCTACGTTCCTGCGACACAGCATGCGCCATCTAAGAAACTGATCCTGTTCGGCGAACTGCACGCGGACGCAACATTTTCGGTTTAATGATTCTTGTCGTTTGGTTCGGACATCGCCGGATGAACGCGCTCATTTCGTATCGAGAAGGCAATAGGCGATCTCAATCGCTACACGATCCAAACTAATCCAATTCTCAACTTTGCCGCAATGACCGACACTGTAACTTTGCTCACTTCCATCGAGACGAAAGATCAACCCCTCACTAAGTTTCACCCCAAGCGCACGATGAGATTCTTTCACCCAAATGAGTATCAACAAAAAATCGCGGGAGTGTACGAAAAGGTAGCAGCGGAGGTACTACGCCTATTACCTTGCGCAAGAGTTGAACATATAGGAAGTTCAGCGATTCCAGGTGCAATTTCAAAAGGCGATCTGGATGTCTTCGTTGGCGTAGATAAAGTCGAGTTTAACCGATCAATTCAGGAGTTAGAACGAAACGGCTATCGTGTCAAGTCCAACACGCTACGAAATGAGTCGCTTTGCATGCTCGAAATAGACGAATACGAGTTGCCCGTGGCACTTCAGGTCGTTGAGAATGGATCCGAATTTGAGATGTTTCTGACATTTCGTGATGCGGTTCGACGAAGTGAAGATCTTCTTCGAGCGTACAACCAATTGAAGCTCTCATGCACCGAGGCGAGTGAAACCTGCTATCGCGAACGGAAGAGAGCGTTTATCGAAAACGTGCTGGCGTCTTGACGTAACAGACCGATTGAATTCCATGGGTCGAAAATTGCGCACAATTTGCGAGTATCCCCGACATTCTTAGTCGTTGTATCCTTGGAAGATCTCTCTCTTCGCATCAAGGCTAATCATCAAGTAAATTTCCGAAGCCAGTCAACCATCAAATTTACGATTCCCCCGCTGAATGCGTTACCGCCGCTGGGCAACCGACTGTATACGAGGCTCGAGAACTTTCAAGAGATGACACTTACCTCATGCGTAAAAATGGCATATAGGGGTCACAAAAGACGACCCGGCCCTTTAGATCGGAGATTTAGCCATGCCTCGTGCTTCGTTGACTTATTTCACGTTGCTTTTAGTTACAGGCTCTTTGCTCGCTGAGGAGCAACCGTCAAGTAGGCAGGCGCTATTCGGTGACCTACATGTCCACACACGACTCTCATTTGATGCGTGGGGATTTGGCGTTCGAACGACACCTGATGACGCCTATCGATTTGCGAAAGGAGAGGCCATCGACCACCCTAGCGGCTATACGATCCAACTTGACAGACCGCTTGATTTCTACGCGGTCACTGACCATGCAATGTACCTCGGCATATTGGATGCAGCCGCGAACCCAGACCATCCTGTTTCGCAACTTGAGGGCGCTGACGCGGTCAAGGAAGAGATGACCTATGCGGAGCGACGTTCAAACTATGGACAAAACTTCGCATTCGCCCGAGAGAATCCCGATACGGAGGTCCAGAAGAGCGCATGGCAACGGATCATTGAAGCTACAGAGCGACACAATGATCCTGGCACACTGACCACGTTTATTGCGTACGAATTTACCTCCAGCATAGGCGGAAACCTGCATCGAAATGTGATTTTTGCTGGTTCCGAGGTGCCAGACCAACCGTTCAGCCGACTCGATTCGCCTAATCCTGAAGATCTGTGGAGTTGGATGGACGAGCAACGTGAGAACGGAATCGAGCTATTAGCCATTCCGCACAACGCGAATAAATCCAACGGTCGAATGTTTGAAACGACGACATTTGACGGCGAACCACTGACAGCGGAGTACGCCGACTTCCGGATGCGCAATGAACCGCTAGTAGAAGTCGCGCAAGTTAAGGGCACCTCAGAAACACACCCATTCCTATCTCCCGAGGATGAATGGGCAGGTTTTGAAATAACGTACTACCGTGTTGCTAGCTGGCTACTCAGCCAACCTTCCGGGAGTTACGTACGAGACGCGTACAAGAAAGGACTCGCGATGGAAGCGGAACGCGGCTTCAATCCATATCGATTCGGTTTAGTTGGCGCATCAGATACCCACAATTCTGGGTTCCAATTTGAGGAAGAGCGTTACATCGGCAAGATTGGCCAGTTTGATGGTATCCCGGCAAATCGCGGTTCTGTCCCCATCACCCCCGTGTCAGAAGAAGCGCCAGCGGCTTACGCACGAAATTACTTTGGTAGGTGGAGTTCAGCGGGTTTAGCTGCTGTATGGGCGGAAGAAAACACCCGCGAGTCGATTTACTCGGCATTTCGCCGAAAAGAGACTTTTGCGACTTCTGGTCCACGTATACGTGTACGCCTATTTGCGGGATATGACCTTCCGGATGACCTCGAGTCACCAGATCTCTTAGACGCTGCGTACGCGGGTGGCGTTCCAATGGGTGGCGACTTGGCACTCAGAGCCGAAGGCGTGCCTTCGATACTCGCTTGGGCTGAAGCGGATCCTCGAGGTGCTTTATTAGCGCGGCTACAGGTTGTTAAAGTGTGGCTTGACGGCGATGACCAGAAGGAAGCGGTATACGATGTCGCTTGTTCAGATGGTCTTGAAGTCGATCCCGAAACCAATCGGTGCCCCGAGAACGGAGCAGAGGTCAATCTCGAAGATTGTTCAATCACCGAAGACCTAGGGGCGGCGACGCTGTTAACGAGGTGGGAAGACCCTGGTTTTCAGGCAAATCAACGTGCTGCGTACTACATACGTGCACTCGAAAACCCGACCTGTCGCTGGTCCACTTGGGACGCGATTCGTGCAGGTGTTTCACCGCGTCCGGATTTGCCTCGAACATTACGTGAACGCGCTTGGTCGTCACCTATCTGGTTTGAACCGAGTAGCTGAATCCGCGTATAGACAACGCAGAAGATTCGCTTCTGGTAGCCGGGAATTAGGGCTTTCGCTACACGATCCTAATGAGCGGTGTGGGGTCACCGACATCTGTGTGGGAGTCAACCCAGATACCAGAGTTGTATCGACCCGGTGACTGCGCTTTGATTGAATCGGAATTTTGGAAGCAGTCAGTCTGAGTGAATCGATTCCCATCGTGAGAGCAAGTAAATGGCGTTTGAATCGTCCAAGTCGATAGCTCGTGTAGCTCGAGACCCATTACTTGTTTTTCTTGCGATCGGTCTGTTATTGTTTTTGCTCGACCTCTTTCTCGATTCAGATGACAGCAAAACCATCGAATTGTCTAAAGCGGAAATCGAAGGAATTGCGGCGCAATGGCTAGACCAAATGGGTCGGAAGCCGCTTCCGGATGAACTTGCCGGGCTAATCGACGAACGTGCGCAGGAAGCGATGCTTATTCGTGAAGCTCAGCGTCTAGGACTTGCAGCGGACGACGTCATCATTCACCGCCGTCTGATTCAAAAACTACGGTTTCTTGTCGAGGACGCGGCCGTTGTAGAACCCGCCTCCAAGGCGGACCTTCAGGCGTACTTCCACGCGAATTTATCTCGGTATGAACAGGCCGCGAGCGTGTCGTTTTCGCATGTGTTTTTCTCGGCAGACTCAGACCGCGCAACTCCAAATTGGACGCGGATACTTGATGAGCTGAATGCTGGTGGGCAAAGTGAGCGAATCGGCGAATCGTTCATGTTAGGAAGACACTTCAAGAATGCCACTCGAAGACGCGTCGCTGAGGACTTCGGCGATCAATTCGCGGCCTCGATTCACGGAATTGACGCAGATCAGTTTTGGCAAGGTCCGCTTAAGTCACGCTACGGTCTGCATCTTGTGCGCATCGATGAAGTAACGCCGAAACGCCAAGCGGATTTCGACGCTATCCTCAACAGGATTCGAGGCGATTTTGATCTTGAGCGTCGCGATGAAGCGTTCCGGACCTATCTCACGCAATTGCGTGAGGAGTACACGTTCGTATTGCCTTAATGCGCTGCGTAGACGACACATGAACCGAATCCGTCCGCTCATCGTGTTCGCGGTTGGCTTGCTGAGTTTCATGGATATCACCCAAGGTCACGAAGTACGCCCCGCGTATCTACGCCTTGAAGCGACTCAGACACCGTCAGTCACCGCCGAAACCGGTGCGAGTTACGAGGTCCTTTGGAAGCGCCCATTCAACGAAGACGGCGTCAGGCTCAGCCCAGTTTTTCCTGAGTTTTGTGAGGAGACCTCGTCCGCATTGGATGAGGTTATCGGACCGGTCGTCGTCCGCCAGTTTAGACTGGACTGCGATCAAACCTTGGTCGGAAGCGCGATTGCGATTGCTGGACTCGAATTGACTGTCACCGACGTGATGTTGCATGTCGGGCTCAGGGATGGCGAGACGATGTCGTACCTAATGAAGCCAACGAGCTCCGCCGTCGTGATAGAGACAACGGGAGCGCCAGTTTGGAGCTACTTGCTTCTCGGAATCGAACATCTGCTCTTTGGCATCGACCACATTTTGTTCGTCGTTGCGCTGATGTTCTTTCTCACCAGGTTAGGTCCACTGATCAAGACGATTACCGCGTTTACCGTGGCTCACAGTGTCACGTTAGGACTGTCGGCGCTTGATTTGGTATCTCTACCGCAGGGACCTGTCGAGGCAGTAATTGCGTTATCGATCCTCTTCCTTACCGTGGAACGACTCCGCGAAGACCCTAATCGCCCCAATCCATATTCGATTGTCCGCAATCAGACCTGGGTAGTGGCATTTGCGTTTGGGCTGCTGCATGGATTCGGTTTCGCCGGCGCGCTTTCCGAGATCGGATTACCGAAGGGTAATCTGATTAGTGCTCTCTTCCTGTTCAACGTCGGGGTCGAGCTCGGGCAGTTGCTAGTCATTGCAATCGGATTGATCTTCGCCTGGATCACGCGCCGTATATGGGTCACGGTGCCGCAATACGTTGTGCAGGCACCGCTATATCTGGTCGGCATCGCTGCCGCCTATTGGTTGATTGAGCGAACCGCAGGAATATTGTGGTTCGCGTAGAAACGGATCGTAGGCTCTTAATTTGACTAACGGTAACTTAGCGACACAAAATGACTTGATGCTCTCACTGTACAGCCCAACCGTCGTCGAGCAATTTCACTGATGCCAAGACGGGTCGACCGCCAGGACCCGATGCCTGATAGCTGCCGCATAGATAGCGGTCAGTAGATACTGCCGCGTCGATCGTTGGCCAATCAATACCAGTAAAGGGTACTTTCACTCGACCGGTCCATTGTGGATCACTGCGCTCGACGACGTGCCCAACGCACAAGTAGAAGAAGCGAGTTCCGATTGGACCTTGGACGAACGGTCCAAAGAAATCGGGTTCCGGGCCGTTCTTGGCACGCCTGACGATAACGTTCAATTCAAATTCAATGTCTTTGGTTTCGGGCGTGAGGATTTCAACGTAATCGAGTCGCTCGCCCTTAGCACCTTTTCCGCGCTGTAGACAGTACGCGTAGTTGAGAGGTGGATCTACGAGTCGGATCTTGAGTCGCAGGTCGATATCTGCCATCACGCTATGTAATACCTCTCATAGTGAAGAGTTAGTCAATTTCGGGTTCAGCTGACCTCGACCATCGAGTCAACGGGTGTTGATCTGGATGCGTGCGAATTCTCGTCGCGTACATGCTAACCCACGGACAGATGTACGAGTGTTGCTTGAGTGTGCGAAGCGTGTGCGCCATTCCAGCTAGAGTATGAAGGTGAAGGCTTGGCTGATAGACTCTTAATCAGTCTATGTCACAACAGTTTAGGCCAAGGCAAGCACTACCTTGCATTGATAGTCAGTGGCACAAGTACTATGCGTCATTCTTGACAAGGTGTCGGCGCAGGAATTCGGAGTCGGGGCAACTCATATGCTCGCACTTCCGCACTACGTTCTGAATGTCTTCGTGCAGACTCACAGTGCAATGCGTGCAGACTTTAGTCCAGTCGTACACACTCACAGCGGTCAGAACATTAGGTATATCGATGGATGAAACTGACGCAACCCAGTTGGTTGAAGGTAGTTTAGAGTCAGAGTTGGTTCCTGGCCCTGTCGAGTATTACGCGCTCCTGCCACCCGGCTACTCGGGAGCGATTGATCCAATTCCACTCGTCTTGAATCTACACGGCGGCGGAGGTAGTCGCGAAGCCCTCATGAACCAACAACCAGCGCTAGAGGCGCTGTTCGCTACTGACAGAATCCCGTCGATGCTATTCGTGACGCCGAGTGTGAGCCCACGCTGCTTCTACATGGACTACAAGGACGGTACGGAAAAGTGGGAGTCGTTTCTCGCGGGTCCGTTCCTTGAGCATCTCCGTGATCGATTTCGTCTCCGAACCGACCGCCGCGGCACGATGGTGACTGGCATTTCCATGGGTGGTATGGGATCACTCCGACTCGCCTTCAAGCACCCCACAGTGTTTGGTGCAGTTGCAGCGCTAGAACCTGGCATCGAACCTATCAACGACTTCAAGGACATGCGACCGAAGCATCGATTCTTTCGCGATGAGAAACTGCTGACCACGATTTTTGGCAAGCCAATTGACGCTGAGTACTGGAACGTAAATAACCCGGCGACCATCGCTCTACGAGACGCTGAGTTAATAAAGAGCTCTGACCTCAAGATTCTCTTGGAGGCGGGCGATGAAGATGCTTTTTGGTTGTACGAGGGAACTGAATATCTACATCAAGTGCTCTATAACGAGAAAATTCGGCACGAATATCGTCTTTACTACGGTGCCGACCACGTTGGTCGTACGGTGGGTCCGCGAGCTGACGACGCCTATGCGTTCCTCGGACGAGTTCTTGAAGATCCTGCACCAGACCTGGTGGTCGATGCCACAAGAGAATGGCTTGCTCAGTTCAAACGTGAACTCGACGAGGCGGATCACTATGGTGTCGACGAGAATATGATCAAACGGATCTAAATGGGGCTACAACGCTACACATGAGTGTGCGACCGACGCGTTTCTATTCAATCCGCATCTATGGCGCGTGACTGTTCCTGCGACAATCCAAACTTCGCCGAAACCGAATCCAACTTTATTGACGGTCATAATGGCTCGTGGATTGAAATTCAAACAGTGAGGAGCTGGACATGCCTGAAGGCGCATTGACCCGTAAAGACAAGCTTTACTCAGAATGGCAGCAACCAGAGAACCGCTGGGCGGACCTGCCGAACTCAATTCATAACGATTCAGTAGCAACCAAGATTGGGATGCGTGGCGGCACGATTCCTGGCACCGTTCATCTCGACCACTTTGTTCCGCTGATCCAGGACAAGTGGGGTATGGCGTGGTACCAACAGGGGGCGATCTCAATGTATTACACGTTCGCTACCACGGACAAAGAGGATGTGCGCGCCGTTATGGAAGCGCCGACGTCGGGACACGATGCTAAAGTCGACGCATACGTTGAGACGCCCGACGAGAAGATCGTATGCAAAGGCTCGCTTTCGGTTGGAGAGCCGTCTGAACTAAATTACGTTGCGAGTTTACCGCTTGAAGCTGCCCCTCAATCGGAGATACGCATTCTTGATCGCATGGCACCTGGTATGGAGTGTCCAGAGCGAGATGACGTGATTGCCAGCGAAGGTGAAGGTAGCGGCGCATATGGCGGGATTGTTGCGCTTCCGACGGGACTCTTCCAGATGCTACACGCTGGCGCTCCGGAGGGAACGTTAAAGAAAGCAGTTGGGTTCTATGGTGCGACTGAAATTCGAATATTGAACGGTCCGGTTCGTGTCGATACAGAATACCGCCGCGTCGGTAAGGTCGTTTGTATAGGAGCGAGTCCAAAGACGGAGTTTGTGTGGATCGATTCGCAACTCTTCGATAAGTCTTCAGGTGCTGTCATTGCAGAAATGCGCCAATTTACGCGCTTCATGAAGGCGTCGTCGGATCTATGGTCATAAGTTAACGAATCCTGTAGATGGTCCGAGGTCAGCACCACTCGTTTAGATATAGAGTCTTCAGCGCTGGAGATTGATCGGACTTGACGCGTCTTGATCTAAAGTGGTGATCTACTCAGCTATCGAGGAGTACGGACGCGCGTGAACTAGTTTTCGTTGATTTAAGTCATCGACCTAGTGGGATTTCGTGTATTACTCGTAATACCGCAAAGCGTTGGAATGAACGAAATGGAAATCATCCTTTACGTGTCGTTGGACCTTGTTGGAAGCTGGTCTCGAGTTTGAGTCGAGAGGAAACACCTCCGATATCTTTGAAAGCGAGGAATTGCAACGTGTACACCCGCTCGGCAAACTACCTGCTGCAATCATCGATGGGAGACCTCTGTTCGAATCCGCTGCCATTTGTACGGCGCTCGCAGATTTAGCGCCTGAACGAAACCTGATCGCGCCACCGGGATCGTGGAGTCGAGCGTTGCACGATCAATGGGTCGCCTTCGTTCTTTCGGAGCTGGAATCCTGGTTGTGGAGTACCGATCTCAATACGGATGAACAAGGCTTCCTTATGGCGCATGAAGATCAAGTTCCGGAAATCGTGAACCAAAACCGAAAACTCATCCGACGCTCCGCAGCGGTTTTGGACGCCCATCTTACGGGTTCAGACTTCCTCGTGGAGAATCGATTCACGGTGACGGATATCTTCGTTGGATACACCATTTCATGGCTCGAGGAATTGGGTTTGATTGAAGAATTTCAAAACCTAATCCGCTATTTAAATCGATTGTTTACCCGCGAGCACTGTACTTTGACTCGGTATGGATGAATAGGAGGTAATAGCTATAACCTATTGTTTTAATTTATTAATCTGACGTTAATTCTCAGTAGTTAGCAACATTGTGACGGCCCTATGTAACTTGAGTCGTTTCGAAGCGCAATTACACATCGTGCGTGTACCTTAGTATGTCCAACCCAGTACAGGCCAAGTTAAGAAATGCGCTTTTGCGATCAGGCCATCACGTTTGCGAACGGTGTCAATGGTCAGAATGTTGAGATCCCATCGGCTTCGCCGATCAACTATCACCAAGTAATCTCACAACCGAAAGGAATCTCCGAGACTGTGGTCGATGGAAAACTCTTCCTGCCGAGTCACGGGGAACCACCGTTTCCGTTGGTCATTGTTGCACCTGGGAGTCTCGGTGTTGCGCCTTCGCATATCCAGCACGCGGAGACGATCAACGGATTGGGGGTCGCTACCTTCATCCTAGACAGTTTCGGTGCACGGCAAGTGACTTCAACCGTTGCAGACCAAACACAGTTTTCTTTTGCTGCCAGCGCGTACGACATTCTCGCGACGTTCAACTCGCTAGCCGCACGAGACGAGATAGATAAAGAGAGCATCGGTGCGCAAGGGCATAGTCGTGGTGGGTCTGCGGTCATTACTGCGGCCACGCGACTACTTGCGGATTCGGTGATCGGTACCGATCGAGCATTGAAGGGTGTTTTAGCGGCTTACCCTTGGAGCGGTCAGCAATTCTTGAATCCGAAGGTCGGCGAAACTGAGGTTCGAGTCCTCATGGGGGACGCGGATGAATGGTGTTCGGTTACTCAAGTCCAAGCACATTGTCAAGCCATTCGTCTGACAGGCGGCAAGGCGGCTATGAGAATTTTCCAAGGCGCTCAGCATAGTTTTGACCGCGATACGCCGGTGGTCGAGATTGAGGATGCGGCCGTTGCTCGGGACGCGCCCATAACGTACATCGCGGATGATGGTGCCATGATTCATCCAACCGTTGGTAAACCGGACCCGTCACTTGTCGATCGGGACACCATGGTGTATTCGATGAAAGCCGGCTACGGGAGAAAGGGCGCACTTATAGGAAGCGGAGAAGGCGAAGCATCGATGTTTCGAGACGACATGCTTAGCTTCTGGTCGCGAGTCCTCAAATTGCCGACGTCTACTTGAAACGAATCGGACTCGGGTATTAAGTCGTTTGGTTAGCCTTCTCGAGTCGCATGTGTAAGCGCGGTTAGCACATCGTGCAGCGATTCAACGATGTTGTGCCCAAGTTCGCGCAATTGTTGAGTCGGTTCAACAATGTCCGGTACTTGGAACACCGTACATCCAGCGCTTACGGCGGACCTCACGCCGTTTTCGGAATCCTCAAGCGCCCAACATCGGTCCGGATCCACGTCAAGGCGTTTTGCGGCGGTGAGATATGGTTCGGGGCTCGGTTTGCGGCGTTCAACTCCGTCGCCTGATACAACAACGGAAAAAAAGCGCTTCAGTTCAGCGAGCGTGAGTTTGGACTCGGTCGAGGACATTCGCGAGGAAGTCGCAAGCCCGCACGGGATTCGACGCGCTTCTGCAAACGTCAGAAGTTCAACGGCACCAGGTTTGATATCTGCGGCTTGGTGATCAATGAACTCGTGATAGATCTGCTGGCAAATTGGGCCGATGTCTTCCCATGGGAAGTCTGAGCCATATCCATTCTTAAGAATCTCGCCTATCTCTGGTCCATGTAATCCGATGCATTGAACGTAAACCGCCATATCGGTCCTATACCAACCTACTTGGTGGCACGCTTCGACAAAGGCTCTGCGTGCAACGGTTTCGGTATCGAGAAGGAGCCCATCTAGGTCAAAGATCAAAGCGATTGGCGATTCTTGTATTTGGCTTTGCGTCATTCGCTTACGTTGAAGTAGAGCAAGGTCTTTGCCTCGTTGATGATCACGCCGTAATTCGTTGATTTCGCATTAACGCGAACGTCAGCGATTTCGTTCACTTGCACATTGGTGATAGCCGAGCTTCCGACATGTTGGATGTGGCGGTCGTCTAGTAATTGTGAAACCAACAACTTGGGTTCTCTTCGAACTGCTGAATCCAATAATTCGGTACTCGTAGAGAAATCTCATCATCGGTAGAACTTATTTAGATTGGACAATAGATTAGTCCGAAGGTGCCTCATGGTGATGTTGAATGCGTTTGATCGCGATGCGTAGTTCGTTGCGAAGCTCACAGGCGTGGGTAAGCCAGATGGTGTGGGCGGCGCCGTCTATTTCGACGAATTGCCCGTAGGGTAACAACGAAGCTAACTGACGCGTCGGCCAATCCGGTCGAATGTCTTCGGAACCATAGATGAAGGTTGCTGGGAACTCGAACTTAGCGAGTTCGTGTAGCAGTGTTGGTTGTTTGATGTACTCGCGCCACGAGCGGGTACATTCGGCATTGACGTTGGGATCAACGGTGAACGTCACGCCTCCGAGATCCTCACCTATGGTGGAAAGGTTTTGACGATACGTCGTGTGCCATGTGCGGTCATTCACGATCCGGCCGCCTGCAATTCCGATGAGTCCAAGGACGCGCCGTGGAAATCGCAACGCGTACGCGAGCGCTAAATCGGGACCAAAACTGTGACCACCAACGATACATGCATCTAATCCGTATGCCTGTCGGACACACTCCGCATCTTCGACCAGCGTCTGTACAGAGTAGTTACCGTCCCAGTCGGAGCGACCGCACCCGCGTGGCTCGAATCGAATGACCTGACAGACATCGTCGATCAGATTCGCAACGGGTGCAAGATAGTCGTCGCAACCGGGTCCACCATTGAACATTAGGAAAGGTAAGCCTGTACCGCTAATACAAGTCCAGATGCGAGCTTCACCTGAATGGACATATTGTTCAAGATAACGAGATTCAGATTGCTGGGACACTTCGCTTCAAGCTATCGTTGGTTCGTGTTCTCTAGGTATACGGATCGCTTCTCGTGAGGAAAGGCGCGCGCGAGTGAGCAGCGAGATCTCGTTAAATCCAATTGGTTGACCTAGCAGGATGAGCCCATCCGCTTAACGATCTATCGCAAAAGCTACTAACGTATCTCCCAATCGAGAGGATGCATTCGAGTTCCCTCCGGCGTATATCAATACAAACTGGCGATCGTCCCATACATAGGTCATTGGCGTCGCTTGTCCGCCGGCAGGAAGTCGCCACTCCCACAGCATCTCGCCGTCTTCAATATTGAATGCACGCATCATGTCGTCCATCGTCGCAGCGGTGAAGATTAGTCCACCTTTAGTGACGATGGGACCGCCGAGATTCGGCAAGCCAAATTGAACTCCTGCCCTCGATCCAAGTGCCTTTCGCCAGACGATGTTGCCGTCAGTCAGATCGATAGCTGCTAGGACACCCCAAGGTGGAGGAGTGCAGGGCAGACCGAGCGGCGAAAAGAGTAAGGATCTCTTCATACCAAAGGGCGCGCCGTCCTGAGGTGAGACTTCCTCGCCAGCAAACTGCCTGCGCGCTAACTGCCTGCGTGCTTCGCTAAATTCTTCGGCGGGGATCAGTTGGATATGGTGCGCGATGTTGCTCATGTTCACGATCAAGAGATTGCGCTCCGGATCGTACGCCGAGCCACCCCAATTCGCGCCACCGCCGTTGAATGGATAAAAATCGTTCCTTGCGTAGAGGGTGGGGTAAATAAGCCGTTTGCAACAGAGTCCCGGATCTTTCGACGGCAGTGTAAACGGTCAAACAGCGTGATTCCAAATGCGTCACCAGGAGCCAGCGTGCTGGGTACGAGCGCTGGTGGATTCACTGGCATCGGTTGCGTTGGTGAGAGCCATTCACCCGGTGCACCGTCTTGAGGTACTTGCCGTTCTTCTACGGGTAGGAATGGTTCACCCGTATCTCGGTCGAGTACGAAGACAAATCCTGTTTTCGTCACCTGAGCTACCACATCGTGAAGCGCGTCGTCGCGCCATACGGAGTGAAGACCTGGTTGCGCAGGCAGATCGTAATCCCAGATATCGTGGTGTACGGTCTGGAAACTCCATTTGATCTCACCGGTCTCACCGTCAAGAGCAACGACCGAATTCGCATGTCGGTTATCACTCGGTCGCAAACCTCCGAAGAAGTCCGGATTCGCACTGCTAGTCGGGAGAATTAACAAACCACGTTCCTCATCTACTGCCATCGGTGCCCAGACATTTGCTTGTCCTTCCCGAGGCGGCTGCCTGCCACGCCAGGTCGACGATGCTGGATCACTTCGCGTACGCGGAATCGGATCCCAGTCCCATTTCAATCGGCCGGTTCTTGCATCGAAAGCACGTACAACTTCCGTTGGCGCTTCGACGCGTGCATTGTCGCCTATGGATGAGCCAATTACGACTGTGTCACCGATGGTCACAGGTGGTGAAGTGATCTGAAATTCGCCTCGCCATAGGAGACGGATGCCTGGGTCGATTCGAACTTCGCCGTCGGTTCCGAAGTCTTTGCAAGGTCGGCCGTGTTCGTTGTCAAGTGCGATAAGCCGCGCATCATTCGTTCCCATGAAAATGCGGTTTGAGCACACCTCGGGGTCTTCGTCGTCTCGCCAATGCGCTACCCCTCGGCAAATGAATTTATTAGCCGGGTCAGAATCTAAGTCGATTTCAGCATCGAACCGCCAACGAAGAGTTCCATTGCCCGGGTCAAGTGAAATGACTTCATTGAATGGCGTACAGAACACGAGTGAGTCGTCGACAAGAATCGGCGTGCCTTCAGTTGCAGATTGCTGCATGTAGTCGGCTCGACGGGTGATGTCGCCGGTCTGAAATTCCCAAACTGGCGCTAATCGATTGACATTCGCAGGCTTGATCTCAGTGGCTTTGCTGTATCGATGTCCGCCAGCGTCTCCGCCATAGTGGCGCCATTCGTCACCAACATCGATGGTGTTAGTTGGACACGCTTTCGATTTGGCGACCCCATCTACGTTCAGTGCGTCGGCACCATCTAGCACCCAGATCATTGATCCACCAAGCACGGCCTCTAACCCTATAAGCGCGATCAGTAGTAACGCAACGAGTGCGACTTTCAATGAAGTAGCCAATGCACGAGCTAGATTCTGGTGGAGGAGCGCTTTCGCAATCCTACTCCTTGATGAACAAGCAGAGTCGATTCCTGTAGCAAGTGCTCACTCGGGTTTCAAGTAGCAATGCGATACTGAGTCTTTCGTTCAAGCTTAGAAGGTATATGAGATACAACGACACGACGCGTTTGTGTTATCGAAATCGAGGTGCATGGGTATTTGAACCAAAATTGAGCTGAGATTAGAATCGTGGCATCAATTCGGTACATAGAAAGAGCGTAGTCAAGAATGTCAACAAGCCATGTACGACACGGGTTTGGAACCGTGAGACCCTATTTGTACGGTGCGTATGAATTACCAGAATTTTTAACAAACGTGTTCGGTGCGCTTGAGATCGAACGGCACGAGCAAAGCGATCGGCGGGCGGCGCACGTGGAAATGAAAATCGGCGACAGTGTGGTCGTAGTCGAGGCAGGCGAAATACCCGCAGAGCACGACACGACCGAAGCGTCTGTGTACGTGTACGTCGAAGATGTCGACGACGTATATAAGAAGGCAATTGCTGCGGGTGCAGAGTCGATT
>JAGWBO010000045.1 GCA_021295855.1 Pseudomonadales bacterium | reverse complement strand
CGGGTTGAATGACCGAACCTTGATAAAAATCGCTCATACTCGACATGCACCGAATTGCTGTTTGAGCGGCAAGTTCATTCTCTAATACGAAGGCGTCAAATCCACACCGGGACATAAAGGGCGTGAGATCTGGCTGAACTTGGCCGAATGCGCGCAACTCGCCTTCGAATTCGTAGCGTTTACGCAAAAGTGCGCCGAGTGAAAGGCCACGCCCATCGGCAAACATTGGGAAATGTACAGCCACGAGATCAAGGGTGGATAGCTTGTCGCCATACTCCTCAATCTCTGAGTCACCATCGACCCAAGCCGCGGTGGCGTTGCTGTTCTTTATCTGCTCAGCGGGAACGATGGCGTTTGAAGGCACGTAGTCTGGAATCGTCTCGAGAAGCTGCCACGGGTCCTCGACGATCTGCTGGTCCTTAACCAGCACTGGCATATGACTGACGCTCCGGTTCCNNNNCCAACACGTCGATAGCAGCTCAAAAAAGTCTCGCCGTGAGTACGGTTATCGACGTAGGCATCAAGTAATCGCTCAATAACACCTACAACCTCATCGCGTGAAAAGGAAGGTCCGATGATCTTTCCGAGCGAAGCATCGTTGGTCGCGTTACCGCCCAGTGAAATCTGATAAAACTCGTCACCACGTTTGTCAACGCCTAAGATGCCGATGTGACCCACATGATGGTGTCCGCAAGCATTCATACAACCTGAAATGTTCAAGTCAAGAGGTCCGAGATCGTGTAGGTAGTCGTAGTCGTCGAAGCGTTGCAGAATTTCCTCTGCAACCGGGATCGACTTGGCATTGGCTAATGAGCAGTAGTCACCGCCAGGGCAGCAAATCACATCAGTCATTAGACCTTGATTTGCTGTGGCTAATCCTTCGGCACGCGCGAGTTCGTAAAGCTCAAAGAGTTGGTATTGCGGTACATCGGGTAGTACGAAGTTCTGGTCGTGGCTGATGCGAATTTCACCGTAGCCGAACCGCTCAGCCCAATCTGCCACGGCATCCATTTGAACGTCGGTAACGTCGCCGGGTGGGATACCGGTTGCCTTGGTAGAAAGTGTGACGATCGCGTAATGTGGTAGCTTGTGTTCCGAGACGTTTTGTTGAACCCAGCGGTTAAAGGTTGGATGCTCAAGACGTTGAGAAGCAAGAGATGCTGACCCGTCTGGCACACGTCGATATTCGGGAGGTTGAAAGAAACCGTTGATGCGGTCAATCTCTTGCTGCGTGAGTTCTTGTGGATTGTCTTTAATGAGGTCCCACTCGGCGTCCACTTTCTCACCAAAGACCTTCGGCGTCATTGCTTTGACCAAGATCTTGATGCGAGCCTTGTACTTGTTGTCGCGACGGCCGTAGCGGTTGTATACACGCAAAATCGCCTCGACGTACGTAAGAAGGTGTTGTTCCGGTAAGTTCTCTCGAATTAACGCGCCGATTGCAGGCGTTCGTCCTAAGCCGCCACCAACATAGACATCAAAAGTCGTGCGATTTTCCGCATTGACCTGCAGTTGAATACCGATGTCGTGGACAGCGATGGCTGCGCGATCGCTTTCTGCGCCATTTAAGGCTATTTTGAATTTACGAGGTAGCCACTCGAATTCCGGATGGTACGTTGACCACTGTCGCAAGAGTTCGGCGTAAGGACGGGCATCCACTTGCTCGTCAGCAGCGACGCCAGCAAACTGGTCGGTGGTCACGTTGCGTACGCAGCTCCCGCTTGTCTGGATTGCGTGCATGTCAACGTCAGCTAATTCGGCAAGTATGTGAGGTACTTCCGCTAGCGCCGGCCAGTTGAGTTGCATGTTTTGCCGGGTGCTAAGGTGTCCGTAGCCTTTGTCGTAATCACGCGAAATTGACGCTAACTTTCGTAGTTGTGTTGCATTAAGTGTGCCATACGGTACAGCGATGCGTAGCATCGGCGCGAGTCTCTGAATGTAGAGACCATTGCGCAATCGCAATTGTTGAAAGACATCATCGGGAATTTCACCCGCGAGAAAACGGTCGGTTTGGTCTCGGTATTGCGCAACTCGTTCCTTGAGGAAGTTGCGATCAAAGTCGTCGTATTGATACATTCTGTTCGCCTGAGATTGACCATCGTCAACCTGGTGCGTGGCGCTTTAACTTAGGCGAATTCGCCTGAACCGGAGTATTGGGGAAGGGGGAATTATGCGATAATCTGTTAGTTAGCCGCATCAATACGCTGCGCTTTGCGTGTTTTCGTGCGTGACATCGTTAACAGGATCATTATCACATGTCACGGCTTAAGCGATATCGCACTGTAAATGTCGCTGTTTCTTCGCGTGCAACAGTTGTTGATACTCGCCTGAACTCCGGCGTATCAGAAGATTTGCGGTCTACTTAGCGATTAATTCCGGGGGCATCGTATTGGAAATCGGCGATTGGAAATCGACAGGTTCGGTCGCACCGCTTTACAAAGAACTCGCACAGCTCGACCTTTTGAGCAACATCACAGAGCTTGAAGCATTTGGGTTCACGGTAGTACCACCAGAGAAAGTTGGTCCACCAGAGTTCTGCGACGAGGTCAAGGCCGCACTCGAACGAACTATGTTGCGTAGGTATGGAGCTGATGGTCTTGCGGAAGACCGTTGGTCCAATGTCAATGACATTCAACGGTTCATGCTCTGGGAAGACCAGATTTTCGAAAAACTGACCTATAACCCGGCTGGGCTGGGTTTAGCACAGTGGTTACTTGGTACAGACTGCGTTCTTAGCCTATGTGCCGCTTGGGTCAAAGGACCTGGTGAAGTGCGTACGCCTATCCATGGTGACTATTTAGACCCCGCTTTGCAAGCACAGCCTGAGCAAGTCAACAACTGCAACATGCACTTCATGCTAACTGACTATACGAAGGACGATGGTTCGATTTCATTCGTACCGGGTAGCCACAAATGGCGTCGGCAGGTCACTCCAGACGATGCGAAGTATTGGACCGACCGTGCTGTTGCGGTGGAGGCGCCTAAAGGATCGATGGTGATCTGGGGGAATCACACGTGGCACGGCTCATATCCGAAGACGAGCCCAGGTTTGCGAATGACATTACAGTGCGAGTACATGCGACGTCGACGTCAGGCTGAAGAGGCATATCGAGAAACTGTGACTCAGGAAGCGCTCGATCGAAATCCGGTACGGTTTGCAGGTCTGATGGATGTCTATAGCTTGTTTCCCTTCGGGGCTAACGATTGGGATATCGAGAGAGTTTCTAAGGCCGAACCCGGTTCGAAGAGCGGGCAGACGATAGATTCCTATCGAAGTCTGTTTGACATGGAACCTGCAAATGGCAAAACCACGCTCCGCCCAAGATACGACTACATGCAGCATGACGGTGTGATGACTTCACAGCGCAATGGCAGTCGAATCCGTCGAGCACAGAAAGCTGCAGAAGAACAGGAGCGTGCGGAACCTGCTAAGGAAACCGCAACGGCGAAATGAAGCAAGCTGAAGTAGAAGTCGAAGGTCCTACGATAGTCGATGGTCTGAATATCACGGATCGTGTTGAGCAGATCAAGGATCAAGGTTTCACCATCGTCGAGGACTTTATCTCACCAGATGAAGTCGAAAGGATTCGTCACGCGTTCATGACCGAGGTGTACATCACCGAAATGCGCGCAATCGGCACACAAACCGGGAAGACTTGGCGAGCACACAACCTGCTCGCGAAGACGCGTGCGGTCGATTACCTGTTTCTGGACAAGCGCATTCGCGCATTAGTTGAAGGCGTGTTAGGTCCACGAACACAAATTAACGTCACGACTTTGTTCAATGTATTGCCGGGTGAGACGCGACAGTACCTTCACCCGGACGATGGCTTATGGCCGATTCCTCGACCACATCCAAGCTTCGTCTGCAACGCGCTCATCGCGATAGACGATTTTGACATCGAGAACGGCGCAACGCACATCGTACCGTACAGCCATCGATGGTATGACCGGCATCCAGATCAATCGATCGACACGCTGCAAGTCGAAATGAAATCCGGCACGATGTTAATGTGGGAAGGCGGCTTGTGGCATGGAGGTGGCGCAAACGTCTCCAAAGATCGAGAGCGACTGGGATTCTTCATGAGTCATCAAGTTGCCTATCTGCGCCCACAAGAGATCCAACTCGTTTCCGTTCCTCGCGAGGAGGTGCGCAAAATGCCGGAACAGTTGAAGCGACTCTTGGGTTACCACCGATTTGGCTTGGGTGTAGACGGTCGCGATCCAATCGACGTGATTGAGGACGAGATTTACGTGCACGAATCGGCCAAGCTTGCTGACGAGTGGTACGCCGGTTATCGGGAAGCGCCCGAACAGTCCGCTGACACGTAAACACAGATCAACACTGCGGCGCCATACGCGGTGTGGTTTCTACTAATTCAGATTCATAAGGAACACTATGCCTGCAATTGATCAAACATTAGGTCCTGTCGCGGTCACCGGTTGTTCGGGCTTTACCGGCGGCCACATGGTGCGCGAGATGGCACTGCACGGCTATCAAGTACGCGCGTGTATACGTGACGCGAACAGCTGGCGCGGCCAAGATGCCGTAAATTACTTGTCGTCGCTGCCACACGTCGAGATTCGAGAAGGATGTGACTTATTCATCGAAGGCTCATATGACGACGCTTTTGAAGGCTGCAGTGCGGTGTTTCATGTTGCAGCAGTTCTTGGTAATTCCGCAGATGGGAAGTCGCAACCACTTGGCTCGGGCGACGTATCGACTGACATATACGACGGGGGACTCAAGGGAACGCAGAACGTCATCGACACGATCAATCGCGCCAACTCGGTGCGACGTTTGGTATATACGAGCTCAATGGCTGCTGTGTCTGGTCGGAAAGCGGCTACCGTTGATGCGGGTTACGTATGGACGGAGAAAGACTGGTCGTCTGACGGTGTTGAGGCGCAGCGTTGGCTACATCCAGCGAATTCCTACGCTAGAAGCAAGGTCGAGACGGAACAACTAATCAATCAGGCTGGCGTCGCGAGTGAAGGCCGATGGGATGCCGTCACCATGTGTCCCGCGATGATCTGCGGACCGATCCTGTTTAAAGCGCAAGTTGGCCAATGGATTGAGCAGATTGGACGCATCGCAAATAACGAATCGCCGAATTGGCCTTCGCCGTATGACATGTACTACAACATCATCGATGTTCGTGACTTGGTAAAAGCGCATCGACTTGCCGGTGAAGCGGACATCGATCACGCAACAACACAAGGTGGAGCGCGCTATCTAATGCATGGATCCGGTGGCAGATCATCGTTGTTGTTTAGTGAAGAAGTGCGCGGCATCATTCACGATTTCTTTCCGTCATTCCAGTTGGGGCTGCCACAACCGATTCCAAATCGTGAGGGTGTGCCTGATTCTGACGGCAAGCCACCAAAGCCACATGTAATAAACGACTGTAAGAAGGCTAAGGAAGTGTTGGGGGCAACGATTCGACCGGTTGACGACACAATACGCGCGGTAGTCGAGACTTCAATCGAACTCGGCGTCATCGAACCCAAACTCGCTGCCTGAGATTTCACTGCCGACACGAACATCCTTCAGGGCACATTCACGTTCTCGGCAAAGGTGACGAAAAGCGGTCGCTTGAAACTTCCTAAATTCAGACTAACCAAAGTCGTCTTCTGGTGCTTATTGGCGATTCCGCTCGCGCTCCTCATCAACGATATTCGTATCGAATTAAGCGCGCCGACATTGGGTTTAGGCGCCGACCCGGAGGATGCCATCGTCGACCATTTAGGGATCTGGTCGATTCGATTGCTTTGGTTTACCCTGTTTATTTCATCGCTTTCGCGACTCGTCAAAAAGCCCGTGCTCATACAGTTTCGCCGCATGGCCGGACTCTGGACGTTCGCAATGGTCTGCCTGCATGTTACAAGCTACATCCTGTTATTGGCTCGTGTCGACCTGATGGTGATATTGGACGACTTTGTTGAGCGACCGTACATCATCGCTGGTTTAACCGGACTATGTTCACTGATCCCATTGGCCATCACGTCAACCCGTGGCTGGCGACGAAGGTTGCGTGAGAACTGGAAACGGTTACATCGTTTTGTATACGTAGCTGCGCTTGCCGCGTGGATTCATTTGTTTTGGCTCGAACGAGCGACCTTCGAGGAATCGGCGATTTATGGGGTGATTCTCATCTTCCTATTTACGGAAAGGGTTGTCAATACAATCAGAACTCGCAAGCAGCGACAGGCCGTCAAAGGGGCGACGTGAAATGAAGCATCGCCAATATTGGCTCGCTAACCTGCGCCTAGTCGGCATTCTCCTGACCATCTGGTTCGTCGTGTCGTTTGGATGCGGCATTCTTTTCGTTGATGTGCTCAACCAGATTCAAATCGGTGGCTTCAAGCTAGGCTTTTGGTTTGCGCAGCAAGGCAGTATCGTCGTCTTCGTCATATTGATATTCGTGTACGCGGCGTTAGCTAATCGACTCGATCGCGAACACGACGTCGACGAAGACGAATGAGTCAACAGTTTCTTATTTACATAGTAGTTGGCGGCAGCTTTCTACTGTACATTGGACTCGCGATCTATTCGAAAGCGAATTCGACGAGCGACTTTTACGTCGCAGGAAAGCACGTCTCGCCGATCGCCAACGGTATGGCGACCGCAGCGGATTGGATGTCAGCTGCATCGTTTATCTCGATGGCTGGGCTCATTGCATTCTTAGGTTACGACGGTTCTGTCTACCTTATGGGTTGGACTGGTGGTTACGTGATACTCGCGTTGTTGCTTGCACCGTATCTGCGCAAGTTCGGCAAATTCACGGTACCCGAATTCATAGGTGATCGGTACGACTCGCAGGTCGCACGCACAGTAGCGGTGGTTTGCTTGATCGTGATTTCGTTTACCTATGTTGCTGGGCAGATGCGAGGTGTCGGCATCGTGTTCGCTCGCTTCCTGAATGTCGATGTGACGATTGGCTTGTTGACGGGTATGGCGATCGTATTCGTGTACGCAGTCTTCGGTGGCATGAAGGGAATTACGTATACGCAGGTTGCGCAGTACTGCGTCATGATTTTTGCCTATACGTTGCCTGCGATCTTCATCACGTTTCAAGTCACGAATATCCCGATTCCACAACTTGGATTTGGCAGCGAACTCGCCGATGGATCGGGTTATCTACTAGCGCGATTGGATCAGGTCGTCACCGAATTGGGATTCGCGTCCTATACCGACGGATCCAAGAGTATGACGGATATGTTTTTCATCACGATGGCATTGATGATTGGTACCGCAGGATTGCCTCATGTCATTGTGCGTTTCTTCACGGTTCCGCGAGTGCGCGACGCTCGCATTTCAGCAGGATACGCGTTACTGTTTATTGCGATCTTGTACACGACCGCGCCGGCGGTTGGTTCACTCGCTAGGTGGAATCTCACCGCTACGATTCAGTCAGGTGAAGTAGGCGCGCCTGAAGCGAATCTGCGATATGCGGAAAGACCGGAATGGTTTAAGACGTGGGAAGACACGGGTCTCATCTCGTTTGAGGACAAGAATCAAGACGGTCGAATTCAGTATTACAACGACGCGAATGTGGAATTCGTTCCCGTCGCGGAGTCCTATGGTTGGGAAGGCAACGAACTTACGATCGACCGGGACATCTTGGTTCTTGCCAACCCGGAGATTGCCGGGTTGCCTGATTGGGTCGTCGCTTTCATCGCTGCCGGCGCGATTGCAGCCGCTTTGTCGACCGCAGCTGGCTTGCTATTGGTCATATCTGCCGCCGTGTCACACGATCTTGTGAAGAGCGTATTCAATCGCAGCATGTCGGATCGAAACGAGTTAATCCTCGGTCGTGTCTGTGCTGCACTTGCGATTTGCCTCGCCGGCTACCTGGGATTCGATCTTCCGGCGTTCGTTGCGGAGGTTGTTGCATTCGCGTTCGGCATTGCCGCTGCCAGTCTCTTCCCGGTGATTTTGCTTGGAATCTTCAGCGTCCGTGTGAATGGAGTCGGCGCAATTTGTGGCATGCTAACGGGGTTAGTTTTCACCACGCTCTACATCAACGCGTTTAAAGGCATGCTGTTTTCACCGATGTTTGCGAACGTACCAGAAAACTGGCTATTCGGCATTTCACCCGAAGGCATCGGTGTATTCGGCGCCTTGTTAAACTTCGCAGTAACTCTGGTAGTTAGCTACTGCACAAAAGCACCAAAACAAGAGGTCATTGAGCTGGTACATAACCTGCGCACACCTCGCGCTTTACGCACAGAAACATCGCATGGATAAAGCAGATCCGATCGCTAATCAACTCGCTGTGGAAGAGCTTGAAAAGCTCCAAGAGAGTTTGCCTCATTGGACGGTCGACGCAACGGGTGATGCATCAAAGCTCACGCGACGATTTACTTTTAAGAATTTCTCTGAGGCGCTTGCTTTTACCAACAAGGTAGGAGAAGTTGCTGAAGCAGCAGACCACCACCCGCTCATCAGCCTAACTTGGGGCGAAGCACGAGTCGATTGGTGGTCACACTCAGCGGGAGGCATCACGCAAAACGATGTCAATATGGCGAAGGAAACCGACAGGATTTTCGCAGCCGACTAAACCAGAAATGCTTCGTTTTGACTATGTAGCCATCGTCACACGAAGTTCACACTCTGCCGCACAATTTGCGTGTGGCATTTCTACGCGGGGGTCATAGCGAACCGATGAAAACCAGTTTCTTCTCTCGACTGGTCGTGACGATTACTACCGTTCTCGTCCTATCCTGCATGTCCATTCTTGCTTCGAGTACATCTTCGAGCATCAATGGCCGAATCGAATCGGGTGAAAACAACCCGGTTGCTAACGCAACTATCACGATTCGACATATGCCGTCAGGCACTACCGCCGTCGCGACGACGAACGCTAACGGTGCTTTTTACCAAAGCGGTCTACGAGTCGGTGGTCCTTACACTGTCACCGTTGAGTCGGCGGCACACAGAAAAATCGAGCTTTCCGATTTGCACTTCTCGGCAGGAGCACAAATACCGCTGGTGTTGCAGTTACAGCCGGTCGACGTTGAGGAGGTTGTCGTAACGGCGTCTAGGGTAATCTCTGATCGCGACCTGAACAATGGAGTTGGTTCGGTCTACACCTCTTCGGATATCTCGAATCAACCTTCGGTTACGCGCGACGTACTGCGTACATTGCTGAAGGATCCATTAGCGCATTCTGATGGAACTGGTCAACTCTCGGTTGCCGGGATTAACCCTCGTTTCAATGGTTTAGCAATCGATGGCTCTTTACAGCAAGATGACTTCGGTTTGAGCGATAACACCTATGCGACTAGTCGCTCTCCGATCAACATCGATGTCGTCGAATCGGTGTCTCTGGCAGCGTCTGAATATTCTGTTGAAGGCGCGGGATACACCGGTGGCTTAGTCAATATCACGACTAGATCGGGCGACAATGAATGGAGTGGCTCGGTCTTCAATTACATGAAGAACGATGGTCTCATTGGCGACGAGTATGACGGCGATCGAAGTTTTAATCCTGGAAACTTCGAGGAAAATGAGTTTGGCGGCACGATCAGCGGACCGATCGTCGAGGACGAAGTTTTCATTCTCCTCTCGCTTGATAAGTACGAGTCGACGCGGACGGTTGACTTTAGTAACTTTGACTCGAATAACGGCATTCAGCCTGGATTCTTCGACGCGCTTCAGCAGGTCATCATTGATACGTACGGATTTGACCCGGGGTCTCGACCTGATGTTGCCGCTACTCCGGTCACAACTGAGCGCATACTCACGAAGCTAGACTGGAATCTAACCGATATGCAACGCCTCTCGTTGACGTATCAACGAACAGAAGAGGGAGGCACGAGTTCGGGTGCGGACGACTTCGAATCCGCATGGATTGATTTCCCGGTTGAATTGACGTCCGTCACGGCGCAGGTTTTTTCAGATTGGAATGATCGATTCTCGACGACCACAAGAGTGAATATCAAGGATTTTGCACGCGGTCAAAACTGTCGAGCGGGTCCTGGCGTCGGCCACCTTGAATTGAACAACATCAGCGCAGAGGACGTAGCTGGCACATCGCTAGCTGGTTTGTTGACGGATGAGGTCGACTTACTCGCAGGCTGCGACCGTTTTCGCCACGCTAACGACTACAGCGATACGCGTAGTCAGTTCTTCATCAGTGGTGACTATCTACTCGATCGTCACATCATCAAGGTAGGATTCGAACACGAACGCTTTGATCTTTTCAATCTGTTTGTTCCGTCGTCTGCCGGACGATTCGTGTTCGATGGCTTTGACGACATCGTTAATCGAACGGCGCGCATTGATTACGTCAACGTCCCAAGTAACGTAGCCGCTGAAGGCGCAGCAGCTTGGGAGTACTCCAAGAATACGGTTTTCGCGCAAGATACTTGGCAGATTCATGACATGTTCGAGGTCACCTTTGGTGTTCGAGTTGAACAATTCCAGCAGTCCGATCGTCCGGCATTCAGTAACGACGTATTCGGCAAGTTTGGTGAACGAACTGACTACAACATTGACGGCAAGCGACTATTCATGCCGCGGTTGAGTTTTCGCACCACTGGTATCGATCAATGGGTGTTCAGTGGTGGCTACGGATTGTTCTCGGGCGGCGACCCGAAGGTATGGACGTCAAACGTCTTCCAGGTACCGACGACCTTTGCGCGGCTGAGCAACGCAACGAACGTGAACCCAGCTACTATTCCGCAGGAACTTTTGGATCGCGTCGCGAATTCACAAGGTACCCCAATCGACGTGCTTGATCCGAACTTTAGAGTACCGTCGGACTGGAAAGCATCACTGCGTGCTGAGTATGAATATCGTTCGTCCAACCTGCTAGACGGCAGTGTGTTAACTGCTCAATACCTAGGTACTTATCCAAAGTATGGTTTCGGTTGGCGTAATCTCGCTCATCTCGCAATTCCTGAAACAAAACCATTTGGTGTTGCACCTGACGGCCGTCGGATTTACGCAGATCTAGATGCACTAGACATCGGCAACTTGACGCAACTAACGAACTACGATGGCGGATTTAGTCACATCCTCACGGTTGCCTGGAATAAGACATGGGAAAACGGTATTGACGCTTCCGTGAGTTATGCTCGTCAGGATATCGACACAGTGATCGAGGGCGTTTCGTCTCGTGGAGTCTCAAATTGGCGAAACATTCAAGCGCTTGACCGCAACAATCCATCGCCACGTAAGTCACCTTACGAGATCACGTCCGCTCTCAAAGCCAGTTTTGGCTACGAAAGAGAGATCGCTGGTTCGACTGCGCGCCTCGACCTATTCGCGCAACATTCAACCGGTAGCCGATATACCTACGTGTTTGATGTACATTGGAGCAACCCATTGTTTGGCCGCGCAGGCCTAGGCGAAGGACCGTACGACAACGATCCGTTGTACGTACCGACGTCACAAGACGACCCGTTAGTCGTATTTTCATCGTCTGTTGATGTTGCGGGCTTCTTCAATTACGTTGAAGAAAACGACATCCCATCAGGCATTCAAGCCCCGTTCGCGTTTGACGCGGACGCTTCAACAATCATTGACTTACGACTGCAATGGGAGCTTCCACCCGTACCAGCTTTAGGTTTTCTGGGTGACGGTCGTGCAAAACTCATTTTTGATATTGAGAACCTGCTCAATTTCCTGGATAGCGAATGGGGTGTTTTCAATACCGGACCGAGGTTCCGAGGCGTGAACATCATTCAAGCCGACTTGGTGAAACGCGACGACGTTGCAGCAAATGGCGTCGATGGCGCGCAGGCATTACGAGGCGATGCACCACGTACCGCGTGCCCAACGGCCGAATCCTGCGTATATCGTTTTCGTGACTTCGACGCTGACAACGCAAGTTTCAGTAGCGCGACGCGATCCGTATACCAGATGCGTGTGGGCATCCGCTTCGACTTTTAGCGACCCACAATACAAAACTTAGCGGTTTTGCGGGACGACAAGCGACAGGCACGAACCTGTCGCTTGTCGTACTCGACGCATCATTGTTAACAACGCGATAGCAGAGTTCTTAAAATTCGCGCTCGCTTTTCGGAGGCAATTCATGGCACGACGGCCTAACCCACGAGCCATTACGAACACGATACTTACTGCGGACGTTATTGAGGACAAACTCAAGCTGTTTCTTCAATCCGGTAAGAAAATCGAAAAAGTCCAACCAGGTGCGACTGGTCAGGACGAGAAGAACCGCAGCAAACACATCGTTATCTCACGAAAGCCGCCACAAGCGCCGCCAGGACTGCCTGTATCTTCATAGCGTTTGCCGTGTTGTCGGCGCGCTATTCCTAGTCTAAAGCTACACCGTTGATGGGTCGACGGTGGTTCAGCGAGAGTATTTCGAACACT
>JAGWBO010000044.1 GCA_021295855.1 Pseudomonadales bacterium | reverse complement strand
CTGAATCCGACGCCGCCACCGCCACCACCGATCGCAGCTCGCTCGTTCATAAGCGTCGTCAACGCGACCTGCCAACCTTGACCTACCTCGCCTAATCGTTGTGCGTCAGGCACTCGCACGTCAGTGAAGTAAACCTCATTGAAATTCGCTCCGCCACTAATCTGCTTGATCGGTTTGACTTCGATACCTGGTGACTTCATGTCAAGGAAAAAGTAAGTAAGACCTCGGTGCTTCGGCACCTCTGGATCGGTCCTCAGCACGATGATTCCGTAGTCACTATAGTGCGCACCCGACGTCCAGATCTTCTGACCGTTAATCACCCATTCGTCGCCATCTTTCTCGGCTTTGGTCCTCAATGCCGCTAAGTCCGAGCCGCCGGCCGGTTCGCTGAACAATTGGCACCAAATGTGCTCACCTGAGGCAAGTTTCGGCAGGTGTTCGCGTTTCTGTTCCTCCGTTGCCCAAGCCATGAGCGTTGGAGCCGCCATCCCTTGTCCGATACCAAATACACCACCGGGAACGCTGAACTTGCCCTCTTCTTGACCCCAGATGACGTTCTCGATCGCTGTCGCGCCGCGCCCACCATATTCCTCTGGCCAGCGGATACAAGCCCATCCTGCTTCGTACTTCCGCATCTGCCACAGTTTCGATCGACCAATTTCGTCAAGTCCGCGCAGCTCGTCCGCTGTCGGCGCGTTGGCTTCGAGCCATTCACGCGCTTCTTGCCTGAAAGTCGCTTCGGCCGGGGTGTCATTGAAGTCCATGATCTCTCCTTAAGCCGCGTCGGCTTGATTACTTTGTTCGTAAGCCGTAATTAGCCGATCCTGCCACCACGATTCACTGCCGATATTCACAGATAGCAGTTTCGCTCGGCGATAAAAAAACTGACAATCGAACTCCCATGTGAATCCCATGCCACCATGGGTCTGTATGTTCTCTTTCGACGCGAAGTAGAACGCCTGAGTCGCACTCACTCTCGCGGTCGCAGCAGCCAACGGAAGTTCAGCGTTATCCTCGTCCAATGCCCATGCGCCGTAATAACCGTTCGATCGCGCCAGCGTGTTCTTCACATAGACGTTGGCGAGTTTGTGCTTAATTGCCTGAAATCCGGCAATGGGACGCCCGAATGCATACCTCTCCATGGCGTAAGCCTTCGCTTGTTCCAACGCTGCTTGTGCGCCGCCTACCTGTTCCCACGCGAAAAGCACCGCGGCTCGATCCAATATCTGATTTGTCATCACCCAGCCATTTCCAGCAGGACCAAGTAGCTCAGCAGTGGACTTATCAAACGTTAAGCGAGCGTGTGAACGAGAAGGATCCAATGTTGAAACAACATCGCGTTGCACATCGCTTAAGTCCACAAGGTAAAGGCTCGCACCATCACCGCTTTCACACGTCGTAACAACAACAGCTACATCAGCTACATCGCCATCGGCTACTGGGTACTTGACACCTGAAACACCACCGTCAGTTACCGAAGTCTTTAATGAGGCAGCGGATGGTCTGCCAGCACCTTCACTAAAAGCAAACGTTCCGATTGCCTCACCCGTTGCAATCCGCGGCAGCCACTTCTGTTTCTGAGCATCGGATCCGAATTGCAGAATGGCTTCACTGGCGAGATACACCGACGACGAAAAAGGTATCGGGGCGAGTGCGCGTCCAAGTTCTTCAGCGATTACGACAAGCTCGTAGTACGAGAGTCCCAATCCACCGTGAGATTCTGGGATAACGGTAGATAGCCAACCTAGGTTCGCAATCGATTCCCACAAGTGCTTGTCGTACGATGCGTCACCCTCAAGGATTTTGCGAACCGTCGCTGGAGGACAGTTGTCATTGAGGAATGCCTGCGCCTGATCACGCAATTGATTCTGTTCGTCCGAAAATTCAAAATTCAATGTAGATTTAGCTAGATGTCATCAAGGGATTCAAGACCGAGATTTTAAGGAGCGAGCATGGTGCAATCACTAAGCCACCGACGACCCGATCAACGTCAAATCTGACGTGTCTGGGATCTTCTATAGGTGGTGCTAGCTTCCAGGAAAGAATGTTCCGCCGTTAAACTTCTACTATGAACTACGCGGATCATGGCTATCTGCGGATTGCTGCGGTCGCACCGACTATCTCGCTAGCCAATCCGCGGCGCAATGCGCAACGAATCCTTGCGAAATACGAACTGCTCTCGAGTAGCGATTGCGCCGTCGTCCTTACGCCTGAACTTTCGCTGACCGGCTACTCTTGCGAAGATCTATTCTTGACTGCAGATCTTCAGCGCGAATGCGCGCAGACATTGGCCGAGTTGGCTCGGGGAACCGGGTCGTCGTTGCTTGTCGTAGGTGCCCCGCTACTCCTTGTCGATGGACGTCTTGTCAACGCAGCTTTCGTGCTCGCAAACGGTCGAATTCTTGGCGCGGTGCCTAAGTGCAGCAATCCAAATCACGCCGAGTTTTATGAACAAAGGTGGTTCGCCTCCGGCACTCGTATTGATGTAGAACACGAAATTGACGATCAGGTCTTCCGGGTCTGCCCCAAACACATGTTCCGCGTTGGTGATACGTACTGTGCGGTGGAGATCTGTGAAGATCTCTGGACGGCCGAGCCTCCTTCTGCGCAGCACGCGTTGAATGGCGCGACGCTGATTCTGAACCCTTCCGCCAGCCCAGAGCAAGTCGCGAAAGCTGAGTATCGTCGTGATCTGGTACGCATGCAAAGCGGTGCTTGCATTAGCGCGTATCTGTACGCAAGTTCGACGGTATCGGAATCAACGAAGGACGTCGTCTACGGCGGTCACCTTCTCGCCGCGGAGAACGCGTCGATCCTAGGCGAAAGCGAGCTGTTCCTCAATGATGCGATGCTAGTAGCAGAGATCGACTGGCATCGACTTCGTCACGAACGTGCCGTGAGCTCGACTTTCAGAAATAGCACACGAGCAGGTGGCTATCGCATCGTGGGTGATCGTACGAAGCCATCCGTAAAGCGGCTACGACGAGAAATCGCGAGGCATCCATTTGTGCCAGATGATGAGAGTACGCTGAGTGCACGCGCTAACACCATTCTCAAGGTCCAAACCCATGGCTTGGTTAAGAGGCTTCAGTCGTCCGAAACGAGCAAGATGGTTATTGGCTTATCAGGCGGACTGGACTCAACATTAGCCTTATTGGTATGTATGGACACTCGACTCGAAATGGCAGGGAATGCCGACAACATTCTCGCAGTGACGATGCCAGGACCTGGAACGAGCGAGCACACACAACAGACTGTTGCGATGCTCTCGGACGCCGCTGGTATTGCGCTACGAACGATCCCCATTAGCGCAGCAGTCGAAGCGCACTTGACCGATATTCATCACGACTCGGTCGATGATGTCACGTTTGAAAACAGTCAGGCAAGAGAACGTACTCAAATCTTGTTTGATCTCGCTAATAAGACAAACGGAATCGTCGTGGGTACAGGTGACCTGTCTGAGCTCGCACTAGGTTGGTGCACATATAACGCCGACCACATGTCTAGCTATAACGTCAACGCCGGTGTGCCGAAGACACTGGTTCAATATGTAACGCGATGGTACGCTCAACATAGAGCCTCACGTAAACTCAAGGAAGCACTCGAGCGTGTACTTAAAACGCCGATCACGCCAGAGCTATTACCCACTGACGCTGGAGAAATCGCTCAGCATACGGAGGAGATCGTGGGACCATTTGAGTTGCACGACTTCTTCCTTTATCACTTTCTTCGCACGGGCGCAGACGTCGTCAAGCTCCACATGCTGGCGAGTCACGCCTACGAAGGGAAGTACGATATCGGAGAAATTAAGCGATGGTTGCAAACATTCATCACACGCTTTTATCGGCAACAATTCAAACGTACAACACTACCGCCTGGTCCGAAAGTTGGTACTGTGAGTCTCTCACCGCGTGGTGATTGGCGGATGCCTGATGAAGCGGACTGGAAGCAAATCCTAAAGGACCTCGATGAAATCAATTAGAACCAAGTTACATGTCGCTGCGTACCTAGTGCTTATTTGGCCAATGATCCCGGCTGCTGGGTCCGTGTACTGTAATGAAGGAGGAGCGCGTTTAGAGGTCCTTGGCTCCGGAGAATTGTCCTTCGCTACCACTCGTGCGGCGGGTTCCTATCTAGTCTGGAACAACGACAAAGCTCGAGTACTTGTCAACGCTGGTCCCGGTACTTACCTCAGATACAAGTACAGCGGTGCAGACTTCAAAGACCTTACAGCGATCGTGACCACGCAAACCGGAATTGAACAAACTGCAGATTTACCTAGCATCCTAATGGCTTCTCTCCGCAGCGGTCGTGAAGACCCTTTACCCATCTATGGACCAAGTGGTAACGAGTCCTATCCGTCGATCACACAGCTTTTTGAGAGACTCGCGAGCGAGAAAGGCGCGTACCCGGAGCTAAACTCTTTCGTTTCACACGCGAGTCCCGCTGGATTTCGACTACGGGTACGCGATGTGAATCCACCAGGCCGAAAACATTGGGCAGAGTTTGCAAATTCCGAATTGAGACTCTCAGCAATTGCGGTACGAAGCGGAAACATCCCTAGCCTGGCATGGCGCATCATCATCGGTGACACGAAGATCGTGTTTACTGGTGAGTTCAGCAATCAGCGCGACATCGTGGCGGATTTCGCACAGGACGCCGATGCTTTGGTCGTGTCGCATCGATTACCTAGTGGCGCGCGTGGACTCCCACTTGATTTCTATACAACCCCCGAAGAAATCGGCCGAATAGCCGCAAAAGCGAATGTAAAACACCTTCTGTTAGGCAGTCGAGGATGGCGAACATTCGGGCGTGAAAACGCGACACAGGAGACAATCGCGACAACTTTCTCCGGTCCTCAGCTCTACGCGAACGAAGAGGAATGCTGGGGTTTCAACTGATGAGTTTGCGACTTCGTCAAGTTCCACAAGATGCTTGGCAGAATGCGAACTTTCTACCTCTTCGTGCTGTTTAATCAGAACGAAACGCCTATATAATCGCGCCCCTTAATCATCCTTCAAAACACGATGGGCAAAGGCGACTTACGGACTCGACGCGGAAAAATCAACCGCGGGACAACTGGAAACTCTCGCAAGAAAGCATCAAAATTACGCCGAGAAAAAAATAAACTAAAAAACGACTAAGCCAATTCGATCTTTGCGCTTTCTCCGGTCTCGTGAGCGCGATACGCCGCATCCATCAATTCTGTCAATTGAACCGCTTCTTCGATCCCAAAGTCAATTTCTGTTCCATCTAAACACCCGCTGATCCATTGGTCGATTGGCGAAATCGAACGATCAGGTAATTTCTCGACTTTGTTCCATCCACGCGTATCCAAAGCATCAGATCTAATCTCTACACCGTCCTTGGGAGACAGCATGCGAACGCCGCCGTTCGTACCGTCTAACTCTAGTGAATAAGAATCTGGATAACCAACAAACGATGTTTCGTTTACAGCGATTGCACCGTTCTCAAATTCGATAACCGATACAGCGTTGTCTTCTACTGAGCGCTCCGTTATATTGCTAAAAATCGAAACTACGCGCCTTGGTTTTCCTACAAGCCACCTTGCTAGGTACATCCCATGAGCACCAAGGTCCATCATTGCACCACCCCCACAAGCTTCAGGATCGTAGAAATGCTCCGGGAGCCAATCACGAATCGAACCAGCGTGTGCAATTCGAATTCTCACTAACGTTACATCACCGACGAGTCCATCCTCAACTGCCTGTTTTGCATATTTGAGTTCTGGCAAGCAACGCCTAGGAAATGAAATGCAGAACGTTACATTATTACTTTTAATCGCTGCTGCGACGTCGCGTGCTTCGCTGACACTCGTCGTTAGAACCTTTTCAGTGAAAATGTGTTTACCAGCCTCAGCAGCAGCAACCATTACATTTCGATGCATGTTGGTAGGCGTTACAACACAAACTGCATCGACATCGTCACGAATTAAAAGATTTTCGTAATCAGTAACAAATGGAACATTTAGTTCTGTTGCCCAGTCTTTACCACGATCGGTTTGCTCATCCCAAACAGCAACTACCTCAGCAGCTTCGTTGCGATTGATTGAATTGCAATATTCATTTGCGTGAACATGCCAGCGACTGAGCATCGCAACTCGTAAAGTCATAGCTCTTGCTTGATGTTATTTCAATGTGATGGCGTGACTTCTGCCGTCACACCGCAATTTACTAGTGTGAAACTGATCCGAACCCCGTGGAGCCTGGACTGGATTCACCACTCGGTGTATCGGAGGGAGATGTATCTTCCGCGCTATCGCTCGGTGAGCCGACTTCGATATTCGACGTTGCAGCGCTCGTTTCTCCGCTCCCTTTAGGAAAATACACTCGTCCCCGCTTTTCGATTTGACCTTCATCAAAAAGCGCACGAAGTGTGTTCGATACGTACTGATGGCCGGCCCTGTCAGAACCCATATTTAGCTCCTGAAGGATAGCGTTACGTTTGATACCACCAGAGCTAGCGCTGATTACCCGAAGTACGCGTTGCTTCACGCCTTTTCGGTTTCTACGCTTTCGGCGCGTACCGTCACTAGGTACCACTTTGCGACCAGACGCTTTTGATTTGGCGCCAAAAGTCGCATCCATAAATTCCTGAAGCATTTCCTGCTTTTTTGCGTTCTCCGCGATTTTTCGGTCTATATCTGCGGTGATTTCAGCGCGTTTCTTTTCAAGACCTTTCGCGTCGCCTTTTAAACGCTTCATTTCTGCATTTAATGCCGATTTCAATGCCATTCCGAAAACCTAATGACCGACTTTGTTTATTATTATAAACAAGAACAATTTCTCCTAAATCTATTATTTGGTCGACACGGAAATGAAATGTCAGAATTACAGAACTCGTTAACAGATGATCAAATTTCGAAATTCTTAACCGATGGATACCTAGATGTCGAATTAAACCTCGATCCGATGGAACACAGTTCAATCTACTTCGAGACCGATAGATTATTTCAAACTTTAAGGCAAGGTGCGAATCCTCATAACAACATCGTGCCTATGGTTCCAAATCTCTACGACGTATTGAATGATGTCAACGTTAAAAGTGCGTTAACGTCGCTAGTTGGTCCAAACTACCTTCTCCATCCACATCGTCACTGCCATACAAATTTCCCTAAAAAACATAACTCAAAAGTTGGGATGCTACAACCGTTCCACAAGGATGGGCACGCTCACCGACCAAGGCCTCGACATCGAGAGCCACGTTGGCTGATTCTGTTCTACAGTCCACAAGACACGCCATTACATCGTGGACCTACCGCGGTGATTCCTGGGAGTCACTTGCTAAGACAGTTAGCTGCGGAACAAGAATCAAGGACTCTTCCTTCGATGACGTATGCGCAAGAAGGATTTACGACGGATTCATCGTTCTACATCAGTGAAGTTAAGCCTTTGACTGGAGCGCCACGTGCGGTTCTATGCCATTTTGATCTTGGTCATGGCGCTATGGTCAATTCGAGTGTCCTACCGCGCTACGTTCACAAATTCGTCGTGATGAGGACTGAAGAACCAACACCACGTCCTGATCTCAGCGCGGTGCACACGACGGACCCAATTCACGCGCATTTATGGGAATGGCTCGGTAGGACCTGTGAATTACGAGGAAATCCTGTAGCCGATATCAATGAGTGGAGCAATCGATTAGAGTCTGCTAATCCCATTGAGTCCGCACGTGCGATCTACGAGAGTCAATTTGTGGCTATGTCGGACTATGACGGTGCGATTGAGATATTAGAAGCACAGGTTGCGAGGGAACTCTCTGGCTATTCTGACAATGAGGTGCTAAATACGGCAGATTCGGTCAACGGACTCGTAAAGATTGGCGCTTTCGATCGATTGCATTCGATGCTCAATAGTGACGTACCTGCGCTGGTTGCCACGGCCGCGTATGGCTTAGGTCAACTTCGCGACGCCATTGCCCTGCCGAAACTACGAGAGCTGATCGATCATCCAAATAATGGTGTCGTTCGACACGCCATCTCAGCCATCGGCATCATTTCGTCAGCAACGCATGCAGAACTACAAGACACGTTGGACGCCTTCGCTCGCAAGTTTGATGAAGAAGCCGATTGGGACATTCGCCTATTTATCGTGCAAGCTGTCATTCGCATGGGCATTCTTGACGACGCAATGCCGTTGCTCTGTCGTGCCGCAAGTGACGAAAATGCGTACGTGAACAGCTTCGCGATTGAGCAACTATGTCGCTTCGACACAGATGTCGCCCGTCAGGCTGTGATTGAACCGTTGCGTCGCCAACGATGGTTCCCAGATCCGGTCTTCGCCATCTAAACCGATGAACGAATTGCTGCTCAATGACGCGCACACCATGCGTGAGCTACTGATTACGCGTTCAGTTTCCGCTGTTGAGCTACTTAATGCACATATTGAGCATATCGAGCAAGTAAATGATCAAGTAAACGCGATCGTTACGACGTGTTTTGACAAAGCCATGACGCGTGCGAAGGCACTCGACGATTCCGATCTCGAAGCAGGATTACTGGCGGGAATTCCAATCCCACACAAAGACTTGGTACCTACCAAAGATCTACGGACCACGTACGGATCTACGCTTTTCCGCGACCACGTTCCTGCACAAAATGACTACATCATTGATCGTATGCAGCAAGCCGGTGCAATCACCATCGGCAAGACCAACGTACCCGAATTCGGTGCAGGCTCACACACTTTCAATCGTGTATTCGGTCCAACTAACAATCCATACAACTTTGAAAGAACCTGTGGCGGCAGTAGTGGCGGTGCTGCGGTAGCACTCGCGACCCATATGGCGGTTTTAGCTGACGGCAGCGACCTCGGTGGCTCACTGCGCAACCCGGCGTCGTTCTGTAATGTGATCGGCTTTCGACCGACGAACAACATGCTCCCGCCGTCGCTCTCTGGGGACCATTCGCGAAACCTCGCCTCGCTAGGTCCTATGGCACGCAATGTCGACGGGGTGGCACTGTTGTTCGAAGTACTTCGACAAGAACATCCAAATCCGACTCTATCTCGCCTCGAACCTCTGTCATTGACAGGGCTTCGTATTGCCTTCACCGAGGACTTCGGTGGGTTACCCGTCGTGCCGGAAATTAGGTCTGTCGTCCAGCGTGTCGCAAGCACCCTCCTCCACGCTGGTGCACACGTCGAGGAGGCCACGCCTAACCTAAGTGGTGCACGCGACATATTCCAGACTCTTCGCGGATTGAGTTTTCGGAATCGCTACGACAGCTTTAGTGCACGAGAGAAAACAGAACTCAAACCAACAATCCTATGGAACCTCGTGCTTGGACTCGCTATCGATGACGAAGACGTTCAGCGAGCACAGCGACACCGTCAAGCACTGCGGAATCGAGTGGATACTTTCTTCGAAGATTACGACTTGCTTGTCGGTCCAACCACTCAAGTGCTGCCGTTTCCAATCCCGGTCGAATGGATTCGCGAAATTGAAGGGGTTCCGATGAACACCTACATCGACTGGATGGAGTCGTGCAGTTGGATCACCACGACTGAATGTCCAGCGCTGTCGATGCCAGCAGGATTCGCAGACGGATTGCCCGTAGGCGTTCAACTTATCGCAAAGCGCGATGCCGATATGGAACTTCTGCGAATCGCTAAATCCGTTGAAACGATGGTCAGTACCGCGGACGTTTTACCTGAATTCCTGTGTGGCGACTAATCTGGCGGCTAACCACCATAGGCGTCCCCCTCAAATTCCAGAGCGATGTGGACACCGAAGAGTTGCTCAAGCGCATTCGGAAGAAATCCGTTTGGCAGGCATTACGCAGCCAAGAGGAATCGAATAAAGTCGCCTTTCGTCTTCATCGTAACCACTTGGTGGCGTACGTCGTTCGAGTGAGTTTTTGGGTTCTCGTGCGACCGGTGTTTTATGCGGATGTCAATTCCGTTGGTGCAGCTACCGAGATATCAGGTAGATTCCTATTTCAAAAACTCGTCCGGGCTGAGATTTGGCTAGTTACTTTATTCGCGCTCATTTACGAAGGGATCTGGGTGCTTAGGTGCTTGAATGGCGTCCGTGACGGGCTGCCATGGGATCTCCTGATCGGATATTTCGCGATGCTGCTACCAAGTTTCGTGCTGATCGGAGCGATTTTTCTCGTATTGACTCGCTTCACCCGACGTAACATCCAAGACATAAATCTGTTGACCGATGAATTGAAGGCGATCGCTACTCAATAAACTCCAGATAGGACATGTCACCGTCCTGCAACGTAAAAGAGATTCTGCTTTGAATGTTCTCTACCGTCTCAGGAACACCGTCACGTTTTTGTGGCTGAAACCGCCACGTACTCACGAAATCGATTGCAGCCTGATCGAAAACGCCGTTAGGAGTTGAGCTGACGACACGAATATTGCTGACCTCACCTTCTTCGCTCACGTCGTACGAGACCAGCACCGATCCTTCAACCTTCGCGTCACGAGACGCCGAAGGGTAGACCATTCTGCCGCTCTCAAGCAGAATTGGCGGGACGACAGCAGTTCCACAACCAGCCAACAATAGAACGACTGCTGTAAGCAGAGCGTTTACGTTAGAAAGGCGCATCGCGCTCAATTCAATCTCTACGAATGACATGTTTATACCCGGTAGTAAAAATGAGCTGTCGATTTAAAATGAAAGAATCCTCAGGAGTAGACACGATGCACCCGATTTCAGCTGATTCTCACGTTGTCGAAGGTCGCGAGGTCTTCACTGGCTTAGCCGAGCGATTTGGCGACGAAGCGCCAAGAATCATGAACGTTGGTGATCAGGTCGATGCGATTGTGGTTCCTGCCAGGGGCATGCGAGGTGTAAGCGTCGCACAAATGGGGATGGCAGCAACCCGGCTTCGACGAAACGAGCCACTGAATCGGAAGAAAGGGCACAAGCCCGATGTCGCGCACATGCAAGATCCAGAGCTTGTCGCTCTATTCAAGAGCGGTTATGCAGGTATGCGCCGTGGACTGGTTGACGGCGCACACCGGTACGAGGATCAAGACATAGATGGCTTAGCGTGCGAATTCCTATACCCAGGTTATTTCGGGATGTTCGGCATGAAGAACACCGAACTACTGGTTGCATTGCAGAAAAACTACAACGACTGGTTGCACGATTACGAAGTAGCCAGTAACGGCCGATTGCATGGCTTACCCGCAATTCCAGTGCAGAATCCACAAGCCGCGATTGAAGAACTCGAGAGAGTGATCAAGCTTGGCTTCAAAGGTGGTTGCATTCCCTGCACCTCACCCGCGGAACGGCCTTACTACGACGATGCGTACGATCCACTCTGGACTATCGCCGAAGAAGCGAATTTCCCACTTTCGATGCACGTGGGATGTAGTTCCTATGTGCCTCGAGAGTATCGTAGCAAACCGCTACGACCGGATGGTATCGCCGGGTATGCGTCTACACAACACACAGTTCAATCAACGATTGTTGAATTCATGTGTCGCGGAGTGTGCGAGAGGTACCCGAATCTAAAGATCGTAGTCGCTGAATTCAATGCCGGGTGGATTGCACATTGGCTTGATCGCGTCGAACAAGGACTCCAAAGAGAGCGCCGCAATATGGCGGAGCCGTTCACAGGTGCGCATCCGCATGAAGTTTGGCACCGACAGTTCTACGCAACAATCGAAGACGATCAACCCGCGTTGGCGACGCGCCATCTGATCGGTGTAGATAACCTCATGTGGGGTTCAGACTACCCGCACACAGATTCCACATGGCCATGCTCGATCGAGGTTCTTGAAGAAGTGTTTGAAGGTGTCGACGCAGAGGACCGAGACAAAATCACGCGTACAAACGTCGAAAAGCTCTACGGACTGTCGAATTAGCTAAGGCTTTTCCTGTAGCCACTCATGGAGATCTGAAGCGACTTGAGCCAATCGTTCGCTCAGCGCGAACTGCTCCTTAGCTCGGTTCAGATTGTCGCCGCGGTCGCTCACTTTGAAATACGTGTCGCCCCGGAAATGATCCGCTAAGAACCGCACCCCGAGCATGAAACTCATATACGCGGGAGCGTGCGCAAA
>JAGWBO010000043.1:1922-18398 GCA_021295855.1 Pseudomonadales bacterium | reverse complement strand
GCACGAACGCTATCGTACGGTACCTTCATAGATCCTTCGAGAGAATCCATGGACAAGCTCTGATAGACAACATCCTTGCTTGCCCGAATGGAAAGAGGCGCGCATTCAAGAATCATTTCAACCCAGCGATGCGTCTCTGCCATGAGTTCGTCATGTGGCACAACTGCGTTAACAAACCCTAGCTCCATGCCTTCTTGCGGAGATACATGCCGGCCAGTCAGGATCATGCCCAAAGCGCGTTTGACCCCGATCTGGCGAGGTAGACGTTGTAGTCCACCCGCGAGCGCGGCCAAGCCCACTTTAGGTTCTGGCAGCGCGAAGACTGCGCGATCTGAGGCAATAATCAAATCACATGCAAGCGCGATTTCGAATCCACCTCCCATCGACACGCCGTTGACCGCAGCGACCACCGGTTTCGAGAGATCAAAGCGTGAAGTCAGTCCACCAAACCCTCGCGGTGTGGCGACGCGTTCACCGCCTTCCGCCTGATACCGAAGGTCATTACCCGCACTAAATCCACGCCCTTCGCCCGTGATGATCGCCACCCACATATCGTCATCTGCCGCAAAGGCGTCGAAAACCTCGCCTAATTCAGCGTTCGCCGGTGGGTGTAACGCGTTCAATCGTTCGGGACGGTTAATGGTTACCGTAAAGATGTGGTCTTTTTGATCGACCTTACAGAACTCTGGCATGGGAATCCTTATCGAGAGTTACATGAAGTGATTCGTTGAGATTTTATTGAGCGGCGCTCAGGCAGATTCAACACTGACGGGTTCTCGCCGTTCTTCCACATCGGACACGCCCTCGTCCTCAAGTGATGCGTGTGAAAATCGATCGATCACGGTGCATCCCGCTAGGTCGCCCTCAACGTTACAGGCCGTTCGGATCATGTCTAACGGACGCTCGACGATCAGCAGGATGCCAATCGCTTCAAGAGGCAAGCCAACCGCGATTAAGACCATTTGCATTCCAACCATCGAGCCGCTAGGAATCCCCGGGGCGCCGATGGATGCTGCCATAGCCGCAAAGAAGATCACGACGATTTGAATCGCGCCTAGTTCAATGCCGAACAGGTACGCGATGAAAACCGCGGCAATTCCCTCAAACAGTGCGCTACCGTCCATGTTAGCAGTAGCGCCGAACGGCACGACAAAACTAAAAGTTGGCTTACGAATGCCGAGGTTTTCGGCCGCCTGTAAGGTGACTGGTACCGTTGCTGCACTCGATGCCGTGGTGAAAGCCACAACAAGTGGTCGAGCAGCGTGTTTGAAGAACGTTGCTGGATGCACATTGCCAAGAAAGTACGCAAACGACGGCAGAACAAACACCGCATGGATGAGCGTTACGACGATCACCAACAGTGAGAAGCTCAACAACTGCATGATCAATGACATGTCTGTCACGACCGAGAGTTGGTACACGATGCCTAGCACGCCGATCGGCACGGTCCAAATGATCCAGCCCGTGATCTTGAAAAGTGCGTCGGTAATCGTCGCCACGCCGCGGCGCACGGTTCCGTCTTTCTCCGTAACGAGGAGAAGGGCGAGTCCGATGACAAGCGAGTTAACCACGATGGCGAGAATGTTGGTTTGCGCAAGCGCCGAAATCGGATTGATGAGCGTACTCTTTACGACACCGGCTAATAAACCAGCAACGCCGGCAGATGAATCACCAAGTAGGTTTAGTTCGGTACCGGACGTTGGTAGCGAGGTCACCGCTTCCGTGTAAGTCCAAGGGTGAACGAGAAATACGCTGATTAATCCAAGCGTGATCGCGATGCTGGTTGTCGATAGGTAGTACAGAATCGTGGTACCGCCGATGCGACCGACTTCCGCGGTATCACCGAGACGCAAGATCCCGGAGATGAGTGAGAAGAAAATTAGGGGTGCAACGATTGCGCGAAGTGCAGATAGAAAAATTGATTTCAGGAGCTCGGCGGTCTCGTTCAACCACGTGATGTCACCGAACGCCATGGCAAGCAGCCAACCCAGAATAGCGGCAGCAACAACTGCAGGGAACAGTAGGCGATTGTCCATGGTCTCTCCTAGGGGTAGTTGCCGGTCACTGGAAGACGTAAGTCAGCGAGACAGTGACGCACAATCATAAAGTTCGCCTTAAGATGAGACATAAAACTGAATATGTGTATAGTTAATTCAGAAATATGACGACGTGCCGATGAACAACTGCCGAAGCGCAAGACGCCCTCGCGGCGTGGTCCTCGCGTTGGTGGTGTGCACATTGCTTTGCATATCGTGCGCACCACGTGATAACCGGGTTATCACGGGTTCTACTATGGGCACATATTTCCGTGTCGAAACGGGGTGTCACGAAGCGCTTGACGAGGCAAGTATTGTCGCGGAGCTCGATCGATTAACACTGATTTTCTCAACGTATCGAGACGACTCAGAGATATCGAAGGTCAATGCTCACGATACTAATGAATGGTTGTCAGTTACTCCGGATTTCCTCACCGTGACGATTCACGCGCGTCGCATTTTTGTCGCAAGTCAAGGTGCGTTTGATCCAACGGTCGGGTCGCTCGTAGATCGATGGGGGTTCGGTAATGCGAATCCAGACAGTCTGCCGACATCAGCGGAAGTCGACGATATGCGCTTGAGATTAGGCTTTAACCATCTTGAGATTCGCGAAATTACACCCGCGATTAGAAAAAACCTAACCAGCACCCGTCTTGATTATTCGGGGATTGCTAAAGGTTTTGCCGTGGATCGATTAGCTGAACTTACCAGCGAACTTGAGTGTGAGAATTTCCTTGTTGACATCGGTGGCGAAGTACGCGTCGAAGGTGAGAATGCGTCGGGAGAACCTTGGCGTGTTGGAATCGAGAACCCGCTCGAACCAGGACTGATCCTTGGCTACATTGAACGAAATACGGGCGCTATCGCGACGTCCGGTACCTACCTGAATACACGGACCGTTGAAGGAGAGCAATTGAGCCACTTGATCGATCCTCGTCGCGGCCGACCAGTCGAGCATGAGTTGTTGCTAGCGTCCGTTTATGCCGAAGATGCGATGACAGCGGACGCATGGGCGACCGCTTTAGCGGTCAGTGGTCTCGAAACTGGTATGGAACTTATCAGTCGTTGGCGTCTTTCTGCGCTGCTGGTTGAACAGAAGTCGGGCGGTGATTTGAAGTTGCATCAGTTTGGCGACTTCGTGACCTCATTTGAGTCGCTGTAGGCAGCACTTCGACCCGCAATTGAGATGAAACGCGCACTGTTCCACCCACTTTCGCTGCTTCTCAGCTGGCGTTACTTACTTACAAAGGACGCGGCGTTATTGTTTGTGACGAAAACGTCGATGCTCGGTCTCATCATTTCGATCACCACGCTGCTAGTGGTTCAGGGCGTCGTAGCAGGTTTTCAGCGTGACCTGGACCGAAACGTGTTAGGGCTAGTTCCGCACATCACTCTTTCGAAACCATCTGGTATGGACGCCGCGTTAGGGGAACGCGTGATCGCGGAAGTGCCGTCGGTGGCTGCGAGCATGATGGTTGCACAGTCAAGCGGATTGGTTAGTACTGGAGACGCAGTGTTGCGCGCGCAGTTCATTGGCGTTGAACCTGAAAGCGTAAAGAACTTCGTGACCCGTAGCGCACTCGACCACGATACACCGTGGGATGAACTTGCGCCAGGACGCTTTGCAATCTTGTTGGGCAGTGGGGTGGCACGCGAACTCGAAGTGACGACTGGTGATGTGGTGTTAGTGACGCTTGCGACGGAAGGCATATCGCCGTTCGGCTACATGCCGCGACAAAAGAGATTCAAGGTCGCGGGATTGTCAGAGACTCAAACTAGCTTGGATTCGATGGTCGCATACATTAATCTGGAAGATGCACGACGGGTTCTACAGATGCCTATGGCAGCCAATGCGGCGTTTTTCAGGCTACAGGATCCACTCGACGTACGGAGTACGTTTTTCTCGATTTATGTCGCCGCGAACGAACCGGATTTGCTCGCCACGACTTGGCAAGACTTATTTGGTGCGTTGTTTAACTTTCTGCAAAGATTCAAAAACCTTCTCTTCCTCCTTCTCTCGATGCTCGTCGCCGTGGCTGCATTCAATCTTGTGTCGAACATGGTGATGTTGGTTCATAGCCGTCGTGCAGACGTTGCGGTGTTAAGGACCTTAGGCGGGAATACAACGATGGTGCTGATTTCTTTCGTCGCGACGGCGTGGGCAATTGCATTCGTGAGTCTCATAGCGTGCATCCTGCTCGCGTGGTTAATTGGGTTAGTGTTGCCGACGTTGCACGAGTTACTCACGCAGCTAATCGGCGTCTCGCTACGCGACGGTTTTGCCTTGCATCAGTTAAGTGTGGTTCTACAGTTTCCCGATGTGATTCGCGTCGTCGCTTTGACAGTGCTGATGGTCACGGTCGGTTCACTGTATCCCGCTTGGCGCGCGACGCGACTCGCTCCGTCGGAGATTTTGCGCGATGAGTGACGTATTAGTTGCGAAAAGCGTCTCAAAAACGTTTGACGATGGTCGACAGAGCTTACCGGTGCTGCAAGGTATAGACCTTACGGTTGGTGCAGGTGAAAGAGTCTGCATCTTCGGACGTTCCGGTTCCGGTAAGAGCACACTGTTACACATCTTGGCTGGTCTTCTCGATGGGGACGCCGGTGAAGTTTGGATCGATGGCGTGAATCTGACCGAGAGCGCTACCGGAGAGCGCGCCGCGCTTCGGAACCGCGCCCTCGGCTTTGTGTACCAGTTTCATCACTTATTACCTGAGTTCACGGCATTAGAAAATGTCGCCATGCCGTTGCTAATTCGCGGTGATTCAACGACGAGCGCAAAAGCCAAAGCTGAAGATCTTTTGACGAGAATCGAACTAGGTGAACGGATGGATCACCTTCCTAAACAGCTATCGGGAGGCGAACGTCTTCGCGTGGCAGTTGCTCGTGCAGTTGTCGGCGATCCGAAAGTCGTCCTTGCTGATGAGCCGACCGGCAGTCTTGATGCTGAGAGTGCAACTCGTGTCATGTCACTCATCGAATCGATGAGTGAGAGCCTAGGTACAGCGTTCGTGATTGTGTCGCATGATGAAGGAAGCGGCGTATACGCGCACCGGACGATGCGATTGACTGACGGACACCTTGAACGCGATGGTTGATTCGTTCACCTTAAGGGTTGGTATTCGATACCTGTTCGTGGGTGCGTCGGGTTTTTCAAGACTAGTGAACGCAATCTCGATCGTAGGACTCGCACTCGGGATCATGCTGATGATCGTGGTTGCGAGCGTTTTCAACGGACTAACGGACGAACGTCGTGAGCGTTTGTTGCGTGTCGTTCCACATGCGTTTCTTGCCGCTGAGAGTTTCGACGAGGTAGCGATTGAGCGAGTTCGGATGCGCGACGATGTCACCCGCATTGAGCGTGAGTTTCACGGCATGGCATTCATCCGCGGAGGAGATGGCGCAACGATCACCGTTGATCTGATTGGCATTGACTTAAGGAAAGGTGGACAGGACGATCTCCGGTTTGTCGATGGTGCTCTTCGCGCGGATGGACCTAAGAATCAGGTCGCGTTGTCGCGCGATCTTGCGCTACGCCTCGGTTTGTCCGCTAATCAACAAATCGATTTGACGTTTGTCGCGCCGACGCCGAACGGATTGAAGTCTCACACCGCCACTTATGTCGTCGCAGGACTATTCCAATTCGTCACGGAAATCGATGCGGTTTCGGCGTTTGTTGACCTAACTTCGATCGTGGACACGCCACTGGAACAAACCGGCAAATTAGGGTGGAACGCATCGATTACGGACCCGTTTAGTGTGGATGAGGTCTTTGCCGGCGCGCCGGGTGTTGTGACATGGATCGACGAACATGGCGAAGCGTTTCGTGCGTATCAGTTAGAACGCAGCGCGATGTTCATACTGATGACATTGGTGTTAATGCTCGCGTCCTTCAACATCATTGCGGGTCAAGCCATGCTTATCAACGTCAAGCGATCGGACATTGCGATACTTGCGACGATGGGTGCTTCGCGACGCCAATTACTCGGTGCGTTCGCGATTCAAGGAGGCATGATTACGATCGTAGGTATTACGCTTGGACTGGCATCGGGCTTGGTGATCGCACAAAACATCAATGTGATCTTCGACACGTTCGATGAATGGCTAGGAGTCAGCATTCTTGAGCAATCCGCGTTCGATCAGCTGCCTTCGCGGATAGCTGCTTTGGATGTCATCGGCGCGGTTGTGATTGCAGTTATTCTGGGCGGTTTCGCGCTCGTGAGACCTCTGCGTCTTGCGCTGATAGAAAGCCCCGTTTACGTTCTGAATCGCGCGATCTAGTCGACTACCAATCGCCTGCTTGCGCGTAGCCTTAGTTGCCGCGATCGCTTCGCGATGATATGGCGTCGCCATAGATACTTCGTAATCGAATAACCAATGTAGCCGCTAACGACAGCACACACGAGGCACCCTAGCAGTAGGGGAATCAATGCGCTTTCCTTACTCCAGATGCCGTTCAGTGTGAACGGCACACTCTCCCAGAATGGCAATACAAACGACATGCTTCGGTCTCCCAGCCAAAACGCAAAGTAATACATGGGTACGATCGTGAACGGATTCGCGAACCATGTTGCTGCAACGGCTGTTGGGATGTTGGCTCGTGTTAGAGCTGCCCATAGCGCTGCGACAACCATTTGTGATCCCGGAATCGGACTCCAGGCACTGGCGAGACCGATAAAAATCCCGCGTGCGACACCGTGGCGGTGCAAGTGCCAATGACGAGGATGGTTTAGCCGATGTGCAAACGGTTTGATTGACCAGTGCCGAACGACACGATGTCGTCTTGGTAACTTACTTCGTAAATATCTGAGCATTTAAGGAGCGACGTCCTCGAAGAGGCATCTCTCACAGTATTGCGTTAAGGACATCCGCACTAATCTGGTGACTACTTCCTGAATTTAACATGCGATTTTTTCGAATTGATTAACTCTGCTATGGGGTACTGTGATGAATCGCTCTTGCTCAGAATTACCCGCCATTGGAGTTGCTTTCCAACACAACCTAGGGTTAATGCGAGACATTAGCACCTATATTCGTTAAAACGCATTGGGATTGCAGAGACAATAGACGAAAGCCGACGTTGTAGATCATGGAAATACTCAAACTAAAAACAGGATATTGGAAGTTCGGGCTCTTGGTCGGCTTGCTCCTTCTCTCGGTTCTCGTAGGAAGGTTTGTGAACCCCGTATGGAACGTCGAGGCAATTGAATTAGATGTGCAGCGGGATGAGAACAACCAACTGTTCTACATGTTCCGAGAAGCTCCTCGGTACGTTTCGTTCACACCCGCGGAAAGAGCGAAACTGAGTCCCGACCAAGTCGACGTCATGACTGAAGATCCAGGCATTGAGGAAGAGTTTGTCGTGCGTACGGATGAGAGTGGCTCACCATCCTATTGGCAGCACGTCTTGTCGCGTCATTGGGGATTCTGGTCGTTATTACCCGCGTTAGTTGCCGTCTTGCTCTGCTGGGTCACGCGAGAGCCTATCACAGCGCTCCTTGGCGGAATCGTGTCGGGCGCGTTCATCCTAACGGAGTACGACATTTTTAGTGGGGTCGTGATTGAGCACTTAGGCACGACAGCCGCAGCGAGCGTGTTGGTGCTGTACTTATGGTTGCTTGGCGGATTGATGGGCGTTTGGTCTCGGACGGGAGCAGCACAAGCATTTGCGCAATACATCACCGATCGGTTTGTACGTGGACCAAGAAGCGCAAAGTTGGTCGCATGGGGATTAGGCGTGATTTTCTTCCAGGGTGGAACCGTCAGTACCGTGCTAGTCGGAACGACGGTAAAACCTATCGCTGACAAAGAGCGGATCAGTCACGAAGAACTCGCTTACATCGTCGATTCGACTGCATCACCGATCGCATCTCAACTCGCTTTCAACGCTTGGCCGGGCTACGTTCAAGCGTTCATTTTTGTTGCCGGCGTCTCATTCCTAGCGACCGAAGCTGATCGAATTACATTCTTCTTTTCTAGCGTACCGTTTTGTTTCTATGCGATATTCGCAGTTCTCGGTACGTTTTTAGTGAGTGTTGAAAAACCTCTGTACCTCAACAAGGAATTGAAACAAGCCATCACGCGCGCTCGCACAACGAACGAATTGGATTCGCCGGCGGCGCAGGTCCTCGCTTCAAAGGAACTGCAACACAGTGACGTACCTGAAAACTACAAGCCAAACTTGCTTGAATTCGTACTGCCACTTGCGATTTTGATCGGCGTTGCGATCGGGACATTCATCGCGTTCGGTTCGCCTGAGGTCCATTGGGCATTTGGTGCGGCTTTGCTGTTCGCGTCTGTTGTGGCGCTTGCCAAAGGAATGACACTGCGCGAACTTATCCAAGGATATGAGACCGGCTTCAAAGGTGTAGTACTCGGTTCCGTCATTTTGTTGCTTGCACTAACCATCGGTGCAGTAAGTCAGATCACCGGTGGCGGCGCGTATTTAGTGGATCTTCTCGGCGATGCGCTGCCATATTTCCTACTTCCCGTGATCTTACAGATCATGACCATGACGATAGCCTTTTCCACGGGTTCGAGCTGGGGAACTTATGCGGTCGCGTTTCCGTTGGCTATGCCACTCGCTTGGGCGATCGCGGAGGGATCTGATCTATCACATCCGTATCTCTACATGACGTTGTGTTTCGCCGCCGTGATGGACGGCAGTGTGTACGGCGATCAGTGCTCGCCAATATCTGACACAACTGTGCTTAGTTCGGTGTGTACAGGTTGTGACTTAATGGATCACGTGCGGACACAGATTCCTCAAGCGACGATTGCAGCCGTCTTGGCTGGCGCACTTTGGACAATCATTGCTGTGTTCACGGCTTAGTTGGTGGATCAGATTCAATTTCATTTCGTGACCGGTGGACGGAGCTGCTCAGCGAGGCAGGTCGCGAATCTGGTCGAGTAAGGACAATTGATCTTCTAGGGATTTGAAGGAGCGGATATGGACGTGTCGGTATACGCAGGCACCGTAGGTTGGGGTGTCTGGCGTAGCGACGATCTAGGCGAGTCATGGCGCTTCGCGTTCGAAGGGCTTTCTGTCGAGATGCGTACGTGGGCGCTCTCGTGTCACCCGAAAGAACCAGGCGTGGTCTGGGCTGGTACGGATATTGGCTTGTTGCGGCAGGACGAAGATGGCAAGGGTCGACATATACCGTCGCCAGGTGATGGTAAACAGATCTGGTCGGTCACGCAAAGCACCGCCGATCCGAACCAACTCTTCATTGGTACCAATCCGGGTGCGATCTATCGATCAGACGACGCGGGTTCAACATGGGAACAGCTGCCGATTCAGCTCGTTGATGAATGCCCCATCGGCAAACCGCGAATTACCCGCATTCGCTTCGATCCGATAGACGACGCGACGATTTGGGCGAGTGCGGAGATTGACGCTGTGCATCGTTCCCGCGACTACGGAAAGACATGGGAACGTTCGGAGGAGGGATTTCGCTTCCCAGATATCCATGACATTGCGATCGCGGAAGTCGACGGGAAGCGCAAGTTGCTCTCAGCGACCGCGCTAGGACTATATGAGTCCTTCGATGATGCCGAGTCGTGGGAATGGCATAAACTCGATTCACCATGGCAGTACACACGTGGAATCAAGCCAAAGGCTGACTACGATGGTACCGTATTCCTCTGCAATGGTGATGGTCCTCCCGGGTCGACCGGTCGGCTTTTGAGAAGTCGAGACTGGGGTGCGACATGGGAAGACTGTGATCTACCAGTGACGCCCAATTCCACGCCATGGATGGTTGCTGATAACGCGGCGGACTCGAACCTTCTGTTTTGTTGTACGAATTTGGGTCAAATCTATCGGTCGCAGGACGGCGGCGAAGAGTGGGACAAACTGCGTCGCGAGTTAGGCGAAATCCGCACGATGCTCTGGCAGCCCTGTTGAGCTTACGCGATGATTTCTCGTTGAACCCATAAAATCCGTCAGCGTCTCGAAACTCATACCGATACGCGTAGGAAAGGTAGATAAACGATGACTGAGCAACCGCGAACCCTAACGATTGAAGACAAGAAATCACTCTATCGTGACGGTTTTATTGTGGTAAAGAAGGCGGTGTCGGACGAGCTCGTCAATAAAGCGACTGCAGCTCTAAAGATCCCCAAGCGTGGTCGCTATCTCGGCGCCGAGGCGGTGATGACGGATCTGGTCAACAAATCCGACATAACGCCGATCCTGCACGAGGTGATGGGATATTTCGATCCGCCAAGCACGTGCCAGACTGGCATCTCTTGGCCTTCTCGCCCGTCGGGTAGATTCACGAACATGGGCTATCGAGATGTGGACATACCCTATTACGGTGCGGGTGTTCACATGGACGGCAATATCACGATTGCCGCGCCTCAGGAGGTTCAGGAAGGTACGCCTGAGGAGATATACCTTCGCCATTTCGCGGCTGGTCCCAAGGGTGATCTAGGCCGATCGCCCGAAGTAATGGGACACAACATGGTACCGCTGTTCGAAGACCCGGACATGACCCTAGGTTTAGGAAGTTTTACGGCGTTCGTCTTCGTGTGCCTAAATGACCAAACGGAGGAAGGACGCGGTCAAACGTGCTTACTCCGTGGTGCCCACCACGAAATCGAAAAGTTCTTCCGTTGGCAGTATGAGACGAATGGACATCTCGGACCGGAAGGACCAGGTTGGCCACGCTTAAACCATGACTGTCCGAATCGCTGCGGTATGAACTATCTGCCGCCGTCTATATTCGAGCAGTTCACTGACGAGTCGTCTGAAACCACGCCTGACGGTCGACGATGGCCACGGCCAACTCAGATTTTGATGGATAAAGGCGATGCATGCATCGCGATGTACCACATCCCTCATTCAGGCACGCGAAACGAACTTGGGTCGGAAACACGCAAGAACATCATCTTTCGAATCAGGAATAAGAAGCGTCAACCAAATGTGGTGGTGAACGGCGTGACGGACCATCCAGATAGAGGCCAGCGCGGTGAATGGTTGGATTTCGAGGAAGGCAACGACCCGTGGGAAAGATCCAAACAAGCGATGTGCAACATGTGGGATGAATGGGAAGGTATGTCTGAAGTCGTCGCAGAGATGCATCACAATGAACGCGGTGCCGCTGCGGATTAACTGCGCCGGTCGAAACTAGCCAAATTAAATTTGGATAAGGATTGGGCGGTTCTCGCGCAGAATCTCCTCGAGGCTAATCGCGATGCGAGAGCTAGTGTTGGACTTTCCAATGAAACCGATCTTTCGCCTTTACAAATCGCGGCGCTCTATGACGCAAATATCGCTCATGAAATGTTGGCGGCGGGACATGAGTGTGATCTACACAGCGCATGCGCACTTGGCTTGGCTAATCAGATTGCGCGGCTAGCTAAGACCACGGATCTTTCAGATGAATCGGACGGTTTACCGCCTCTTGGATGGGCGTTACTCCGCTCTCAAATAGACGCTACCAACACGCTCCTTGCTTGTGGCGACGACCCGAATCGGGTCTTGTCCCGCATCGGTTTCTTTGTTTGGGAAATCGAAGCACTAGGCGAAGGTGAGTGGCGCCCGATTCACTTAGCCGTCACTCACGGTTACTCAGAGCATGCGCGCGAACTGACGCGTTCGTTGGTAAGAGGAGGTGCCGATCTCGATGCGCCTTGTATGCTCGGTGAACGACCTTTGCACCTGGCAAGTACTTATGGGTGGCTCGAGGTCATGGAGGAACTGTTGGATTTAGAGGCGCATGTCGACTCGCGCACGCTACCTTGTAGTGCTAAAGTTCATACGCTAGCGTCGCCGAAAGGTGAATTGGCGGACCAAGACTTGACCCCATTGATGGTGACAGCTCGCGAAGGTGTGTTAAATGGAGCAAAGTTGCTCATTCGCCGAGGTGCGGATGTGAACGCAAGGACGGCGCGCAGACAAACAGCGCTTCACATGGCGGCAAACGCGTGGTGGCGAGAGGAAGTCAAGCTAGTCGAGATGCTGCTTGACGCAGGTGCCAATCCAAACGTCGAAGACGAAAGCGGAAAATTTGAAGAATTACAACCAAATAGCCACGAAACTTCGGCAGTGAGTCAGATGATTAGTCAGAACAGATGCTCCCTTCTCACTTGATCGGAATGAAAGGATGTTAGACGCAAACCCCTCAGCAAGCTATATCAAATCGGCAAATGACGCTGAACTCGCGGAACTCTTCCAATATCTCTACGATCTTCAAGGCTATCTCGTCGTAGAGGACGTGTTGAGCGAAGAGCAAGTTGAGACGCTCAATCGAATTCTTGATGAGACGTTACCCGACTTCCCATCGGAGCGAGGCGAGCGAACACAGGAGAAAAGCCTCGGTGTGTATGACAACTATCGTTTTGGAATGGCTGGCGGGTCGTACAAGTCCAACCCGGGATTTCTAGCATATGGTCAACCTTTCGTGGATCTGCTCGATCACCCATTGACGATGCAGATCATGCGCATCCAGTTAGGTGAAGCGTTTCGCTTGGATCGTATTTTTGGCATGCGTATGCAAAAGGGGATGCCGAGCGGAAGACTGCATTCGGATTACGGTGCTTCCGAACCCTTTACGCGTGCTGAACGAGGAAAGTACTACCCGCAACCAGGTCACCAAGCATTACACGGTTTTGCAGTTGCTGCGTTTAACCTGTCCGACAGCGGTCCGGAGACCGGTGGGCTCTGTTGCATTCCTGGAAGCCACAACAGTCACTTTAAACTCCCAGACTGCATTCGTAACGGCACATTTGAAGGAGTTGTGATTTGTCCTGAGGCGCCAGCCGGAAGCGTGACGTTCTTCACGGAAGCTACCACACACGGGACAATGGCTTGGAATGCGGACCACGAACGACGGTCATTGCTATACAAATACTGCGCTTCACAATTGACTTGGTCCCGCACACGCGTGACCGCGCCAGAGAATCTCACGCTAACTCATCGTCAGCAGCGCTTGCTTGAAGAACCTGCAGGTGCGCAATGGTTCTTTGAATCGCTCTTCAAAGACGAACCTTCAGAAACTTAAGACTAACGAGAGTTTTTTCACTCAAAGGAGTTTTTAGATGCTAACGAGACGACAAGCCGTAATCGGTGCAAGTTTGACCCCGATCTTGCCGTTGTTCGGTCAGGTTGCCGACGCGACCAAGGAAGCGTTGACGAATTCGCGCCTGATCTACATGACTCCTATTAAATCTGATGGCGCGGAGAGCACCTGCAAGGGTGAGGTGTGGTTCATGTACGACGGCGACTCTCAGATCTTTGTCGTTACGCAGTATGAAGCGTGGCGCGCTAATGCCATCCGCCAAGGATTGACTTCTGCGCGAATCTGGGTTGGTGAGTTCGGAATTTGGACGCGGGCAGGCGATTCCTACCGGTCTGCGCCAGAGCTTATGCTCGAAGGTTCAATCGAGGATGATGTCGAGACGCAAGATGCCGCACTCGCGAAGATGGGCACTAAATACTCAGATGAGTGGGGTGTTTGGGGACCGCGATTTCGTGAGGGGTTACGCGACGATAGTCGCGTGATGCTGCGCTACACGATTTCGTAGTTTTCGAGCGTCGAACTCGAACCTTCTAGGTTAGAAGCGCCACTAAGTCTTGATGGTCGCGTCGCGCGGCCCACGCCGCAGGTTGAGCCCACTCCGGCATCTCGGCAGGCTCGTGTACGGTACGGTCTGGAAACTCCTCAAGTAGGTACTCAGCGTACTCTCGCGCACCGAACATCGCGGCCCATCCTAGTGGCGTGGTGCGGTATTCCTCATCGATCAGACTCGGATCGGCGCCGTACTTCACCATCAATTTCGCGCCGTCTACATAGTTTTTTTGTGCCATGAGATGAAGAGGACGCATGGACTGCCAATTTGGCAGGTTGGGATCCATGTCGTGCTGAAGGAGCACTTCGCATAGATTTAAGTCATGCCATAGATAGGTTTGACATCCGGTCAGCACAGGCGGCACCCGCATTCCTGCATTGAGCATCATGTGAACCAAGGTCTCGTAGCTGTTGCTGACTGCGTGGGGAAAACCTTCTTCGGCCATCGCACGTAGGAATGGTTCTGACGCGTGTTGCAGAACTGCCGCAACCACATCGACGTTGTTTTCGTGGAAATACTGGGTAAACCCAACTTTACCGCCGTGTCGATACATTAACTCACGCATTTCACGATTGAATGCAGACTCAGTCGGGTTGCCGGAGGATTCGACTCCAGCGTTCGGGTCTGCGCCGGCGGCAAGGAGCGCGCGTGCGATTTCAAAATAGCCAAGGTGCGATGCAGCCCACAGCGCGTATCCTTTTGGACAGTTGCCCCCTTCTTCTAGATTAGGATCCGCGCCTGCTTCGAGCAGCATATTCACGATGTCCACGTAGTTGCGCTCGGCCGCGGCCGAGAGCGCACGTTTGCCACCCGATTCTTGGTGGTTACACAATGCTGGATCACCGGCCAGTAGTTCACGCACACGGTCTTCGTCGCCCAGCGCCGCTGCAATCGTGACGGTGTACTGCGCGCCATGTTTCAGCAGCAGCCGTACCGTGTCATAGTCATTCCGTTGTGGCCAATACGGGTGTAGCCAGAGCGCTGATGTGATCGGTCTGAACCCGAAGCCACCTAGACGATTGTCGCTTGAGAAACCGGGTGTGTCTACCTCCGCCCCCCGCGCGATGAGCAACTCGATCAGATCGTGGTTTTTAGCTTCGACCGCATAGTGGATCGGTCGGCGACCGACATCGTCGCCACGATTCGCTAGCGTTGGGTCGGTGTCGAGTAGGCGTGTAACCGTTTCTAGCTCACCGTCCTTGCTTGCCGCATGGATCGGATGAACGTCGCCTTCGGAGCTCATCAATGTTCGAGCGATTCCGCGTAAATAGTCGATGAGGTCGTTATGACCACGATCCATCGCTATCTGTAGAAACGTCTCTTGCCCATATAGGGTTTGCAACGTCACATCTGCACCACGGTCGACTAGCAATTTGGTTGTTTCGAAGTGACCCTCGCGTACGGCAAAATGGAGCGGCGATACATACCAATACTCGCACCGAGCTAATTCGGGACTCGTGTCTAGCAACTCGGTCAACTGCTTGATATCGCCGTCGCGAGCGGCATTCAGCGTTTTCCAGACCTCGGAATGTCGAACGCGTCCTGTCCAATCGAGCTTGTCATTGTCGAGTTCGTGCGGTTTTATCAGATCCATGTCAAGCTCTCATTCGGTTGATTCGCTAAGCAGTCTGGTATAGCGACCAGTTGCCTACGTTGAGTCGCGGATTTCTTCCATATATTGCTTGTGGCGCTCTGGGTCGACCATCATGGATGAGAAGTAGAGCAGCATGTCTTTGTGGCTCTTGCGAAGTTTCGCCTTTTCGATGCATCGCTCGCCGTCTTTTGTCGTCAAAAATCGAAACGCTTCGACAAGTGCGTCTTCCCCACCAAGCCGATTTTCAGCCTCTCTTTCAATTACGCGGTAAGCGTCTTCGAGGTCTGCTTCTGTCATACCGAGATTCTCGGGATCCATGACGAGGTTACTCCACATGGTGGTCAGATAGATCCGCCACTGATCCTTGTCGATCAAGTGATCGGTCACCATGCACTGTTTGTCCATTTCTGCAAACAGCGGCGCTAGTCGACGGAGTATTTCGTCAGATTCCACGTAAAACTAATATCGAGCGAGAACGCGTCGGTTAGATGATATGCACACACATCCAGTTTGCCGTTACGAAGCAGACAACGACTCGTGTTGCCAGGCTGCGCGGAACGATTGATCCATACTCTGTTGCGCGTAGAGCTCGAAATAGCGACCTCGCGATTGCAGCAGTTCCTCGTGCGAGCCCATCTCAACGATGTGACCATCGTCGATGAATACGATCCGGTCGGCGTTTCGTATCGTCGTCAGCCGATGGGCGATGATAAAACTAATTCGACCCGTCAACATGCGTTCAATCCCATGTTGAATTCGTTGCTCTGTTTCGGAATCGACCGAACTGGTGGCCTCGTCCAGGACGAGTATCTGGGGAGAAGCAAGAATTGCTCGCGCGAACGACAATAGTTGTTTCTCGCCGGCAGAGAGCCGATTACCGCCTTCGCCAACCTCGGTGTCATAGCCGCGCTCAAGCCCGGATATGAACTCGTGGGCTTCTGATAACTTGGCCGCATCCTCAACTTCTCTGTCAGTTGCGTCGAGTTTTCCGTAGCGAATGTTGTCTCGAACCGAACCGCTAAAGACATGCGCCTGTTGTAGCACGATGCCGAGATTGGAGTGTAGCCAATGGTGACTTCGATTCCGATAGTCGACGCCGTCAAAATAAACGCCGCCCCGTGTTGGCTCGTAAAAGCGACAGATGACATTGACGAGCGTTGTTTTACCGCCGCCCGTTGGTCCGACTAAAGCGATTGTCTGACCACGCTCAACGGTGAGATTGATGTCGCTGAGCACCTGCCGATTGGTGTCGTAGCCAAAACCTACATT
>JAGWBO010000043.1:0-1526 GCA_021295855.1 Pseudomonadales bacterium | reverse complement strand
GTGCGCTCCTGCACGAACACCTTGCTCGTTTCCATACCCATGATGCCTTCATTGAACGAACCGGTGATACGTGAGTTTGCTGCTCGAACTTCACGAGCTGAGCCAAGGATCGAACGTTGAAACTTTGCAGAAACCCAGAAAATGAAAGGCATGACCAACAACATGACGAGGGTGATCTTCCAGCTCAGCCAAGCCAAGGCAAAGCTTGTCGCGAGGATCATCGTTGCGCCCCAAATGATGTCGAGCAGCGCCCAGCAGACGATGTTCGTCAAGCGTTCGCAATCTGACGTTAGGCGAGCGACTAGCCAGCCAACTGGTCGTTTATCGAAGTACGCAAACGACTGTTGCTGCAAGTTACTGAACGCGTCGATCCGTAAGTCGTAACTCGCATAGACGCGCAACTTGTTGGTAAAGTACAGAAAGAACCCAACAGCACCCGCGATAACCAGCGCCATCGTGACGTAGAGTGTTGTCCACATCATGATTGGTGCATCCGCACCGTACTCGACGATGTCGTCTAACAACCATTTCGTAATTAACGCGTACACGGGTTCTAACACGCCCGTGATGATGGCTGCGATAATCAAGAACACGAGCTCACGTTTGTACGGCAAGATGTAGCGGAAGAGCTGTCGCCACAGCGCCCAGTCAATATTTGGCGCTGCGCTTGGATCGAAATGTTCGTCTTCTAGCAGTAGATCAGACATGGCCTAACGACTCCAGTTTGATCGACTGATCCATCAGATCCTGCAATTCGCAGAGTTCGTGGTATGGACCGGGTCTCTTCGATAGTTCTTCGTGCGAACCCACTTGGACAAGCTCCCCGTGCGCGAAGACGAGGATCCTGTCAACGCTACGTAGTGTCGACAAACGATGGGCGACGATGAAGGTTGTGTGTTTGCCGCTTCTGGCTTCCAAGCTTTCCAGTATGTGGTGTTCAGTGTTCGTGTCCACCGCGGACAAGGCATCGTCGAGGATCAGGATTGGTGGCTCTTTCAAGAGCGCGCGCGCAAGTGCAAGTCGCTGTCGTTGACCTCCCGATAGAGTTACGCCACGTTCACCGACCATCGATTCATAGCCTTCGCTGAACCCCTCGATAGAGCGATGTAGCGCAGCTTCCTTCGTCGCGTTGGTCAGTTCTGAGTCGCTTGCGTCCTCCTTACCCACTAAAAGGTTCTCTCGTACCGAGCGCGAGTAAAGAAATGGCTCGTAACCATTTACGGTTGATCGTCGTGATATCAAGTCCATCGACGAGAATCCGACCGCTAGCCAACTCGTGGACTCGAAGAAGCGCGCGAAGCATTGTCGATTTACCCGAGCCTGGCGCACCGACAACCCCTATGGTCTCCCCGGCAGCGACGCGAACTGATACGTTCTCAATTGCAGCCGTTTCTGCGCCGAATCGAATCGAAACGTGCTCGAACTCAATCTCGCCATGCAAGCGAGAAACGGAAGGAATTGGTTGTTCTGTTTCTTCGGTGGTGCTGAGGATGTAGTTGATACGCCGTAACGCGACGACCGCTTTA
>JAGWBO010000120.1:565-2833 GCA_021295855.1 Pseudomonadales bacterium | reverse complement strand
GTCTCGATCGTCGAAAGTGATAATCGGGTCGGTCATGAGGGAAATGGTAAATCGGATTTGTAAATCGCGGTTTGTACGGGGGGATTAGGGGGAGATGAATGAGTCGTCGAACGCGTGCTTTATACCCGGCCATTCACCTGTCCAGCTTGGATCTTATGTCCAACTCGAATTCGGGCAACGTGACTGGCGTGCCGCCCGTTAGGGCTTCGGTAGCGCGTTCAAGGGTTGTTACGTGGACGTCGTGAGGGACGAGTTTGAAGCGTCGGCCCGAGTCGTCCTGCTCAAAATCGACGGTGAACCACGCGATGTCACCACTCGACAGATCATCGACTACCTCGATGTCGCCCAAGGAATTAAAGAAATGCTTGTCGACCACAACGGCCATCTTTTTGCCCCATCGACGGAGAGTCGGGACTTTGATTTGTAGCTGAGGCATGAGACGTTTAGGTCCACTACTCCGATAGTCGGGACGACGATGATGACTTGGGAATGGAGGTCGATCGCCGGGGTGGTCAATGATGTTGCGGAATTCCTCGCTCATGCTTCTACCAGAGAAGTAGACCGCCTGGATTTCTAGAGCACACCAATCGAATGCGGTGCCGTCCGACTCTCGATTGGTCAAAACCATGTCGATTCTTCCGACGTTGGACTTGCCATCTTGGGCCTTTAGGAAGCCGATTTCGGTAGCGATTCTAGGATTAGGCGTACCCAATACGGTTTCGCCAACCCACTGGAAAATAGTCATTTCCTCTTCGAATCGCCGAGGACACATGACCCGCAACCCGTCCTCGTCGCTAGCAACCGGGAGAATTGTTCCTTTGGATTTCTCATACAACCTGAATGAACATACCCCGCCTTGCTTCGTACAGGCGCCTCCGCCGATGCGGAACGGGCAACATTGGGTTTGGCGACTGGTTGCTAGATGGTGCCGCTCGTCTCGAGTGAGACCGAGATAGGATTGTCCGTACCACTCGCCAATCCCGAAGCGTCGGGTCTGGCTCACGGAGAGAGTTTTTGAGAGGTGATTAACAACTCGTACATCACCGTATGATGGGAATTTTTCATCGCGACCCGTGATAGATGGAATCCTCGTCTAAGTGCCATGTCGATAACCTCGTCGTTCTCGTCATAGGTCATCATGAACGGTGCCTTTACGGCAGACACTCGCTCAAAAAGCGATTCGTGATCGATTTCGTTGAAGGTGTACAGGCGCTTGCCGGCCCGCTTGCCTGCGGCTGTGTACGGCGGATCGATGAAGAAAACGGCGGATTGGCGATCTTGGTAGCGTTCGACGAGGTCAATACCATCGCCTCGAACGTACTCGAAATGTTTGGCATAGGAACCGATGGTTCGGATTCGTGTTGCGAGGGTTTTGGCGTACCAACGAGACGCGAGACCATTGCCGTTTTCACCCTTGTTCATCGTCGATGCGCCTTTGGCGATAATGCCTCCCCGATTAACGCGATTCCGTAGCAGGGTGCGGAACGCGGATTCGAAATCCGAGGTATTGTCGTCATCGAAAACGGCGCGAACGTTGTCAGGTGTAGGCGAGAAGCTTTCGACTTGTTGGGCTAACCGATCGGTGTCGTTGAGGATGCACCGCCATAAGTTCGAGAGTTCCGGGTCTCGATCGCAGAGCAATGCGCGGTCGACGTAACCATCCATGACGGCGGTTAACGATGCGATGCCACCGCCAGCGAAGGGTTCAATGAAAAGTTCGGGACGGGGATCGAGCTTGGCAAGCCACTTTCGGATTTGAGGCACGAGCCAAGTTTTACCGCCGGGATAGCGGAGCGGACTGCGCTGGGGGACCGAGGCAACGTTGACAACTTTGTTGGATAGGATTGGGATTGGATGTGATTGGCGCCGATTGGTCTGCGAGTGAGAGAGAGGTGCCTGCGAAATCGATTCTTCCGTCTTGGTTGGAATTAAGGTCATTATTGGTCTGGGTCTGAAACTTGTCTGCTGAGACCTCGGGTGGGTAGGTGCTACTAATACTGTATCGGCTCGTCGGTGTTGGTTTTGGGTAGGTGGCGAAATATCGCGATTGTGCGGCAAGTGACGTCACTCAACACAAGTCGGGACGCACACAACCGGGGCAGTTAGTCGCAGTTTCAATCTGCTTCACCCCGTTCCCGTCGCTTTGTGAACACGAACGAACACAGCCCGAACGCGAATGCTAAAGCCGCCTAAACCAATCCAGCGAGTCTTCCGTTCGGCCGGATGGGTTGTATTCGGCGCCGGCCCAACCGGTGTAGCCGAGTTCGT
>JAGWBO010000120.1:0-328 GCA_021295855.1 Pseudomonadales bacterium | reverse complement strand
GTTCGATCAGTGCGTGGACGCCGACTTTCGCCAACTCGTCGGCGGCGTAGCGAAGGTTGTCAATATAGGTTCGGTACGCGATTTCGGGGTCGGTTCCTTCGGGTCGCGGCCCGATTCCGGTGTTGACGCCGATGCATCCGAGTGCGGCTGCGTATTCGACTCCGAGTGCTACCCGCTCTTGGTAGATGCCGACCTTATCGGGCTGGAGCGGCAGGTTGCCGAGACCAGTTTCGGGGTCGGTAACCGGAAGGTTGATGATTACGTGCTTGAGGTTGTTGCGCTCGAGCCGCTCTTGGATGGCCTCCGTCGGTACGGAGTACGGCGCTTG
>JAGWBO010000042.1 GCA_021295855.1 Pseudomonadales bacterium | reverse complement strand
GGTGTTGCGTCTTGATCGAGGGATGCGAAGAAAGCGGAAGTTTCGATTTACCGTTTTACATAGACGAGCTACGCGACATCATCGGCAAGCCAGATTTACTTATCTGCCTAGACGCTGAGTGCGGGAATTACGACCAGCTATGGTTGACGACATCATTGCGGGGTCTTGTAAGCGGTACCTTGCGCGCAGACGTTCTCACGGAAGGGATTCACTCTGGTGCCGCCGGGGGGATCGTACCTTCGAGCTTCCGCGTTTTGCGTGAACAACTGAATCGAGTCGAAGATGCGCAGTCAGGACATCTTATTGAGTCGCTTCATGGACCTATTCCCGAGTACGTCGCCGCCGAAGCTACTGCGGCGGCCAAGACACTCGGACGATCGATAATCGAGCGATACCCGTGGCACGGCCAAACGCAACCAGATTCGAACGATATCGCCGAGCTCATAGTCCGAAATACCTGGAAACCTTCACTCGCGACTGTTGGCTTAGGGGGAGCACCGGATCCAACCAACGCAGGCAACACGCTCCGCCCGAGCACGAGCGCTAAGTTGGTTTTTCGACTGCCACCGACAGTTGACGCGGCTCGCGCCGCCGATGCACTGGTCACGACCTTTACCTCCGATCCACCGTGTGATGCATCCGTGACCTTCGATGTCGATGCCGCGGAATCAGGCTGGTACGCTAAACCACTTACCACGCAATTGACCGAATCACTCAACCGCGCGTCAAATGAGTTCTTTGGAAGACCGCTTCGACAAATTGGTTGTGGAGGAACGATACCGTTTCTTGGAATGCTGGAGGAGAAGTTTCCTGATTGTCAGTTCGTTGTCACGGGCGTGCTGGGTCCACATTCGAACGCACACGGACCCAACGAGTTTCTCGACATTCCTACTGGAAAGAATGTCACTGCATGCATGGCAGCTGTATTAGGCGACGCCGATCAGATCATCCGGGCAGTGGATTAACAAACTCGTCACCAAACACTTTACGTTCGGTCAACAGCTTGTTGAAGCGAGACTCAAGGAAATTAAGCTGATCGCCCAGGATCCGCCCACTATTTGTTAACGCCAAATACTCGGCTACGTTAGGTACGTAAGGCAGCGCCATCAACTCCATCTTGCATTCGTGAAGGAGACGATCACCTTTATGAATGTTGCAGCGTCGACACGCTGCGGCGACGTTTGTCCATTCGTCCGAACCACCACGCGAAATCGGCACAACGTGGTCACGGGTCAACTGACTATCGCTGTACTTCATCCCACAATACATGCAGAAATTCCGATCGCGTGCGAAAAGCGCCCTGTTACTCAACGGTGGGGTCGCAGAGTAAGACTCTGCATGGATGCGACCACTACAAGCGATGATGCTGTGGACGTCGATCATGCTGCGCTCACCACTAGCCGCACAAATTCCACCATAGATTCGAAGCGCGAGGTCGCCTAGGCTCCAAACGACGAGCTCGCGTGCGTAGAGACAGACAGCGTCCTGCCAGGTGATCCAGTTTAGGGGTTGTCCTGCGACATCCAATCGCAAGATTCGCGGAATACGCACGAATTGATCAAGCGTCGCGAGCACGGTAAGTTCCTTAGTTTTGGTCTCGAACAACGTTCTTGCGCGTGAATCATATAGACATTCCCACGCAATACCATATCTCAATTCGATTGAAGTCATCGCACTAACAATTCGAAGAACTCGAGCACGCCGGAATTCAGTGCGATCTCGCCCTGTTTTATCGTGTTGATTCTTCGGTTTTTGTCAGACTTTACGTAGATATCTGTATAGTTTTCTGATCGCGCAACGTGTCATGGAATGTATAGAATGTGCGGCAGAAACGCGACGGATTGCTTTCGGTGGTGACATGAAGTTACTGACAAATACCCTCACACAATGTGTGTGCCTCTCGGGTTTTTTCTTGTTGATTGGCGGCTGCGTAGCCTCATCTACAACACCCGACCCTGACCAAACACCAGCTACCACGTTCGAGTGCGAAGCCGGTGATTCATCTTGGGATTGCCGCGCTCAACAGACCGCGACAGAGACTCCTCCCACCCCAGTGCAGCCGGTATCTGAAGTCGCAGAGAAAGCTGACGAAAACGTTCCATGGTGGCGTGTGCGGACACGAAATCGCGCGGCCGCGATCAGCGAATCTCGCGCAGCCCCGGCCGCAACTAAGCAGAGCCGCCAGACTCGAACGGTCGCGAAGGCCGATACGCCAAATCGAGAACGGAGAGGCTTTTTCAACATTCGCATGCGCGGTAGAGACGCGTCGACGGAAGCGCGGGATATACCCAAAGTGGTTGATACCACACCCGTACCGGTTGTAACTACCGACTCAGAGCCAGCACCGACTCGAATCGTCACGCTTAGTCAGCCAAACGTTGGCACGAGTACGCGACCGACCAGGGAAGTGAGCGAGAAACCAACTAATACACCCTCTAGTCAGGCAACAAGCCAAACCGCGAACGTGTTTTCGTCGAATCCGGCCGCAACTGCAAGTAAACCTGTAGTCGTGCAAGTACCTGTCTCGGGGTCCAACACGACCTCAACGGTAAGGCGAAGTGCTTCGCCAGCGAATCCCGATGTGTCTCTCGATGGTTTAGGAGGTGACTATGACTACGCAGTTCAGTTAGCTGCGTTCACAAACTACGGTCTGTCCTCCAACTTCATGAGCTCGTATCCATCACTAAACCTGATGCGTGTCAAGACTGAATCGAAAGGTAAGACGTTTTATATCGTCCTCGCCGGTACGTTTGAGAGCAAGCAGCTAGCCTCTGCGCAAAGCCAGATGCTAACCGGTTCGTATGGCATGGACGAGCCTTACATTCGAACTGTCAAGTCAATTCGAAACGTCCAGATCAACTAGCCTTCCAAGCTAACGGCTGTTCGTTCAGTGTTGACGGGCAGCCGTAAATGCTGGACGCTCGATGCAGCGATCCAGCCACTCGCTTATCGCCGCATATTTGGTAGTGGGGATTTGCGCCATCCGCAACCACGCGAGAACTGATGCCACGTTCAGGTCTGCGACGCTGAACGACTCCCCTACCAAGTGTGACTGGCTATGTAGGTGTTTTTCCAGAACTTTAAGCGGGCGATCCAATATCTCCATCTCAGCTTCGACCTTCGCGTCGTCTTGTTCGACACCCATAGCACCAAGTTTGTACTTGAGGGAGTCGAGCGTGTGCGTTTCAACCGAGGTCATAACCCAAAAAGACCACTGCGACACCAACGCCTCTTCCTCAAGCGTGTTGAGAGCGAGTACGTCGTATTTCTTCGCGAGATAAAGATTGATCGCCATTGATTCTCTCAAAACGAAGCCATCCACGCGTATGACGGGTACCTGACCCATCGGATTCAGCTTGAGAAATGCATCCAGCTCTGGACCAGGTTGTGGGATCGAATTGTCGTGTACGAATTCCAGTCCTTTAACCGCCTTAATTTCCTCCGCCATCCAAAGAGTGCGAAAGGTTCTACTTTGACTAAAACCGAATATTTCTAAAGCCATTGTTAATTTCCATCAAATGAGTGCGCAGATCCGCGCCGACAATCCTACCGCAGGGAAGGACTCGCTAGCGTGTGATGCGACGTTCTATATAGGAGCGCAGCTTGCGCGTCAATCTACTCAAGCTTTTGCTTTGAATGTGTGTTAGAGATCGGCGAGAATCGCTTCGGCGCTGCTTACTTCAAATTTACCCGGTGCTTCGACTGCAATCTTCGTTACGATGCCATTGTCGATCACCATGGCGTACCGCTGCGAGCGAGTACCCATTCCGAATCCACTTCCGTCCATCACTAGTCCTAGAGCCTCTGCCAGGTCGCCGTTCCCATCCGCAACCATCGAGATCGCATCCGCTGACTGTGACGCACCCCAAGCATCCATGACGAAAGCATCATTCACCGCCGTACAAAGGATCTCGTCGACACCTTTCGCCTTAAGTTCATTGGCATTGTTTATAAAACCAGGCAAATGTTGCAGTGAACACGTTGGCGTAAATGCACCAGGTACAGCAAATAAAACGACTTTCTTACCTGCCGTCAAATCACGTAACGATGTTGGTGCCGGGCGGCCGTCTTTCATCATCTGCACTGTTGCGTCAGGTAATGCGTCACCTTCGGAAATGGTCATAGAGTCCTCTCAAGAACTGAATCGGATTGGGAATGTCGCCCTATCTGAGTGCGTCAACTGAGCACTCTCGCGCTGGACATTCGTGCAGCTAAGATTCTACCTGTCCATCTAGTTGATTTGGCGGTTGCAAACCCGAATGCAGTTAGCAATTAGCAAACCAACACTGATGGGACTCGCAGCGGTCATGCTGTGGTCAACGATCGCGGTCGGTTTCAAGCTGGGTTTGCGCGGCATGGAACCCATTCAATTGCTCTGGATTGGCGCGTGCTTCTCGTGGGTACTGTTTTCTGTTTGCTGCGTAGTTTTCCCCTCGCGTCCTCAGGAAAAATCGAGCATCGTAAGAGCACTCTTGCTCGGACTACTGAACCCGCTTCTCTACTACGTTGTGTTGTTAACCGCATATGACCGGCTACCGGCACACGTCGCTCAGCCACTGAATTACACGTGGGCAATCGTGACAGCATTACTCGCAATTCCAATGCTGCGTCAACCATTGAGCCGTAGCACTGTCATCGGAATTCTGATCGGCTACTGCGGCGTGCTTTTCCTTGTTACTAAGGGTCAGCTCGTCGGTTCACTGGGATTTGATGCGGTGGGCGTTGGGCTGGCACTGGCGAGTACATTACTTTGGGCGATCTATTGGATATGGTCGATATCGGTGCGGCTTGATTCGTGGTGGTTTATGTGGTACGGCTTTACAGTCGCGCTGCCTCTACTAACTCTTCTTTGCTACTTTACGACTGGATTACCAAGTCTGACTTGGTCTAATCTTGGGTATGGCGCGTGGATTGGTTGGCTCGAGATGGGATTCGCGTTCTTACTTTGGCAGCGCGCGATGTCAACGACATCTAGTGTCGCGAAGTTAAGCCAACTGATTTTCCTTTCACCGTTAGTCTCGCTCCTATTGATTTACGCGATACTCGGCGAAGCCATTCACTATTCCGCGTTATTCGGTATTGGGATGATTTTTTTCGGCTTGTACATCGTAAATCGTCATCGAGTCACTCCGGACGCTGCAATCAGGGATTAACGCTATTCAAATGAACCGCTCGAACGTTCCTAACGTCAGCCGATTGCAATAATTACCACATGTGCCCGAGTGGCGAAATTGGTAGACGCAAGGGACTTAATTAACTTGAGCACTCGGCGGGAAACCGTCGTCGTGAATGAGGTCAAATTCGGGGAAACCTTTGTCATTGACTGGCAATCCCGAGCTAAATCGCCGATTGCGGCGAGAAGTGTAGAGACTTGACGGCCTCCGCCTACGGTGGGAAACTAGGGTGAAGAGAAAGTCCAGACCACAAACGAAGTGATTCGGCGGCGAAAGCCGTAGTGGTACGAAAATCCCTCGGAGTTAATCCGTGCCGGTTCGACTCCGGCCTCGGGCACCAATCATCAATCTGATTTTCGACGATAAATCGAATCAGCAGCGTCGGTCGATATCACACCTTCGCGCAAATCTGCGTCCACCCGTTCTGGTTCACGGTCGTGAGGTGAACCAATTCCAGCACCGCCTGGGGTCTCCATGATGAGTGTTGCACCTGCCGGGATTACTTCCTTGCCTTTGCCACGAAACTCTTCTCCATCCTTGATACCGACACGACCGCAAGCACCATCCTGTCCACCGTCTCGACCGCGAGCAGGATGAGTGACGCGCTCAAACATCTTCGAAATCACAAATCCCGCACCTTGTGCGTGCTCAATCTCAATGCTTTGACCAAGTCCGCCGCGCAAACGACCTGCACCACCTGAATCGCACTTGAACTCACGCTTCCAGAAGATCAATGGTGAAGTCACTTCATTTATCTCGGTTGGTGTAGTACGAACACCGGACGGAAATGCTGTTGTTGAGAGGCCGTCCTTGGACGCGCGTGCGCCAGTGCCGCCATTGAAAATCGGATTAACCACAAAATTCGCGTTCGGCATGTTGCCGTCTCGCACATTGCTGTTCATCAATACGGGATTCCAGATGCACGAGGCGCCTTCAGCCGGTACGTCATCGTCAAGGACCTGCGCAAGCGCGCCGATGACGACATCGGGCAGCATTTGGCCGAGCGCGTGACGCGCTGACACAGCCGCAGGATGAAGAGCATTGAGGATTGAGCCTTCTGGAGCGTGTACTGAGATGGGGATTAAGGAACCTGCATTGTTAGGAACCTCGTTACCGATCAAACACCGCACCCCAAACGACGCATAGGCTTGCGCATACGGAAGCGGCACATTGATGCCATGTCTTGATATCGGGGAAGTTCCATCAAAGTCGATGTCAATCTTCCCCGCGTCGATCGTTAAGGCACACTTGATGTCAATAGATTCATCGTAGCCGTCCACCCTCATACTCCGGCGATACGTTCCATTTGGCAAGGACTCAATTTCTTTTTCTACCGCTGCTTGCGATAGCTGAAGCAATTCCTCACCAACTTCGTCAAGCGATTCCAATTCAAACTCATCCATCATGTCGACGAGCTGACGCCCGCCATGATGGTTGCATGCTGCGAGTGAATACAGATCACCTTCGGCAACCACAGGATCTCGCACATTCGCCGCGAGGATCTCCATCAACGCTTCGTTTCGCTGCCCAGCTTGAAACAGGTGCATAACCGGAATGCGGATTCCTTCCTCATAGATGTCGCCGGCGTCCGGCCCGAAACCACGGCCGCCGACATCCGCGATGTGGCTGGTTGAGGCAAATAGAGCGACTGGTTTACCCTCGAAACAGACTGGGGACACGACCGTGAAGTCATTCAAATGTCCAGTCGCGAGCCACGGATCGTTAGTCATCAACACGTCCTCGGGATGAAGACTCTTGAGAGGGAACCGTTCGAGGAAATGGCTGACCGAAGCGGCCATCGCATTGACGTGCCCAGGGGTGCCGGTCACCGCTTGTGCGATCATCCGTCCTTGCGTGTCGAACACGCCCGCAGATAAGTCTCCTGCCTCTCTTACCACCGTCGAGAATGCCGTACGCATAAGCGTTTGAGCCTGTTCCTCAACGACAGCGAGTAATCTGTCCCAAATCAACTGCCGTCGTAAATCCGAGAGTGTGCTCACGCGACTCGACGCCGTAAGATCAAGTCATATGCTTCGTTTACGATGAGCTCGAACCCGGATGGAACGAGGGTTGTAGTGTGTTGTTCGCTAATCAGCGCTGGTCCAAGTACGTGATGACCTGGGCGCAGGTTTTCACGATCAACACAGCGAGCCAGCTCCTCACCCTCGAGTTCAATCACCGATTGTTCGCGATGTGTGCCGTTGTATCGATCCACATCCGGGTCGTCGGATAACCGTGGAGGTTCCTCCGAGACAGTCGCCAAAGTCAATGTCCAGCTCATGACCTCAATGTCCGATTTTGGTAACAATCGTCCATAAAGCGTTTCGTACGCATTCTCAAAGTTAGATCGTAGTTTCTCAGCGGACAAATCGTCCAGATTTAATGGCACACTGATCTCATAGCCTTGACCTACGTAGCGCATATAAGCGGTTGCAGAAACATGCACCTCTGTCTTTTGGACGGCGCTGGACATAACGTCATCAGCTTCGATGCGCATGGTCGCGATGACGTTCTCAACAACAGCTCGTTCATAGCGCGACAACCGCATGTACTTACTGTGAACGACCTCATACGCGATCGGTGAACGCAAGAAACCGAGTGCCGACCCGACTCCTGCACCAACCGGAATAAGAGCGTAGTCGCAGTTTAACTTTGAGACAAGCCGCGCTGCATGAATAGGAGCTGCGCCACCATACGCAATCAAGACTCGGTCAGAGACCGTCTTGCCCCACTCACTCGCATGACCTCTTGCAGCCGACGTCATGTTTTCGTCAACTACTTCTGAGATCGCTAACGCCGATTCGTGGAGATCCGAGCGTTCTGTGCCAAACATGTGGATCGTAATTGCGGTCTTAGCGGAATCAAGATCGAGTGCCATTTGTCCACCTGCGAAGCGAACAGCCTCAAGTCGACCCATCACGGCGTCTGCGTCAGTAACGGTAGGTAGCTCACCACCTAAACCGTAGCAAGCAGGACCGGGATCCGATCCTGCACTCTCAGGCCCGACACGAATGCGCTTCAATTGATCTACTTGCGCGATGGACCCTCCGCCGGCGCCGATTTCAACCATCTCGATCACAGGAATGCGGACCGGGAGTCCGCTCCCTTTTTTGAATCGATATCTGCGGTCCACTTCAAAGGCTCGCGAACGTAGCGGCTTACCATCATCGATCATGCAAATCTTCGCCGTCGTTCCGCCCATGTCGAACGACAGTGCCTTGGCTACATCTAGTTGCCTCGCTTTCCATGCTGCGAGCACAGCGCCACCTGCAGGACCTGACTCAACCAATCGAATCGGAAACTTAACCGCAGTCGCGAGCGTCGTCAACCCGCCATTCGAGGTCATCACGAGAAACGGGCTGCGAATGCCCATCCCAATCAAGCGCTGCGCAAGATCGTTCAGGTATGTCGACATCACCGGCAACACGTACGCGTTTGCGCACGTAGTCGAAAACCGCTCATATTCTCGAATTTCTGGACAAACTTGTGAAGACAAGCTAAGCGACACATCGGGCATCGCCGCTGCCACCAGTTCCGCGACCGCTTCTTCATGCGCTCCGTTACTGTACGAATGTAAAAAACCAATCGCAACACTCTCCACGCCTTCGTTTTGAAGGGTTTCAATCGCGGTCCTCACCGAACCTTCGTCTAAGGTTCGCAAAGTCACGCCTTCTGAGCTCATGCGCTCGTGGACCGGAATCCGCAAGTACCGTGGTATCAGCGGTTCGGGTCGCTCAATGTTGACGTCGTACTGCTCAAATCGATTCTCAAACGCCATCGCGATGACGTCACGGTGACCCTCTGTCGTCAGTAAGGCGGTCCGCGCGCCTCGACGTTCGATGATCGCGTTAGTAGCTAAGGTCGTGCCGTGCAGAACGAGCGAAATCGAGTCGGTGGGAATATCCTGCTCACTGATCAAATCCTGGATTCCACGCAGCACAGCGTCCGCAGGTTGATCGTGGGACGTGAGCAACTTTCTCGTAAACTGCTCATCACCGCATTCAAGCACGACATCGGTAAACGTACCTCCGATGTCGATCGCGAGTCTATTTCTCAAAATATAAATGGTGGTGGTGGCGGCAACCTGGATTAAAGGACCTACCGCAAGCGACACAATGGTCGGAATTCGCTAAATACGTCCTAATCGAAACCTGATGTCCGCAGACTCCGCAAAGGACCGCTAACGTGTCGAATTCGGTCTGCGGCCACACTGACGCATCGTGGTTTGCGAGCTCCGAATGACACTCAGTGCATGCATACCACTCACCGCAGCAATGGTGTCGAATCGCAACGACATCCATCGCTGATCGATAGTGTGCGCACCCTGTTCTCTGATCGACTCCGACGCCGTGAATGTAAACACCCGACGAACGAACGAGATTCTGCACTATAGATCCGGAACTAACTAATCGGTCTTAATTAGACGCGAAAATGGAGGCTGGGGTCGGAATCGAACCGGCGTAAACAGAGTTGCAGTCTGCAGCATGGCCACTCTGCCACCCAGCCCGTTTGCCACATAGTCGAAGCGCGGGAATCATAGCAAAGCAACGTCCCGTAGCGACTCATTCCCGTGCTGGGGACATCTCCGGCCATGCAGCCTTTAACAACACGATCATCGACAAAATCGTCATGAAAGTTGCGCCATAGAGGAGCGCGATCCCAGCGATCACAAGCGGCAACGTGAGTTCGACCGGATTACATAATAAAACAAAGATAGCCGACATCTGGATCGCGGTTTTGACCTTACCCACGAGCGTAACGTTGACGACTGAACGTTGGTTCATCTCCGCCATCCATTCGCGCAAAGCAGATACAAATAGCTCCCGAGCGCAGATAACTATCGCAGGTAATGTAATCCATAAGGACGAGTACGCACCGACCAGGAGCACTAGTGCAGTAATCACGATCAGCTTATCCGCAACCGGATCGAGGAACGCGCCAAAGCGAGACCGCAAATTCCAGCGACGCGCGATGAAACCATCAAGCCAATCGGTCGCTGCGGCGAAACCAAATAGCAAACCGGCTACCCAGTGCCACTCCTCTGTTAAGGCATAGATGAGAACGAACAATGGAATACACGCAATGCGTAGGAGTGTTAACGCATTCGGGATGTAGCTGACTATGGACTTAGCCATCGGAAAAATCCCTGCAAATCCTGAGAGCAAGAACTGTGGGATTGCGAACTACCTTCCATTGTCTTTTCACCGAATCCCGTTCTGGCATTTGCACGATCTTGAAATGAGTCATAAGTTCGTCTTCAGTCTTGAGTTCGATCCCTTTGATCCTGTCTAGGTTTGAGCGAAGCGGTCACTTCTAGCGTCGATTCCGATATCCAGGAATAGCGAATCGACTCACCTCTCACTGCAATCGCCGTATCCACTCCAAATTTCAATCGAAACTCAATATCAATCCATCGATCATAGGACGAGGTGGTGATTTAGTGTCATTCGCCGAGCAAGGAGTGACATCAATCTTCATCAGCGCTAGTAGTCAATACTATGGGAAAAGAACCCGATTTGCTGAACTTCGGTATCACCTGCTAATCTGGTCGCAATTTTCGCATTGACCGAATTCAATCATCGGTTCTATGATCCGATGCAAGTCGTCAAAGTAATAAGTGTTGAACAACGCTCCTCTGTTCACGCGCCTGAGCATTCGATGAAATTCGTGCTGTCGTTTATAGTATTGTCTTGTGAGAATCTTGCTGCAATAGCCACGACGATGAATAAGAACCTGTCAATCGTCAAAGCCTTGATCCGCCTCATTGCGACGGTACCGGTACTGTTCGCGGTTGTTTCTTGTTCCCAACTCACGTACGTACACTGCGATCCGCACAGCTGGCACGGGCAAGGTGTGAGAGACGGTTTAAGAGGCATATCGCCAAGAGCCGCCAACGAGTACGAACGAACTTGCACGCACCCATCCACGGTATTTGACCGCCAGGTGTACCTGGCCGGACTTGAGGAAGGCAATGCCGAATACTGTGCCGGTCAAAACGGTTTTCATCTCGGGCTAAGTGGCGTTAAATCCGAGAATGTGTGTGCGAATGAAGATTATGAGGCATTCAAAGACGGACTAAAGACAGGTCGCAAGTTGCGTAACGCGATCCTAGATTTAGATTCATCTAACTACGTAAGGAAGCTTGTTCGGGGCGGCTTCACAGTGTTGCCAGGATCCTTTTATCTCTCGCATGCAGAGGGTGAGGACAACCGACGTCATGAAAGTCGATTGTACGGTCAGAATCCGGAGGTATTGATCACGCGTGGCCAGCCACGCAGTAGTGATAAACAAACTCCACTCAGAGTCAGAACAGCAAATCTTGTTGCAAAATGCGAAAAAGCGAAGCACAATGCCGAAGAGAAGGGTTTCCACACGAGTATCAACTGTTCGTGAACGTGAACGACCCAGATCAATTTGGTCCGGTAGTTCTTAAAAAGAAGATAACGCCGCCTGCATCGCTTGTACTGTCCAATAGCTGGTGCTATGCCTTCGCGAACTCGTAGCGGAATACATGCAATACGTTAGAAAGTCAGTACGATCGGGACCAATATCTCTGTAAAACTAGCCGTCGTGAAAAACTCCATAAATCTCTTGGGCTAGCTTCTTACTGATCCCGGGGACCTTGGCCAATTCTTCTGCCGACGCGCCCTTTATCGCTGCAACCGATCCAAAATGGGTCAGCAATTCACGCTTTCGTTTTGGACCCACGCCTTCGATTTCATCGATCTCAGATCGTCGTCGTTGTTTCTGTCGACGATTTCGATGGCCAGTGATCGCAAAACGATGCGCTTCGTCGCGTAACTGCTGTAACAGGTGCAACGCCGCGCTGTTTGGCGCGAGATCTAAACGCTTGTTGCCTCCGATCCAAACCGTGTCATATTCCGGGCGACGACCTTCGCCCTTAGATATTCCTAATACGATGATCGAGTCGATCTGTAATTCCGCTAGTACGTCTAGCACCCGATTGAGTTGGCCACGACCACCGTCAATCAACAAGATGTGGTGTAGTGTCGTTCAACCGCCTCAGCCATAGCGGCGTAGTCGTCACCCGCTACCGAAGTTCTGATGTTAAAGCGGCGATAGTCGGACGATACAGGACCTTCGCTGTCAAAGACGACGCATGACGCAACCGTCGCTTCGCCTTGCGAGTGACTGATGTCAAAGCATTCCATCCGTTGAGGAACTTCTTCAAGTTCCAGTACATCCTGAAGCTCCGCATAACGCTCGAAAACGTTTTTTCGTTTCGCCATGTAGGTACTGAGCGCCAGTTCACTGTTCTCCCGAATGAGCTTCAGCCACCGAGCTCGTTGCGTGATTCCGTGCGAACTCAATACCACTCGGTGCTGCGCCTTATCGGTGAGTGCTTGCTGTAGCGTCTCTTCATCGTTGATTGGTACCGAGGTCAGCACTTCGCGTGGTAAGTCGCGAATCACGCCGCCGAAGTAATACTGTGCAAGAAACGCCGCGAGCAATTCCGAGTCTTCTTGACTGAGCTCATTTCGCGGATACCACGTACGATGACCAAGCAGCCGACCATCACGAATGAACATGCCTTGTACGCATACATACCGACCATCGGACGCAATCCCAAATACATCCGCGCTACCCGTACTCGTTTCGACATATTGAGATTGCTGAACACGAACCAGATCCTTGATCTGATCGCGTAATTTCGCCGCACGTTCAAATTCAAGTTCAGCGGAAGCATCATTCATCGCTTGTTTGAATTCGTTTAGAAGGTCTTCGCTCTTGCCACGCAAGAACATTTCTGCGAGGCGCAGGTCGGCTTGATATTCCTGTTTGTCGACGTCCATGACGCAAGAACCGCTACAACGATCGATTTGATATTGCAAGCATGGCCGCGTACGGTTCTTGAAGAACGTGTCGTCACATGTTCGAAGACGAAATAGCTTCTGCAGGATTTGAATCGTGTCGCGTGTTGCTTTGGCGCTGGGAAAAGGACCGAAATACTGACCTTTGTGTCGTTTGGCGCCGCGGTGGAGACTGATGCGAGGATAGTCGTGGTCGCTAAAGAGTATGAACGGGTATGACTTGTCATCGCGCAAAATGACGTTGTAAGGTGGTCGTTCGCTTTTGATGAACGGGATCAGCGCTTCAACTTCGCTCTGCAACGCGGTGATTTGAACATCGCACGTCTTATTCATGAGTGCAATAGTTTTCGAAGCGAGTCCACCTGAACGGAAGTAGCTAGAGACTCGCGCCTTTAAGTTTCGCGCCTTACCGACATAAAGCACCTTACCATCTGCATCGAGCATACGGTAAACGCCGCACTTAGTCGGCAGCGACCGGAGCATGGATTCGTATTCGAAACTCTGCTCCGGAGAATCGGCAGTCATCGCATCGACTATAGAAACGCCTGAATGCCAGTGATCGCACGCCCTAATATCAATGCGTGAATGTCATGCGTACCTTCGTACGTGTTTACCGTCTCGAGGTTCATGACGTGCCGTATCACGTGGTACTCATCGGATATTCCGTTGCCACCATGCATATCGCGAGCGACGCGCGCC
>JAGWBO010000041.1 GCA_021295855.1 Pseudomonadales bacterium | reverse complement strand
GCAAGCTTGCCAACTTCAATCGAACCTAGATCCTCGCTGATTCCCAACATTTCCGCCCCGTGCCTGGTTGCAGCACGAAGCGCCGCAAAGTTACTGAACCCACCAGCGCTTAGCGCCCAAAGCTCCCAATGGAAACCTAGTCCGTTTAGTTGACCATGGGAACCGACACCAACCCGTCCCCCAGCTTTCACGATTTCGTACGCGCTCTGTGCATGTCGAGTAAAGACGTGTACATCCGGATGGAACCAAGGTCTACGTAGTAATTTCGCTTCTAACACTGACGGCGGCGTAAATCGAGCGAGTTTCGCATCGGCGCGTGGATTTTCGTGGATGAAAAAATGATTCTCCCCGAAAGGCCCGCCATATGAAACTAGTAGCGTCGGTGTGTACGCGACCCGCGTAGTCGCCAACAGCTCAACAAGGTCAGCGTGGATACCCACTACAGGCAGGTTGTGTTCAAGTCCCGTAAAACCGTCAATTACGTGCGTAATGTCTAGTTTGAGGTCCAACGCACCTTCAGTCGTTGGATTCAACTCGAGTTCTCGGGCTGCAGCGATGATCCAATGGCGTTGGTCACGATTACCCGGTAGGTACGACTTAAGGTTTCGTACGCCATAGTGTTCCTTGTAACGTTTCAAAACCGCCAAAGCTTCTCGTTTTGATTCAAATGCCGTTTCACTGAATATGCCGGGACCTGTCGACATTACCCGTGGCCCAACCATTCGTCCTGCGTCAACCAAGTTTTGGTATTCGATCACATCTACCGTGCTTGGCTGGACATCAATAGCAGTGGTCACGCCATAGGCCAGATTCGCTAATAAGGCCCAAGATTCCCCACTGAGCACACCTCGATAAATCGGAAAATGAGCGTGTGTATCTATATAGCCGGGAACAATGTATTTACCTTCAAAATCGAATTCGTCCGTGCCGTCCGGCACGACCAAATCCCTTCCGATCGCTCCGATCCGATCACCGTCGAGTAGAACATCCGTCGCCACCAACGCATCAGGTTGATCTGATGCGACGGTCAGTAGTGTGGCATTACGCAATACCACCGACCTTGAGGGCTCGATGCGTGGCGCATAGACCTCCACGCGTTGAACCGAGACCGCCTCATGCTCCTCAGCTAGAGGCTCTTGCTCGTCTTCGTTGTCCTCGTTCTCACTCTGGTCATCTTCCGCGTCCTCTATGAAAACTGACTCAATTGATCTTCGAGATATTGAATGTCCAACAGACCAAATCGCATGGGTGCCCGTGGAATTCCACGCAAAATCGTCGACGCCAACATCGGTCAATCGTTCACAGGGAAGCGAACAGCTGGTGACTCTTGTCTTAACAGGAGCTGCCCTCGTACCGAATAACTTCATGACGTATAGCTGATTCGCTTGTTTCACCAGTGCATGGCGACCATCAGGGCTAATGCGAATTCGAAACGCCGGGAGACCTTCTCTAGAGTTGTAGATGCCGGGTCCAGAAACATCAAGATGCTTTCGACGATCCGTGCCGTCGAGCCTCATGGAATAGAGGCCGGCATCGCCTCTTGAAAACATGCCAGGCCATTCGTACACATACACACGATCGGCTTCTGGACCGTAGTGAGGGTCGTAAAAATGGGGAGCATGTGCGATTAACGAAAGCTCACCGTCCTGCAGCTGTACCTGCACCAAGTCCGTGCCGACGCCTTGACCGAAATCAGACGCCCTAGTGGTGCGTTCAAATGCTGACGCGCGAAGTGCAAGAACCGACTTACCGTCCCTTAACCACAGCGGGTCGAAGTAAAACCCCGGCGTTTTCGATACCTGCACTGGCTTCGCACTCGATCGAGGTCGAATCCGCCAGATATGACCGCCATCCTGCGACCAATCTACAAACGCTAACTGGCGACCGTTCGGTGCCCATGTGGGGTGCGCGGCGAACATCGAAGGAGGAGTCAGCTCGATAAGTTCCCCTGTTTCAAACTCGAACACATAGATCTGAGCAAGAGCGGAAAATGCGACTTTCGAACCGTCCGGCGAAGGTTCTATACCGCGCACGAGTTGGGCTTTTACAGGACCCAATCCAATCCGGAACGGAAATTCGAGACGCTCGATTCGATCAAGCTTCAAAGGAATTTCAAACGGTACGTTGAACGTTTCACGGGTCTCAAGCCTCACCCCGTGAAGTTGGCCATTCGTCGTGTAGTAGACCACGTCTCCTTCAGGCGAAAACACGGGTTTTGGCAAGAGGTCGCGCGTGTAGCGAGACTCCTGTTCGTCTCGTTGTACCGGATATGCAAGCCAGTCATCACGGCCTGATCGCAAGTCACGAATTCGCAATCCTGTCTGCGTGTCGAAGCGAGTCCCGTATACAAGCTTGGTCCCGCTGGGCGATAAAACAGGTCGGAAAGCGCTACCCACAGCAGCCGTCAGCTCAACGTGCTCATTGGTCGAGAGTTCAAGCCGACGAACCTGCCAAAGGGGTAATTGCTGGTTGTAGCCGAAACCACCTTCTTTGAAAGCGTGATATAGATATCGACCATCCGCACTGTAGATCGCACCTACATAGTTATGCGACTCTGTTGCAGCACCCGATCTTCGGGGAGCCAAGCGCACCCCTTTACCACCAGCCAAATGGTATGCCCATACACGGTAAACCCGAGTTCTCCAACCTCCAACAGAAACGATCACATGAGATCCGTCCGGTGCCCAAGAAGGCGACATCAGTTCAGAGTCTTCAGCTGTATCCGATAACTCTCGCGCGGCGGTACCATCGGCACGCATGACCCATAGGTTCTCGTGACCAGACCTGTCTGAAACGAAAGCGATGTGTTCGCCATCGGGTGAATAGACAGGCTGCGAGTCGAACGCCAGACCCGTTGACAACGGTTCTGCGATGCCACCCTCAATCGGCAACGTGTAGAGCTCGCCCAAAACCTCAAGGACGAATGTCTGACCGTCCGGCGAAAGATCAAACGAGAGCCATGTGACCGTCGATGTCGATAGCTCAAGCGTCGCATTGCTTTCTAACGGGAGTTCCGCCGCGACACAGAAGCTCAACAAGACCAAAACAGAGCCGGTAATACTTCGCTTCATCGCTTGTGCTCTCGTTCTACGAGGTTCCCGCACGATTAACCTCGATCCGTCAACGACTTGAGTTTTCAACACCGACTTGAGTCTCCAATCGATTCAATGCTTCCCGGATTTCGTGGATTTCCATGAGCAGCGCTTCCGATCTCGATTGTTCACCCAAGTTTTCTCGTAGTTTCTCGTACTTTTCATGCAAGTCGTCTTGCATCGCACGATCATGATTGGAGATAACCACGGCGATGATCAAGTTAAACACGACAAATGTCCCGACTAGAACTAGGGACACGAAGTACATCCACGCCCACCAATGGGCTGTCATCGCAGCGTACATGATGTCGGTCCAGTCCTCGAGTGTGACGATACGGAACAATGAAAGTAACGATATGCCCAATGAACGCCAGTGTGTTGGGTCAACCTCAGCAAATAAGTAATGACCCGCAACACCATAAACGTAAAAGATGACCACTGTCAGAGCAACAATATTGAGCATCCCTGGTAACGACCGCACCAATACCGTGACCAAGACCCTGAGCGATGGGATCACCGATAGCACCCGTAGCAATCGCAATACTCGAGCCAACATCGGTATGTAACCTGAGCCTGGAATTAAGCACAGAACCACCACTGTGAAATCGAATACGTTCCATCCGTCGCTGAAGTACTTGTGCATACGGGGATGGTGGGCAACGATCTTGATGATCGCCTCTACCACGAAGATTCCGACCGCGACCTGATTGAATAGGTGGAACCAAAATCCAAATGCTTCGTTGATCGTATCAACAGTCTCGAGTCCAATCACCACACCGTTGACCAGAATCACAGTGGTTATGCCGTTCAAGAACCACGAAGACTCAGCGATTTGCTTCGCCAGACGGACGATCTGAGTTTTCATCGAATACCTTGCTGAGCCAAACTCGCAGCTTGGAACAGGGACCTTGCCTTATTCATGCATTCTTTCCATTCAAGTTCTGGGTTCGAATCTGCGACGATTCCAGCGCCTGTTTCGATATATAGTCGATCATCCTTGATCACACCAGTTCGTATCGCAATCGCCATGTCCAGATTGCCGTTCCAAGCCAGGTAACCTACCGCGCCGCCATAAACACCACGTTTTACAGGTTCTAGTTCATCGATGATCTCCAAAGCGCGTATCTTCGGCGCACCACTCAGCGTGCCGACGGGTAGAGTTGCGCGAAGCACATCGATACCTGATTTTCCTGGCGCCAATTCACCTTCAACATGAGACGCGATATGAAATACATGCGCGTAGCGCTCTATCTTGAACTGTTCCGTCACACGTATCGTGCCTACCTTGCACACCCGGCCAAGGTCGTTGCGACCTAAATCAACGAGCATAAGATGCTCCGCAATCTCCTTTGGGTCATCTAGAAGCTCCTGTGCCATCGCATGGTCTTCTTCTTCATCCCTGCCACGTCGGCGAGTACCCGCCAGCGGTCGATTGACAACCTTGCCGTGTTCAACCTGCGCCAATATCTCGGGTGATGAGCCAACGATATGGAAGTCATCAAGTCGCATGAAGTACATGTATGGGGACGGATTCAGACTACGCAACGCTCGGTATAGCTGAATCGGTGGGACCTCAAAACGAATCGCCATACGTTGCGCGAGCACGACTTGCATGACATCGCCGGCTCGAATGTACTCGCGTGTTCGCTCGACCGCATTCATGTACGGTACACGTCCGAAACCCGATACAAACGCTTCTTCCGGGATTGGTCCGTCTTCGGAGGTTCGTGGGACAACCGGTACGGACGCTGCCATCCCGCGCGAGATAGCGTCCAATCGTTGATGTCCGTATTCCCATGCTTTCGGATCAGCCGGGTCGACCATGACCACAATCGTGAGATGACTTGTGAGGTTGTCGAACACGACAACCTCATCAGATACCATCAGCAAGATGTCAGGCGTGTTCACATCGTCAGGCGGCGCTGAGTGCCGAAGTCTCTTCTCGATATACCGGATCGTGTCATAGCCGAAATACCCCACTAGACCGCCAAAAAACCTTGGCATCCCCTCAATATCGGGAACCCGAAATTGCCGCTGGTATTCGTCGATATAGGCCAACGGATCATCACACTCAACGCGTTCAACTATGTCTCCATCCACTTCATGGGTGATGGAACGGTCGACAACGCGCAGAACGCGAGACGCAGGTAACCCGATAATCGAATATCGGGACCACCGATCGCCACTGCTTGCGGCCGATTCGAACAAGTAACTAAAAGGTTGATCCGCCAATTTACGGTAAACAGACAATGGCGTGTCCATGTCACCGAAGACTGTTGATGTGAGAGGGATTCGGTTGTATCCCTGCTCAACAAGTGATTGGAATTCACTCTGATTCATAAGTTTCTCGAGTTATCTGAGATCGACCAAGTCGGTCGGCAGTTGCTGGTTAAAAGATCAGAATGTTCGGCGCCAACGAGGGCGTGGGCGTGCGTATTTCATAGCAACTGGCAAAATGAATCTATGACGTGATCGGCACCCAGTTCGGTAGCTGGGGTATTGTGGTTGTATCCATCCCGCATACAAATCACAGGGCACCCGGCGGCTCGAGCTGCATTTACGTCAGTACTTGAGTCCCCGACAAATAACGTATCCGCCGGGATTGACACCAATTCATTACATGCGTACAGAATCGGTTGTGGTTCCGGTTTCCGCACTTGAAGCGTATCACCACCCACCACGATATTGAAGAACCTGTAAAGATCAAGTTCTCGGAGGAGTTGCGTCGATAGGCCTTGCATCTTATTGGTCACAACGCCTAATTTGTGGGTGCGTCCGGCTAATACTTCGAGTGATTCAACAACGCCTGGATAAGGAAGGCTCTCGTCCGCAATGTGTTCACTGTAACGCTCTAGAAAATAAGCGAAAAATCCATCTAGTTGAGCCGCGTTTAACTCGTCCTCGCCTTGGTGTTTTACAGCTTGTGCGATCATGACTTTTGCGCCATGCCCGACCCATAGCCGCGTCAATTCAATCCCAACTTTCCCGTAACCCGCATGAACCAACGTCTCGTTGAGCGCGTGCATTAGATCGGGTGCTGTGTCAATGAGCGTGCCGTCCAAGTCAAAGAGATACGCGTCGTACGCAGGTACCTTGGTGGTGTTCATGCCGCGTGTTCACGTAGCTCGGTAATCGCGTTGGCGTAGTCATCTGTATTGAATATCGCCGAACCTGCAACGAATATCTCCGCTCCGGCTTTTGCCGCGACTCCAATTGTCGAGCTGCTTATGCCCCCATCGATTTCAATGTGGATATCGCGCCCGTCCTGCTTAATCGCATCGCATACGCGGCTTAATTTAGGAAGGACTTCGGGCATGAACGATTGCCCGCCGAAACCAGGTTTGACTGACATGATCAAGACGTGGTCTAAATCGTTCCAACAGGTTTCCAACACCGCTTCTGACGTCTCGGGATTTAACACAACGCCTGCTTTCACACCGGTGTTTTTGATTCGCTTAAGTACGTCACCCAAGTCTCGACACGCTTCGGGATGTATCGAAATCATCGAAGCACCAACTTCAATAAATTCATCGACCAGCCGCTCAACTGGATCAACCATGAGATGCACATCAAACGGGACATCGGGAAAACGCTTTCGAAGCGCTGCCAGCACGGTCGGGCCAACTGTGAGATTAGGCACGAAGTGGTTATCCATGACATCGAAATGGATCAAATCCGCGCCACCAGCGAGAACAGCTTCCACCTCGTCGCCCAGGCACGCAAAATCAGCCGCCAGAATTGATGGCGCAATCTTGGGATTCACGGCGCGAATCTTAGGCAAACGGCTACAACATCAGGCGCCTTACGCGCTTCAGTTGGTCATGCGTGCCAATGTCATACCAAACGCCCTCGTAAACCTCCCCCGTCACTCTTTCCGCCGCAATCTCGCGGAACAGGATCTCTCGAATCGAGAATGGTCGGATCGTTTCGCCTTCGAATATCTCAGGTTTCAAGAAAGCCATGCCACTGTATACCCAGGGATTTGACGCCGAATTGGCACGGCGAAGCACTTTATTGCCGTTGAGATCCACGTCGCCATATTCGCGATGGTCAGGTTTTGGAACGAGTATCAAATGCATTGTCGCAGCCTCGTCTACAACGGTTCGCTCAAATCGGTAGCCTGTCCAAACATCTCCATTCAACAGCACAAATTCGTCCGAACCTAACTGAGGTAGCGCCTTCACGATCCCGCCACCTGTTTCGAGAAGATCCTCCTCAACGCTATACGTTATGTTTACTCCGTACGGTCGGCCAGTGCCAACGTATGTGCGTATCTGATCACCTAAATGATGTAGATTCACTACGATATCAACGATACCCGCTCGTTTTAGCCACCGGATCTGGTGTACGATCAGCGGCTCGCTCGATATTGGGATCATCGGTTTAGGGATTTTTTCGGTGAGCGGCGCTAGTCGCGTTCCTTTTCCCGCCGCCAGAATCATCGCTTTCACTATATCAACTTCTGAACTGACTTCTTGAAATTCGGCTTAATATCCGAATGAAGCCACGAAGCCAGTTCCGATAGCTCATTTCGATCCGCAAGCGAAATCACGCGAGTTAGGACCGGTAGCACGTGAGGTAAATGCGTGCTTTTACGCTGCTTAAACCAGAGTCGACAGAAAATACCTACGGCTTTCAACATGCGTTGAACTGCCGTCAATTCCAACGCGCGGACGTATGCCGCTCTCGGTTTAATACAGGGAAGAGTCGAATTGAACGCTAGGTCGCGGAATTGATCTATGTATGTAGCGACATCTTCGTCACTGTGTTCAAAATAACAGTCATACAGCAATGAAGCGAGGTCGTATACGCTAGAACCAACAAGTGCGTCCTGAAAATCTACAATGCCAAGTCGATCTCCGTGAAGGAGGAGATTTCGGCCGTGATAGTCCCGGTGAACCGTGACCTTGGGTTGACGGTCTATCTCCGTTGTAAGAGAATCGGCTACGATGTCTATTGGTTTAGCGCTCTGTCCGAGCATCTTGTCACAACACCATTCCTCGAAAATACCTAATTCATCACGCAGCCGCTGGCGGGTGTAGGGTGGCACATGCACATCCTCGGTACGCTGAATGGCTACTAACGCGTCAAGCGCGAGACCGATTGCGTGACGACGTTGACTTGGATTCTCATAGACCGCCAAAAATTCAACCGAGCCGAAATCGTCAACAAGAAAGAAGCCATGTTCCGCATCGTAGGCGTAAATCCGAGGAACCGGAACTTGATGTCGTCGGAATACTCGCGCCAATTCGAAGAATTGCTCGTTGTTTTCGGTCTCGGGCGGCGCATGTATGGCCATTCGCGATCTTCCCTGACTGGACTCAAGCCTGTAGAAGCGTCGCGTGCTCGCCTCAGGTACTAAAGGATGCAGCTCAAAGCGATCTGTTCCTAACGTCCTCACAAGCCAAGCGCGCATAACAGGAGGGGGATCGTTAGACATGGCGCGGGGTCTCCGATGCGAGGTCGCACAACATCGGTGGATGGTGGGCGCAATTCTGTGCACATGCATTGGCCTGAGCTACAGCGCGACCGCGTCGGATTTTACGGCAGATTATTGGCCTTCGTCGACCGCTCATGATGTCTGTCCGACTGCGTTTACCGCGCTGCCAGCCCCGAGATTTGTGCCAAAAGCCGATCGTAACGCGAAGTCCGTCGTCCGTAGCAATCAATTCCGAGAAACCGATCGTGGCCGACACTTTACCGGTAAAGTCAAAGTACAAAGTGCTGACTTACTCCTGACCGCTCAAGAATTGGAGTGGCTCAACGAAGGTCCTTTGGAATTTGAACACGGCTTGTCGCTGTATCACGAACGGGGAGCGATGGCAATTGATGAAGCGACATTTGACTTGGAATCTGACAACCAATCAGCACGTTTAGGAGATCTCTCGTTTGTCATATTCGATTTCCCACTTCAAGGTTCGCTTCAATCACTAGTAGGGGATGACAACAGAGTTGAAGCAACTGGCTTGCGCCTTAGCGGCTGTGATCCCCGCGCCGAGCGTTGGGGTTTCCGGATCAAACGAATTGGGATTAACCGAGAAACAACGCGGGTCAGTGTGACGGGAATCGGCTTCTACATTGGTAGATTGCCGATCTTCTATATACCTTACTTTACGTTCCGACCTCAATCAGATCGTAACGGATTCGCGACAACTCGCTTCAGCTATCGCTCGGATAACGGCGTAATCATTGAACAGCCAATTCGTTTTTTCGGTCCATCAGGCGAGTACGAACTCTCACCTCGCTATCTAGCAAAAAACGGTGTCCAGATTGGCGCACGTATGAGCTTGTTTGGAATCAGCTCGACGCTCGATTGGGTCCCGAGTGACAGGAATCTCGACCTAGTTCGAAAGGAACTCATTGATCCGTCACGTTGGCGTGTCAAGGTTAATTACAGCGACTCATGGGGTGGCTTGGAATCCCTAATCGACTTCACGCAACCAAGCGACTTTGCATATCAACACGATTTCGAGTTTGATTCTTTAACGCAACCTAGTTTCTCCACCAACAACACAGCTGCGCTACGCTACAACTCGCGTGATTGGGACGTTGGGTTAATCTCGCAACGAATCAACTCGACTTCGGAGGATCGCTTGCTGGGTGAGCGCTACCCAGAATTTAGCGTACGCTGGCAGCCTCGGTGGGCAGCTATTAGTGCAACTTCGTATGTAAATGGTGCCAGTTACCGAGACTTTCAGCTTCGTTCGCACCGTGGCCACCTAGAGCAAGCGATCCAGGCGGATTTCTCACGTGCTTGGGGTGAATTGAAGTTAGGCGTGTCAAAATCTATGACGCGATTCTCAATTGATGCTTCAGATGAGTCCACAACGCACACAAGATACAGTGATAGCCTGAAACTAAGCGCTGGATTGTTCTTCGACAAGCAAGTTGCCGAAAAACTTTACACCGTTGAGCCTCGGCTGCACTATATTGACCGTTCATTCTCCGACTCGCCGCTAGAAACCCCCTTCGATCATCCACGTTCAACGTGGTACACGCCGCAATTGTTTGACGAAAGCAGAACTAGCGGTCTCGACCATATTCCAGGTGAACATCGAATCGCCGCGGGCTTTCGATTTCACGCTCAGCCACGCACACACTCCCAAAACATCGTAAGGGCTGGAATCGCGCATATGACACATATCGAAGGTTTCGATGGCGAGTCGTCTCAAAGCCGCGGATGGGGTGCGTCTGTAAGTATTCAGAATGAAAACGGATTTGCCCTTGAGCATCGGCAATACCAGAATCGTCATAACTCCGAATCGAACGAATTCGCTACATTGCTTGTCTATGAACCATCCTTATCGAAATCGCTGTACGCATCGATTGGTAAACGAGAACGCGACGGGGTCCAGCAGACAGAGATTGGTTTTCGTTGGCCCATAAATGCGCGTTGGGAAGCAATTGGCGCATACGGGTTCGACATTGAAAATGATCGTGTCACGGATACACATCTAGGCATCACCTTTAATGGTTGTTGCTACCGAGCTTCATTGTTCGTCCAGCGCGCGAATGATTGGGACTTCGCTGAAGACCGGTATCAAGTCGAACTTGAAAATAGGGTGATGTTGCGTTTTGATCTTCTTGGTCTCGGCACGATTGGTCGCAACCGCATAGAATCGTTAATCGATCGCAAAAACTTCGGTTTTCGCTAAGCTATCCGTTCCTCCACCGGACCACCAATATGAAATTGACGCTTCGAAGTCGCTGTACTCGATGGCTCTCTGTCTGTTTGGCGCTCACCACTGCCTCTGTACTGGCTGAAGTCGAAAGACTCGACAGCATCGCTGCTGTCGTCAATGACGACGTAGTCCTGCTATCTGAACTCAACGAACGCTACGAGAGCTTCCGAGCTCAACTAACTCCCACTCAGTTACGGCAGATTCCTGATCAGAGCGCGATTCTCAGTCAGATACTGGAAAGACTCATTGTCGAGTCCATCCAATTGCAGGAGGCAGAACTCCGCGGCATCGTGATCGATGACGAGGAAGTCAATGAAACCGCGCGTAACTACGCAGCGGAACAGAACATGACGGTTGAGCAGTTGCAAGAAGCCCTTCAATCGGAAGGCGTGACATACGAAATGTTCCTCGCCGAAATAAGACGACAAATGACGCTCTCACGTATTCAACAAATCATGGTTAATCGTCGTCTGTACGTATCGCAGCGGGACATCGAAGACTTTCGAAAATCACCTTACTTTCAGGAGCTTGCGTCAGAGGAATATCGTATCGGCCACATTCTGCTCGCGATCGATGACAACGCCGGGCCGGGGGCGGAGACGCGTGCGAAAGACGCCGCAGAATTCTTGGTTAACGAGCTACGCGGCGGCACGCCACTTTCGGGACTTGCGGTGAATTACTCTGCCTCGAACACAGCCTTAGAGGGTGGCGATCTCGGGTGGCGCAAGGCATCGCAGATCCCTAGCCTTTTTAGCGATCAGATACTTGAGATGGAGGTAGGCGAGGTAGCGGAACCTATTCAGAACTCGCTAGGTATCCACATCGTTCAGTTACTGGAAAAACGAGGTGCATCCACGACGACTGGTGAGAGCTCTTTAATCCGCCATATCCTCGTTTCTCCGTCAGCAATTCGTTCCGAAGAGGAAACAGCTGACCTCATTCACGAGTTGAAGCAACGAATGGACGATGGCGAAAGCTTCGCCGTATTAGCCGAGGAGTATTCGGACGATCCTTCATCAGCGTTGGCTGGAGGCGATTTGGGATGGAATAACGGTGAGAATTTCGTACCAGAATTCCAAGCCGCGATGGCTGAGGCAGAGATTGGAGTCGTGCCTGAGCCGTTTCAAACCGAATACGGTTGGCACCTCCTTGAAGTGCAAGATCGCCGTGTTGAGGACCTCAGCGAGGACGCGTTAAACGACCTTGCGTTGCGCGCAATCTATGAACGTCGATTTGACGAGTTACTCCAAAGTTGGATCAAGGAAGTACGCGATGAAGCATTCGTCCAGATTTTGGCAGGAACGGCACCATCAGAGCAAGAAAGCGCTTCGGACAGCATTTTCTAACTGATCAAGGCGTCATTTCGCGCATTCACGACGCCATATCGGTTCAGCAAGATGATCGCGTCATCGAAATCGGTCCGGGTCGTGGAGTTCTGACGGACAGGCTATCGAAGGCGACGACAAATTTAACCTTAATTGAACTCGACCGGGATCTCGCGACGCTGTTGCGAAAGCGCTTTCCGGATACCGATTTGCGTTCTATCGACGTTCTTGACGTTCCGCTCGAAACCTTTGCTGAACATCGGGTGGTAGGCAATCTGCCCTACAACATTTCAACCCCGCTTCTCATTCGATTGTTCAAGGAGCCACGAATCGTCGATATGCACTTCATGCTGCAAAGGGAAGTTGCACTACGACTCGCCGCATCTCCGGGTGAGAAAGCATGGGGACGTCTATCGGTGATGGCGCAATACCGTTGTTTAATCGAACCTCTGTTTGACGTGCCCGCTCATTCGTTTCGTCCTGTTCCTAAAGTCGAGTCAATGTTTGTGC
>JAGWBO010000040.1:22705-27772 GCA_021295855.1 Pseudomonadales bacterium | reverse complement strand
ATCTCAAACTCAGCTTGACGAAACGGCGGCGCGACCTTGTTCTTCTGAACCTTGACGCGCGTCTGATTTCCGACAACTTCGTCTCCGCGCTTGATCTGGCTGATGCGGCGAATGTCAAGACGTATCGACGAGAAGAACTTGAGCGCTTGACCGCCGGAGGTTGTCTCGGGGGAGCCAAACATCACACCGATTTTCATACGGATCTGATTGATGAATATGACTAAAGTATTGCTCTGTTTGATATTGCTCGTCATCTTGCGCAGTGCTTGACTCATCAAGCGTGCCTGCAATCCAACGTGCGTGTCTCCCATTTCGCCTTCGATTTCTGCCTTGGGCGTCAATGCCGCAACCGAGTCGATCACGACAACGTCGACAGCCCCTGACCGTACGATGTTGTCGCATATTTCTAAGGCTTGCTCACCTGTATCAGGTTGCGAGACAAGCAAGTCGTCAATATTGACGCCTAGCGTTTCTGCAAAAATCGGATCCAACGCATGTTCTGCGTCAATAAACGCACACGTACCGCCAGCTCTTTGAGCCTCTGCGATCACGTGTAAAGTTAGCGACGTCTTACCGGACGATTCAGGTCCGTAAATCTCGACGACACGACCTCTGGGTAGACCGCCTACACCTAATGCGATATCCAATCCAAGGGAACCGCTCGGGACCACTGGAATCGCTTCCGTTTCGTGGTCACCCATACGCATGACCGCGTTTTTACCGAATTGTCGTTCAATTTGCGCTAGTGCTACTTTAAGTGCGCGATCTTTAGCTGAGTCTTTCACAGTATCCTCCTAACATGAAGCAAAGTATATACAAATCATCAGATTAATTGAAACTAAAATCCCTTACTTCTTTATTGAGCCAAATCTCGTAGGTTTAACTCCCTAGCCGTGCCTAACACTGAAGATACGCCGCTCATGCAGCAATACTGGGTGATCAAGGCACAACATCCTGACATCCTGCTCTTCTTTCGCATGGGAGATTTCTACGAGTTGTTTTATGACGATGCCAAGCGCGCATCGGAACTCCTTGAAATTACTTTGACTGCGCGCGGGAAAAGTCGTGGTGAACCGATTCCTATGTGTGGCGTACCTTTCCATTCAGTTGACCGCTATCTCCGCACACTGGTACAGATGGGAGAATCCGTTGCTATATGCGAGCAAGTTGGTGATGTCACATCAAAGCAGCTCGTTGATCGAGAAGTCACACGCATTGTCACGCCTGGTACGTTAACCGAGGACGCACACCTTGCCGAAGCCGAAGATAGTGTGCTCATGGCTGTAAACGCACCTAGTAATGATGGAGAGGCATATGGGGTCGCATGGATTAACCTGTCGAATAGTGAATTCGGCGTTGGGGAAGCCCAAAACTTGCAGGCGGTGCAAGCGTTGTTCGCGCGCGTACAACCAGCGGAAGTGCTCGTACCCGAGACACTAGAGACCCAATTCACCGGTGCGACCATCACGCGCCTCGATTCGTTCAAATTCGAACCATCCTTGACGCAGCGAACACTTAGAACCCATTTCCAAACACAGGACATTTCCGGATTCGGCCTCGCTGACAAACCAACAGTCACTGGTGCTGCGGGTGCTGTCCTAGATTACGCCAAGCAAGCGTGCAGACAGGAACTTGACTTTCTGTCCAGTATTCGCTGGGACCGAAATGACGACCGGCTACAGATCGATGCGCAGAGCTTGCAGAACCTTGAGATCACCCAACGAGCCATGGACGGTTCGCGCCAAGGGACACTCGTCGAAACCATGGACTATACGGACACCCCGATGGGTGCACGGCTTTTAAAGGACTGGTTGTCTTCGCCGCTCCGCGATCTAAAAGAAATAGATCACCGCCAAAGCGCTGTCGCCGGGATACTCGAGCGTTTGTCGATGAACACCTTGAGTGTCTCACTGAAACCTGTCGGCGACATGCATCGAATAGGTTCTCGTCTCGCATTAGGTCAACCATCGCCTCGGGATCTGGCGCGACTGGCGATAGGGCTCAAATCCTTTACCGAGATTCGCGAGATCATCTCGGAGCTCACACCGACGGAAGAGTTCGACACGATTGGTCAGATCGAAGATTTGGTAGATTGTCGTGCGTTGATCGAGTCTGCCATCGTAGACAACCCGCCACCGAACGTGCGCATGGGTGGCATGATCGCGAGCGAGTACAACGACGAACTTGCAAGTGTAAGAGCGTTACGCACCAACGCTTCAGACGTTCTACAAGCGTATGAGCGTACGCAACGTGATTGCACCGGAGTCGCGAATTTGCGCGTCGGTTACAACCGCGTGCACGGCTACTACATTGAAGTCCCGAAATCTGCTTCCTTCGACGTCCCCGAGGAATACGTACGTCGACAAACGTTGAAGAATGCAGAAAGATACATTTCGCCTGAACTTCGGGAGATCGAGGAGCGTATCCTCAATAGTGAAGAGCAGGAACGTGTAATTGAACGCGAGCTATGGGATGAGTTGGTCGCCCGCTTGCAGCAGGAAGTTCAAGCTGTCCGAGCGATCGCAATTCGTTCGCGCAATATGCATACCGATACCAACTCGTCCGGCCTACATTCACGGACGTATCCACGATAAAGATCCAAATGGGACGACATCCTGTGCTAGACGCAGATTCCAGTGCGACGTTCGTACCTAATTCCATCGAGTTGACGCCGTTACGCCGCATGTTGATTGTTACCGGACCAAACATGGGCGGCAAGTCCACTTACATGCGTCAGATTGCTTTACTTGTCATCATGGCGTATACAGGATCGTTCATTCCTGCGGAAGCGGCAGAGATCGGACCCGTCGATCAGATTTTCACCCGAATTGGCGCATCTGACGATCTCGCGGGAGGACGCAGCACTTTCTTCGTCGAAATGAGCGAAACTGCGAACATACTTCACAATGCGACATCGAATAGCCTGATCCTGCTTGATGAAATCGGTCGCGGTACTAGCACGTACGACGGTCTCTCACTAGCAATATCCATCGCTGAAGATTTGCTGGAACGAGTTGGCGCCTTCACGTTGTTCGCAACCCATTACTTCGAATTGACGGCGTTGGCGAACGACCAGAATACTGCAGCGAATGTGCATATGGACGCAGTGCAACATCGCGGCAACGTCGCATTCCTGCATACCGTCAAAGACGGCGCTACTTCGAAAAGCTACGGCATCGACGTTGCGAAATTAGCTGGCGTACTACCCAATGTCATACGCAAAGCGCGTAAGCGACTTACTGACCTGGAGCGCCTCGCGATGCGCCCCGAAGATGACGCACAACCACATCAAAACACGAAGCGATCGTCGCACAACTTGCTGACGTGAATGTAGACGAATAACCGCCTCGCTAACCGGTAGATTTGCTGTATACATAGGTCGGGCAGGCAAACGACGCGACTGCAGACGATTGAACCGTAGCGGACATACGAGGTAGACATGAGTCAGGACTTGCTTGAGAGAAGAGAACAGATATTCGGTCGCGGCGCCCACCTGTTCTATCAGAAACCACTCACGATTGTGAGAGGAGAAGGCGTCTACCTATACGACGAAAACGGCGAGCGTTTCGTCGACATGTACAACAATGTTCCGTGCATTGGGCACTGCCACCCACATCTGGTCGACGCCATCAATACGCAGGTCGCCAATCTTAACGTACATAACCGTTACTTGCACGACGGCATCCTTACCTATGCTGAACGACTGGTCGCAACGCACCACGACGGCATCGAGAGTGTCGTTATGTCCTGTACTGGAACAGAAGCTAACGAAGTAGCAATGCTAATGGCGCGCACGATAACCGGCGGCGAAGGATTCATTTGTACGGACGCCGCATATCACGGGAACTCCGCTGCAGTGCGTCAATTGACACGAGCGCGCGGCTCGAAGAACATCAAACCAATTCCATTCCCAGAGTCTTATCGTTGCGAAGCCGAAGATCGTGCGCAGTACTTAGCATTCAAGACCGAAGGTGTCAAACTAGCAGGTATGTTGATTTGTTCACTCTGCGCCAACGAAGGATTGCCGACTATCCCACACGGCTTTATGGGCAAAGCGGCAGATATGGTGCGCGACGCCGGCGGCGTGGTGATTGCTGACGAAGTGCAGGCAGGTTTGGGTCGAAGCGGAAACTGGTGGGGATACGAAGCAAGTGATTTTGTACCAGACATCGTGTCTATGGGGAAGCCACTTGGCGCTGGCGTGCCACTGGCAGCGACAGCATCCTCGCGTGAATACGTCGAGCAATTTCGTCGCGGCAGCGGATATTTCAACACCTTCGCGTCTTCTCCACTTCAGGCAGCTGCCGGTAATGCGGTTCTAGACGTTTTTGAGTCAGAGCAGCTAGTGAGTAACTCAGCCACCGTTGGCACGTACCTCTCTGAACATCTTGAGAAAGTCAACTCGAGGGTAGCACAAATCGGTGATACACGGCATCAAGGACTATTTGTCGCAATCGAATGGGTCGAGTCGCGAGACACTAAAAAACCTGATCGAGAAGGAGCGATTCGTATCGTAAATCGACTAAAGGAGCGAGGGTTCCTGATTGGAAACGCCGGTGCATTTGGTAACGTACTCAAACTACGCCCGCCATTAGTGTTTGCGAAAGAACACGCAGACGCGTTTCTCGATGCATACGCAGACGTAGTCAACGCCTAACGTGGAAATCGATTGGCTCGCATGTGCGCGAGAGGCGTTAGCCTACTTCCCAATCTCGCTCAAACAATTCCGTCTCATCTCTAAAGCTGAGAACGTCAGTTTCTACGTCGAAGGGACGAATTCCGATCGATATGTACTTCGAATACATCGTCCCGAATATCACACGCTTGAAGAGCTTGTTTCCGAGCAACTTTGGACCGAAGCACTCCTCGAACAAGGTATCGATGTACCAGTTGTTGTAAGAACCAAACGGAACGAGCGCTACGCCCAGATCCGGGTGGACGGCAAGTTGCGAAACGTCGGCTTGCTCCAATGGGTGGACGGCAAGTCATTACGGGAATTGTCAAGTGAAGCGAATGACTTGGACAAACTCATAGTGATTTACGAAGACGTTGGCCGATTACTCGCAG
>JAGWBO010000040.1:601-22550 GCA_021295855.1 Pseudomonadales bacterium | reverse complement strand
AAGAATCCAAACGTCTATTCGTTAATCCATGCGGATTTACACACCGGAAACTTAATCTCCCACGGATCCAGACTTCACATCATTGACTTTGACGATGCCGGATTCGGATGGCACACCTATGACTTCGCCGTCGCGTTGAGCGAAATCCAGGATTCTGAGAGCCGCAAACCATTACTGGACGCGCTGTTCCGAGGTTACGAGCGAGAGCGCCATTTAGAAGCTTGGGAGAAGGATCTAGTGCCTCTATTCAACGTAATCAGGCACTTGGCACACATCGGCTGGATTGACGCGCGTCCAGATTTAACGAGAGATCCTGCATATAAACATCGCTCGTATGAATATGCCAACAATCTGCTGCAGGATGCCGTTGCCGATGCAAAACCAGTCATCGCTCGCATGTCACACGCGACGGAATCGCGCTAGCCTCTGTGTAGATTTATGAGTCCACCTCCCAAATGACCGACAAAAACTCCGCAATTTCTTCGAAAATGCATTACTATGACGGATTGAGAATGCAACAACCGATCCATCAGGAAGTGATTGGCTACAGTTCGACTCACCGTTCGACCGATAAGCTTGAGATGCGCCTCCGATAGTCGCATGATAGGAACACTTACTATAAAACGTATTGCGTTTGTGTCTTTGTTTGCTGCATTCTGCGTGACACCCACGCAGTTCGCGCCGGCACAAGAAGACCAAGTAAGACCGATTCGGAATGCGTCAGTCATTACCCCGATCTACACGTTGCTCGCCTATCGCCCACAAGAAACCGCACATCTCGCGGATCTTGACGACGAACTGATCATTGCCCAAATCGCAAGTTTCACGGATGTCTCCCAAGCGCGCCTTTTTATCGAGTTTCATTCAAGCATTCAACTTCATGGTGTACGTCTTCTATATGACGACACCGTTCATTACATCGTTTATCTCGGTCTCTACGAAGATGATGACACTGCACGCTGGGCTCACGAGAGCTTCGCCGAGGAGAATCCGAAGTACCTTGTGTCGAATTTCAAACGACTAAGACTCGGCGATCTAAAACCTAACATTCTTCGTTAAACAGAACCCGCTAGTCAACAAAGTCTTGTTGCGAGCAACCTTTTGACCCAACGGCGAGTCCGACGTGTTCTGCGTAACTAACGGTCGATTAGCCGTATCGAGTCTCGTGGACCCGTTAAAAATCGGGTTTCTTAACGTATTTCAACTGTAAAATTCCGCGCCTTTCTCGCAGAGTGTAACGCTTCTTCGCACTATGACTTTCGTTATTGGAGATGCCTGCATCAAGTGCAAGCTCACTGATTGTGTGGAAGTTTGTCCAGTGGATTGCTTCTACGAAGGTCCGAACATGCTCGTTATTCATCCGGACGAGTGCATCGACTGTGCACTATGCGAACCTGAATGTCCCGTAAATGCCATATTCTCCGAGGATGAGTTACCCCCGGACCAAGAGGAATTTCTCGATCTCAACGCCGAGTTAGCCGAGGTCTGGCCAAACATCGCAGAAAAGAAAGACGCGTTGCCTGACGAGTTGGAGTGGCGAGAGGTGCCAAATAAGCTAAAGTACCTCGAACGCTAGCCAGACATTATGAACGACATCTCGTGAGGCAGGAACGCATTCGTTACGTGACCTATCTCAACTCCGCTGTCACTGCGTTATAGGTTATCTAGCACTGAAGGGCACCAGCCGTTGCGCATCGAGTCGTTCGTAAAAAAAGCAAATATCGCGTGGTTTTCACGCCATTTCCTTACTAATTTGCAACTGACTCGGGTTATCTTCATCATCGTTGCCTCCACGTCGCTAGCTCAAATGACTGATATCGAACAAACATCCAATCCACCGACCGCGGATCGTCGTGAACACACGACGACCGTTCACGGAATCGAGATTAGTGATCCTTATTTTTGGATGAAAGATCCTTCATATCCACAAGTGGATGATCAGGATGTTCTGGACTATCTAAATGCCGAAAACAAGCACTTTGACGAGTATATGGCGCCACTTGGAGAACTGACCGAACGGTTATTTCAAGAAATCAAAGCGCGCCAGGTCGAAGATGAATCATCGGTACCCGTTCGTGATGGCAAGTACGTTTATCAATCTCGCTATATTCCCGGCAAGCAATACCGGCAACATGTACGGTGGTCAGCAAAAGGAGATACTTTTCTCGAGTACGGAACACCACCTGCGAGCGCGACGCAGCTAATCTTGGACGAGAACGTTTTGGCTCAGGATGAGGACTACTTTCAGCGACGTGGATTCTCGGTTGACCCTACCCACTCGCTCCTTGCTTATGGTGTGGATTTCTCCGGTAACGAACGGTTTACGTTACAAATCCTGGAGATAGCGTCCAACAATCTACTCCCTATAGCTATCCCTAACGCAACGGGCGAAGCGATTTGGAGCAATGACGGCAAATCGTTGTTCTACGTAGTCAATAACGAGAACTGGCGCCCTTATCAAGTCGTACGACACGCGCTCGGGACCGATAAGAGCGAGGATGTCGTGATTTACGAAGAAAAAGATGACGGCTTCTTTGTTGATATCGACCGTTCGACGTCTCGAAGCTACTTAATCGTCCGAGCAGCATCCAATGTCACCAGCGAGATTCGTGTGCTATCGCTTGACTCGCCTAAGGCTGAGTTGAAACTGGTCGCACCTCGACGGCACCAGCACGAATACGACCTCGACCATCACGGCGATCAATTCGTAATTCGTACAAACGACCAGCATAAGAACTTTGGGCTCGTGCTCGCACCGGAAAACGATCCAACGATGGCAAATTGGAAACCATTGCTTGAACCGTCCGACGAACGCTACATCACCGATGTCACGACCTTCGCTTCGCACGTTGTGATCGCCGCACGTGAGAAAGGTCTGGAGACTGTTTCGATCATGACACAATCCGGACAACCGCAAGCGATTCCGTTTTCGGAAGCGGCCTACAGTCTATGGTTCGGTAGCAATCCAGAACCTGACCCAGAATTCTTGCGCATCGAGTATTCGTCGCTCACTACGCCCGAGACGACATATGACTACGAGTTCGCGACTGGAAAGTTGCACACTCGAAAAGTCCAAGAAATACCGAGCGGACACGAACCCACTCACTACCTGACAGATCGCATACACGCAACTGCGCGCGATGGTGTCAAAGTGCCAGTTACACTCGTATATCGCAAGGACACAAAACTCGACGGTTCTGCGCCTCTATACCTTTACGGATACGGTGCCTACGGCGCAACGATGGATCCTTATTTCCGCACAACGATTTTGTCCCTGGTAGATCGAGGTTTCGTGTACGCGATTGCGCACATTCGCGGTGGCGCGGAACTTGGATATCACTGGTATGAGAGTGGCAAACTACGTCATCGGACTAATACTTTTAACGACTTCGTCGACGTCGCCCGCCACCTCGCTGATCAGCACTACACGACTGAGGGTCGTATTGCGATAGCAGGCGGTAGCGCGGGTGGATCATTGATGGGAGCTGCGATTAATCAAGCACCGGAACTTTGGGGTGCCGTCGCCGCACATGTACCGTTTGTTGACATTCTCAACACCATGCTCGATGACTCGTTACCGCTAACTCCCATCGAATGGCCTGAGTGGGGTAATCCCATCGAGAGTAAGGAAGATTTCGAATACATCCGTTCATACTCACCTTACGACCAGCTCGAACCCGCAACTTACCCACCGCTATTCGTGACCGCGGGACTGAACGATCCTCGAGTCACGTATTGGGAACCAGCAAAATGGGTCGCCAAAATCCGTCATCTAAAACTCGACGACAATCCACTCGTCTTTAAAACCGAGATGAGTGCCGGCCATGGTGGTAAGTCAGGTCGCTACGAATCGTTGCGCGAAGTAGCCGAGGAATATGCCTTTATTCTGAATGTGATGACGCCGCAGGAATAAAGCGCAGTCAATCGTTGTGAGTCAATTAGTTGCCGCAACGGCTATGACAGTGTCAGGATTCAGCGGTTTGCCGTTCGCCCAAATCTCGAAACGAAACTGTTGATAACGCGCCGTTTCTATAGATTCATCTCCGTTGCGAGGCACGATCCGGGTAATCGTGTCGCCTCGAGTGATGCTCTGCCCTTCCTTGATGTCATGCGCTGTGTTGAACTCGTACGCGACAAGATGTGAGGTCGCCGAATCAACAATAATCAAGTGTCGATACTTATTAAGGCCAGCGCCGGCATAAATCACCTTTCCTCCGATCGCGGCGACGACTTCCGTTTCGTCGGCCAAAAGGTATTCCAAACCTTTTTTCTCGTTCGTCGCAAGAGGTTCGTACGGTACCGGCCATTGCCATCCCGACTTCGTGCGTGTAGTGCGTAACGCCATCTTTAAGGGTGGTCTCACCGGTTGAACTGCTAGTGTATCTGAAGGGGTGCTTTCTGATCGCACTGGCGGCGTTGCACGTGTTTCGGCAGGCGGTTGCCTGGGCGAGGGTTCACTAATTCGTGTTTCGATTACAGGTTCAGGTGTTGGTTCCGCCGCGATCTCGCGGGATCGTCCTTCTACGCGTTCCACGCGCTGCGTCGGAATGGCAGTCGTAGGCCGCACTGTTTCCTCACCCTGACGGACGACGAGTTGGTCGTTCGGTCGAATGATGTAAGGTGACTTGATCGCGTTGCGCGATGCGATTTCGACAACCTTCAATCCGTACCGTCGTGAGATGGAGTACAACGTGTCACCGCGTTCAACGACATGACAGAACTCCTCTGATGTTTGGGCTTGACACGCCGCTTGGTTTTCGACGTAGGCATATTCGCTTTGACGCGACTTGTCAATCACTGGAGCTGGGGTATCCGCAACGCATCCTGTAATTACTACCACTAGTGCGAGTAACCAAAGTTGCTTATGCCACATCGCGATCCACCAATTGCATAACCACAACCACGCTCGCGCAGCCAATCACGCTACAAACGACCACCGCAAGTAACTGCGCATCGCTACCGACGGTCGGCAATTCCGGGAATCCAGTTCCTGAACGCCACGGCCAAGCTCGATACAAGGTACTCGCAACCAGACCGACGAAAAACGCAAGCATAGGTTGTCGATACCGGTGCACCAAATTAACGAGCACCCTAGGTACAACCGCAAACGCCAACGCCATGCCACTCGCAAAAAGTGCGAGCTTCGTTACGTCGATGTCGCGAACTGCCTCTAGTGTAGGCATCCAAATCCCCATTAGCAACAACATCATCGAACCAGAAATCCCTGGCAGTATCCAAGCGCTAAACGCGCCGATGCCACCAATCGCGAACAACCACAACGGTGGTTCGATAGTGTGAGCGGGTAGAGCCACAATCGGTAGTCCGATCAGAAGACCGATTGGCACGAAGCGGAGCAAGTAATGCGCTGGAACCGAGCGAGCAAGCTGAATGATCGCACCGATCACGATTCCGAATATGCCACCCCAAAACAACCTAGGTTCTCGATGAACGAGCTCGAGAATCGTCAACATTGACACGACAAAACCGCACGCCATCCAGAATCCGAGCTGCACAAGAAACGTTAAGGCAGCGAGCCACATGGCGCGATCATCCTTACGGTTGCGAAATTTACCGATTTGGCTAAGCGCGTTGATTAGTTTGTCATAGATCCTCGTGAGTAGCGCAACTGTGCCTCCAGAAATACCGGGCAGCACCTCGACGATGCCCATCAACATACCTCGCCAGCATATGGCAAACCACGTCACGGCGTCGCTTCAACTCCTTTCAGCATTGGGACAAACCGCACGCCGCAAAGGTCCCTCTTTACGAACCCTGTCGACGTACACTCCCACTGAATCAGTGACTGACCAACATACAACGGATCGTTAACCGGCATGATCAGCTGACCATGTAATGCGACTTGGTCGCTCAGTGCGGCAGGCACCTCTTCTGCACTCGCAGTCCCCAAAACCGCGTTAAACGGACTATGTTCCGGCCATCCATCATGACCATCAGCAAATTTGAAGGTGACATTAGAGATTTCGAGGTTTGCCAATGTACGTCGCGCACGCAGCTGTAACGACTCAATTCGTTCAATCGTATAGACCTCGTCGAACAAGCGCGATAGGATCGCGGTTTGATAACCGCAACCCGTTCCGATTTCCAATATACGGGAACGATTTTCGACACTAGCGGCTGCACTCGACATCATTGCAACCACCGTCGGTTGCGAAATAGTCTGTTGAAATCCGATGGGGAGCACCGTGTCGTCGTACGCTCGATGCGCGATCGCCTCATCGACAAAGACATGTCGAGGAACTTCGTTCATGATGTCGAGTACTTCAGTAGTTGCGAGATCCTGGGACGCCAATTTCTTGACTAGCCGCTCTCGTGCACGCGCCGAGGTCATACCAATACCGAACATCAGCGACGCCTTAACGCCACCTTTCCTCGAGATCGAAGCACTCGCGAAGAACACTTGTGGCGAAACTACCAGAAGGAAGTGCAAATCGCACCCTTGCTATGTCCATATCCGTTTTACAGTTAAGGCAGATTGGAGCTACTGCCAGGGGGCGACGCTGTTGTTTCAAACCGACCCACTCTAAGGCTTCGGCAATCTCCGCGACGCTTTCGACAACGTCTTGTTCAATCCGTTGCGCAAGCGAACTTGTCGATAAACGTCCACGACCCCAAAGTGGTCCTGATGGCAAACCGTCAAGTAGGACATCTCCCTCAATTCCTTTAAACCAGTCACCACGGTCGACTCGCGCCGCCAATACGTGATTGAAGATGTAGCTGCGTAGTGACGATAGGTAGATGGACTTAACGAACGACGCGACGCGCGGCTTGCCCTCGTGTATCCATTTCATCGCCGCCGACACGTTCTGACCATCTCGACCAAAACGCTGCTCGCCAAAATAGTTCGGAACCGTACACATGCGACTGCTAGATACGTGTGTAGGTTCCACGTCTCGGACGAGAATCTCGAACTGATTTCGGCAACCGTCCGATGGTCGAAGCTTTCGAATATGTCGGCGTTGCTGCAGGATTTCCAAGTCCGGTGCTGCAAACGAATCGACTGGCGCTGGGACAGCCACGCTGAACCATTGAGTCGACACGCTGCGTTTGTCCTTTAATCCGAGGTAACCGACGTCCCTGATTCGCAAACGAAACGTGCGCGCCAGTTGTTGTTGGACGTCATGCGTCGTCCTGTTGATCTTGCGCACGCGAACTAAAAGGTGCTCGCCTTCGTCCGTCGGAGTAAACGGCAGTTCCTCGTCCACCTTGAAATCCGTGACCTCACAACGAATGCGTCCGCGGGAACGTGGCGAATCGTTAACGAGCGGAAGATCGTGCAAAGAATATGGCGTCGCAGTCTGATCCGAGGCGCTGGCTTCAGGCGCATTAGCTGATCCTTGTTTAGGAGTCGCCAACATACAGATAGAACGTTTCGTTTGGCTTGATCATGCCAAGGTCGTTGCGAGCGATGGATTCAATGACTGACTTATCGTGCTTGATTCGCTGGATTTCTATGCGCAATAGCTCGTTACGTTCTGCGAGACGTTGATTGAATTCCGCCTGCGCTTTCACGTCCTGCACGAGCAATCGCGTCGCAAGAAAACCGGACTCGCCGAATAAGTACATGTACTGCATCACGACGAACATGCAGAACAATGCGGGAAGTAAGAGCTTCATTGGTTCAATTCCGTTTGAACTTCGCGAACTCGCTTGGTCCTCCAAATGTCGCAGCCTCAAGCTGCTCCTCAATGCGCAATAGGCGGTTGTATTTCGCAATCCTCTCGGATCGCGATGCAGACCCGGTTTTGATCTGCCCAGCCCCGGTACCTACTGCGATGTCGGCAATCTTGGTGTCTTCCGTGTCACCTGATCGATGCGAGACGACAGTTGTGTAATCGTGGTTATGTGCTACACGCATAACCTCCAAAGTCTCGCTAACTGTACCTATTTGATTCAATTTCACCAAAACTGAATTTGCGACCCCTCGCCCAATGCCATCGAGAATCCGTGTCTTATTCGTTACGAAGACATCGTCGCCGACGAGTTGAGTCGTGTCACCGAGACGCCTCGTCAGATGCTGCCAGTCATCGAATCTGGATTCCTCACAACCATCTTCAATCGACATCACATCAGGGTAGTTCGCCTTGAGCTCTACCAAGAACTCAACCATTTCCTCTGGAGTTAGCGGGGCAGATTTCACGTCTGCCGCATATCCGCTTCCGTTGTAGAACTCATTTGCAGCGCAATCTAGCCCAATGTAACAGTCTCTGCCAAGCTCATAACCCGCATCACGAACAGCATCGCTTAAAAAATCAAGCGCTTGTTGGTTTGAGTCTAAGTTCGGGGCAAAACCGCCTTCATCGCCAACCGCAGTCGAACGCTTCGGATTCGCGTTCTGTAGATTCCTTTTCAAGACGTGAAAGACTTCCACACCGATTCGTAGCGCTTCGCGAAAGGATCCACCACTTACCGGAATGATCATGAATTCCTGAAATACGACGTCGTTGTCGGCGTGCGAACCGCCATTGAGGACGTTTAACATCGGAACCGGCATGCGCATTGGTACGGAGTCGTAGAGATCGTTTACGTGCTGATAGAGCGGGACGCTTTTTGAGCGCGCAGCAGCATCAAGTGCCGCGAGTGATACACCAAGAATGGCATTCGCACCTAAGCGCTCCTTGTTTGGTGTACCATCCAACTCGAGTAGTCGCTCGTCAACACTTGCTTGATTAACCGCCTCAAGACCGTGTAAGCCTTCTGCAATGATGCCGTTGACGTGAGCAACCGCCTGAAGTACGCCCTTACCTAAGAATCGACTGTGGTCCTCGTCTCGAATCTCGACGGCTTCAAATGAACCCACTGAAGCACCCGAAGGTACCATCGCTGATCCCATCGCACCATTGCTTAGATGAACATCAACTTCGACAGTTGGATTTCCACGTGAGTCAAGGATCTCTCGGCCATTTACCGCGACAATCCTGCTCAATCGATTTGATCCTCTAAGTAATCCAACTCCTTAACAAGCGAATCTATGCGCGTGAGCTGCTCAAGCAGGGGTTGCATAAGCGGCAAAGGCCAGGAATTAGGTCCGTCCGATTTTGCTACTTCAGGTCTCGGATGTGTTTCCATAAATAATCCGTCCACACCTACGGCCGTCGCTGCGCGTGCAAGTACTGGCACCATCGATCGTTGACCTCCCGACACGGCACCTTGACCGCCAGGTAGCTGAACGGAATGGGTCGCATCGAATACAACCGGACATCCAGTTTCTCGAAGGATGACGAGTGAGCGCATATCTGAAACCAGATTGTTGTAACCGAAACTTGCGCCGCGTTCGCAGACCATGACTTGCTCATTGCCAGTTGATTTCGCTTTTGCTACCACATGCGTCATGTCACCTGGTGCAAGAAACTGACCTTTCTTGATATTGACTGGAAGCCCTTGTTCACAAACGTTTGTGATGAAGTCAGTCTGACGACATAAGAACGCCGGTGTCTGCAATACCGAGACAACACTCGCGACTTCGTTTAGAGGTGTGTATTCGTGTACGTCCGTAAGTACGGGTACGCCTACTTCGTCCTTCACATCCTGGAGGATAGAAAGCCCAGCTTCTATCCCTTGACCACGATAGCTATTAATAGATGAACGATTCGCCTTGTCAAACGAGCTCTTGAATATGTAGGGAATCTGGTATGAGTCAGTTATTTCCTTCAGATGCGAAGCCACATCAATTGCCAGTGATCGATCCTCAATCACGCACGGACCGGCGATCAGGAAGAACGGTCGGTTGTTCCCGATTTCGAAATCGCATAGCTTCATGCTTCACCCGCTGCGTAAGTAGCAGATGCTCGCACGAAGTCGCTGAATAACGGGTGTCCGTGTGTAGGCGTCGACGTAAACTCAGGATGAAATTGGCAAGCGACGAACCACTGGCCGTTGGTCAGCTCCAACATTTCGACCAAGTGTTCGTTCTTGCTGCGACCGGAGAAGCGCATGCCTGCCTTCTCAAACTCATCAATGTAAACCTCGTTCACCTCATACCGATGTCGGTGGCGCTCCCGAATCGAATTGCAGCGATAGATCGAGTTCACTCGAGAATCCGACGACAGCATACATTCTTGCTCACCAAGACGCATCGTGCCGCCAAGGTCGTCGCCAGGTTGGTACTGCTTTATCTCACCTGAATCATCTCTCCATTCGCTCACAAGTGCAATGACCGGATGTCCTGTCTCTTTAATCAGTTCGGTGCTGTTTGCATCGGTCCACCCAATCTCATTTCGAGCGAACTCCACGACTGCCGCGTGTAGACCGTAGCAGATTCCTAAATAAGGCACCCTGTGTTGTCGCGCAAACCCCGCTGCTTTGATTTTGCCTTCGAAACCTCGTGGACCAAAGCCGCCCGGAATCAACACGCCGTGCACGTCCTTGAGGACACCCATGCCGTGTTCCTCGACTGATTCAGAGTCGACCGTTTCAATTTCGATTTTCACGCCTTCGTGGATTCCCGCGTGAATCAATGCCTCGATCAAGGACATGTAAGCGTCAGTGAAATCGACGTATTTACCCACTAGTGCGATACGCGTGGTGTCGTTTGCGCCACATCGTTTGCGTTCGACCTCCTCCCAATGCGACAAGTCGGCTTCCACACTCTCGATTCCAAAGTGCTGAAGTACGATGACATCGAGTTTTTGCTGGTGCAGCACGAGTGGCACCTGATAAATGGACTCTACGTTCGCCAACGAAATAACGGCTTCTTCTGGAACGTTGGTAAACAGCGCGATCTTGCTACGAGGACTTGCGTCGAGCTCCTTCTCCTTGCATCGACAAATCAGAATATCTGGCTGCAAGCCTATCGAACGGAGCTCTTTGACCGAATGTTGCGTAGGTTTGGTCTTGTCTTCGCCATCGCTGAGTTGAGGGACCAATGTCAGATGCATGAACAAAGTGTTGCGAACACCTTCTTCAAGTCGCATTTGTCGGATCGCTTCTAGGAATGGTTGTGACTCAATGTCGCCAACCGTACCACCGGTTTCAACGATTACAACGTCATTGTCTTGCGCGACAGCTCGAATACGCCGTTTAATCTCGTCAGTGATGTGAGGGATAACTTGAACGGTCAGTCCTTCATAGTCACCCGCCCGTTCACGCTTGATGACGGAATCGTAAACTGAACCCGTTGTGAAATTGTTTGCGCGATGCATCTTATTTTGGATGAATCGCTCGTAGTGGCCCAAGTCCAAGTCGGTTTCAGCGCCGTCCGCAGTGACAAATACTTCACCGTGCTGATTGGGACTCATCGTACCAGGATCCACGTTGATATACGGATCCATCTTGACGACGTCTACCTTAAGACCACGCGCCTTTAAGATCGCACCTAGCGATGCGGTGGTGACACCCTTTCCAAGACCGGACACCACACCACCAGTCACGAACACGTAATGTGTCAGATCTTCACTCCTCAAGGCTTCGTGAGCTGCTAACAAGACGCATTTGTGCGTAAATTCTAGTGGCGACGCTTCTTCGCTGTTTCTTGCTGAAGCTGGTCATGGTTAATCGGTACTCTCGTATTGACGATCCGTACCCCGTCTGGATTATTGAAATCGTCGCCATTGAGGCACCCAACCACCCTCGGTGCAAACAGACGCGGAAACTCCTAATCCTGGAACCGCAACCAGCTGTCTATCTAAATAAAACAGCGGCCAAGCATCTCGCTCCCAAGGCGGAACCTTCTGATCGTAGAACCACCTCGAGAGATTTACACAACCGCGATTCAGTAGTAACGACTCGCCGCCTTCACGCGAACCAACGCGAATTGGAGTATCAGTTGCCAATCCGACCTTGTCTCGAATCCAAGTTACCTCGCCGAACGAAAAACAGGCGCTCTCACCCACTTGAAGTGAAATGTCTGAATTCTGAACCGCATCTGCAACGACATAAAACATCCCCTTAAATCGACGAACACAGTTTCGAGGCGACACGCGAATGCAGACCTGCGCGTCATCGCGCGCAGCTGCTTGCCGCATGATTTCATCAACGACCGCGTTCTTTGGTGTGATGTTGTATGCGTGAAGCCACGCGCGCACCTTGATCCCATCAATCGCTAGCAGCTCAGCTGAGATCGGTTTACGAGGCAGCAGTTCTAACGCCGGTTCCTTAAGTCGAAGCAGGTTTGCGTCAAAACCCGTAAATGACGCTCGCAATCGCGGCAAGACTTCATGTCGCAAGGCATTCCGAGCAAGCGAAACATCCTGATTTGATTCGTCCTCGATCCACGTCCAGTCGTTCCGGTGGGCAATGCACTGTAAATCAACGCGTTGGTACGAAAGCAAAGGCCGCCACATCCGACCATGCTCAAGTTGACGCCCCGTCGCGATTCCTACAAGAGCCCTTCCCGTCGCAAGCTGCCATAACAAGCTTTCAAGTTCATCGTCTCGATGATGGGCTGTTGCGACGATGTCCCCATTGCGCATTACTTCATTGAAGATACGCGACCGTGCTTGCCGACCTTCGAATTCCAAATTCTTGCCATCGAGCGAAACGCGATGAGAACCTCTTCACAGTGCAATTCCCATGCATCAGCATTGGGGCTTAAACCGTGGTTGACGTGTACAACAGCGAGTTGATCCGATTCGAACGCACGCGCGGCTGCGTGCAGAAGAACGGTGGAATCAACCCCGCCGCTGAACGCAAGCCATAGCCGACTCGATCCGTGAAGGTCACAAGATGCAATTCTGCGAACTACGTCTTCAAGTGAATTGACGCTACGTGGCGTTGTTTTCGAATCCGACATTGACGACGTTTGATCCAAAGATTGCACGAAGGTCGGCTAACACCCTAGATCAACGCGCAATGAGGCGCCATTCTTCTGAATGGTGATCTCGACCGGACGTCCTCCCTTACGCTCGACATCCCTAAAAAACCGCTGAAATCGCAGCAGATTCTCAGACGTTAAAAGCGCACGTGATTCGACGCTGTTGAACCGTAATGAAATAAACGCTCGCCAGTGTTTTCTGGCATTTGCCACGTCAAACAGGGAATTCACCGAGAGCTGATGTTCTTTTTTGAAGTTGTCGAACCGGACGCGTCCTTTCGCAATGACGAACTCGTTGTCTATTACGAAACGAGAGAATTTGCGATATTGCTCTGGCCAGAGCACAAGCGTTAGTGTGCCGATCTGGCCTTCTAACGCCACGTTGGCTATTTCGCCTCTTCCGCCGCCGTCGCGTACGGTCGTCGCTTTGATTCGACCCGCAATGACTGCCACTTCGTCCTTTGCAGCGTCCGCTACGTCACTAGGTGAGCATGTACAGATCGACTCAAATTCTCGAAAATACCACCGCATGGATTCGCGACTCACGGCGAACCCGATCGTTTGTTTCTCGGTCTCGTATAACTCAGCATCCGACAACGCAGATGGCGGGACGTAGCTGTTGAAAACTTCCTGCTCCTGCGGTACTCCGAACAAGCTCTGACTTGGATCCATGCCATCGGCCCCAGCATGAAATGCGCGATCGAGTTTGTCCAAGAGAACTGCACGCACTAAGCCGGGTTGTTCAAACTCGGGTTCAACCGAATCAAACGCGCCTGCTTTGATTAAACGTTCGATCGTGTTGCGTTGTACGGTAGTCAAGTCCACACGCATGCAGAAGTCGAAGAGACTCTCGAATTTCCTTTCCTCACGTGCTTCTTGAATGGCTCTTACATCCCGATCGCCCACTCCCTTAAGGCACGTCATACCGATCCGAATTCCATCTTCAGTAGGAACGCAATTGGCATTCGGTTCGTTCACATCAGGCGGCGCAAGGACTAATCCCATGCGATCAGCCTCTGCAAGTAATCTCTCAACCCGCTTCGTGTCGCCACGTTCGACTGAGATCGCCGCAGCCATGTACTCATTGGGGTAATTGGCCTTCAAATACGCAGTCTGATAAGTAACGACTGCATACGCCGTCGAGTGAGCCCTGGGAAACGCGTATTCCGAAAAGCCCAGCATCTTTTCATATATCTCAGCCGCGACCTTTGGTTCGACACCATTTCCACGGCATCCTTCAGCAAAGCGATCCTTGAGCTCGACGAGCTTCTCACTCCTTTTCTTGCCCATCGCCTCTCGCAGAATATCCGCTTCACCGCCCGAGAAACCCGCCAATGTCCTCGACACGCTCATGACATCTTCTTGATAGATCATGAGCCCATAGGTGTTCTCTAATACCGGTTCAAGTAAATCATGATCGTAGCTAACCCGTTCTTCACCCCGCTTCCTCAACGCGTAGCTTCTATCGACACCCGCATTCAAAGGTCCAGGTCGGTATAACGCTACGAGTGCGACGATATCTTCAAACTGATCCGGTCTGAGTTGGCGAATGAGCCGCTTCATTCCAGCTGATTCCAGTTGAAACACCCCCTCAGTATCCGCGGCAGCAATCAGCCTGAAGGTATTTCGATCATCTAGTGGGATGTCTTTGGCGTGTAGGTGAGATGAGATGTCTTCGCGTGTCAGGTTGATGGATTGGATCGTGCGCTCGATAACGGTCAGGTTCTTTAGACTCAACAGATCGAACTTCACCATACCAGCCTTTTCAACATCATCTTTATCGAGTTGAGCCACTAGCAAGCCTGTTTCCTCGTCGAGCTGACAGGGCACAAATTCCTCAAGGCGGTCCGGTCCAATGACAACTCCAGCAGGATGTACTCCCGAAGTAGCGACGACGCCTTCGAGCTTCCTACTCTCCTCTAGAAGCTCTGTGCAACCGTACGCCGCCGCTGTTTCTTCTATCTCTGGGATTTCCTTACACGCATCCTCCAGTTTCGTACCCGGTTTTATCGGAATCAATCGCGTGATTCGTGAAACATCGCTGTGCGTGTAGCCTAGCGCGCGTCCCATCCCGTGAATGATGCCTTTGGCTGCCAAAGTGCCTTGAGTGGCGATCAATCCCACGCACTCTCGTCCGAACTGCTCGACAACATACCCCACCACCTCATCACGGCGCTGAGCGCAAAAATCAATATCCAAGTCAGGCATCGAACGGCGATCACGATTCAGGAGTCGCTCAAAGAACAGTTTGTGCTTTATCGGATCTAACCCGGTGATACCGAGCAACATGGCGACCAACGAGGCCGCGCCAGACCCCCGGCCGGGTCCAACCGGAATTCCTTGATCACGCGCCCATTTGACAATGTCGCTGACGATCATGAAATATCCGGCGAATCCCATGTCGATGATGACATCAAGCTCGTAGTCAGCGCGCGTTCGATAGGCCGCGTAATCGGACTCATCAACCAGAGATTGTTCGTCTGATAGAAATTGCTCAAGTGCGTCGCCGACTGTTTCACGGAGGATTTGAGCGTTTTCCTGTTCATCTTCCTTCGGGAAAGGACGTTGGTAGTACGTACCTGTCTCGACCTCGACATTGCATCGTTGTGCAATCTCAATACTGTTCTCGATGGCGTCCGGCAAGTCTTTAAATTGCGCAGCCATGTCCGCTGCTGAACGCAAGTGTTGAAATGGACTGTATTGACCTTTCCAGGAATACGACTCGCCCATGTGTTCGCTACGTTGAATGCATAGTTTTGCATCGTGAAGTACGAATTCATCTTCTTTTACGCAAATCACATCGTTCGTCGCAACGAGAGGTGCACCTTTCGCGCTGGCAAGTGGGACAACCGACTCGATGTAATCGTTTTCATGAACGCGACCGGTGCGAGTGATCTCTGCGTAGAACCTATCACCAAAATGCTGGAGGTACCAATCAAGTAGCCTTTCCGCACTGTCATAGTCGTCTGAAAGGAGACGCTGGCCTAAGTCCCCTGCTACGCCACCGGAGAGCAGAATCAGACCTTCATTGAGTTCTGACAGCATCGCGTAATCAGCACAACCGTCGCTCTCGACGTTGCGGGACGCATTCGTCACCAGCCGCAGTAGATTGTGATACCCGTCCTGATTCGCGGCAAGCGCCAGGAGTTTGGTCTTCCCGCTCGGACCGAGAAGCGTTAGATCACATCCGAAAATCGGCTTGATCCCTTGCTCAAAACACGCGTTCTGAAACTTCAACATCGCGGTGAGGTTGCCTTTATCGGTCAACGCGACGCACGACATGCCGAGTTCTTTGACGGCCGGAACTAACCGGTCTAAGAAAACAACACTATCTACGAGCGAGTATTCGCTGTGAACTGCCAAATGGACGAAGTCACTCATGTGAACCAACGAATTGACTGCGCCACACATTCCGTACGGGGGCGAAACTGCGACGATGAATCGGACAAGGACCGAACTTCCGGAGGAGCGTCAAATGCAGTGCGGTTGGATAGCCTTTATGGCGCTCAAATGCATATTGCGGATAGGATCTCGCATAGTCTTCCATCATGCGATCCCGAGTAACTTTCGCCAATATGGATGCTGCACTAATCGCGGCCATTTTCGCATCCCCGCCTACGAGCGTAAAAGTCGGCGCCGGAATCGCCGGATCTTTATCGCCGTCGACCCAAACTTCGTCCGCTTCAACGTTGGTTGCGGTATATGCTCGACGCATCGCGAGCAGACTTGCTTGAAGGATATTGAGGGAGTCGATTTCCCGCGCATCTGCGATACCGATCCCGTATGCGAGCGCTCGTTCTTTAATCTCGTCAAATAAGCACTCGCGCTTCATTCGCGTCAACTTCTTACTATCGGCCAATCCCTTAATGGGTAGTTTCGCATTGAGCACAACGGCTCCAGCAACCACGGGTCCTGCTAATGGACCTCGTCCGGCTTCATCGATGCCGACTAGAAGCTGGATACTTGGGTTATCGCGTCTCGACAAGCGAAAGTACGGTTTCTGCCGCACGATTCGCGGCATTCTGTTTCAACGACCGGTGGAGTGACGTAAATTCGCGCGTCAATGCTGTTCTATCTCGGTTCATCTGCTCGACAAGTGCGGTAGCAAGATTTTGAGGGGTCGCATCGTCCTGCAAAAACTCTGGGACAAGGGTCTTGTTAGCAAGTATATTGGGAAGTGCAACTTGGTTGATAAACATCATTGAGCGGACCACTTTCGCGGTTAAAGCACCGATTCGGTAAGCCACAACCATCGGTGTTTTCAGCAGCATCGCTTCTAATGTGCTCGTACCCGATTTCACCAGCGCGACATCGGAAGCCGCCAACACTTGCGTTGCTTCTAATTCTGTAATTTCAACATCGAGCGAAGGGAATTGACGGTGTAATTCCTGCCATGCCTTGCGAACCGCCGGATGTCGAGCGGGTATCACCACGTTGATTCTCGCTCGATTGACACGTTGCTGAAAGAGCGCCGCAGCCTCTAAGAACATCTCGAAATGAAATCCTATTTCCGAGCCTCGACTTCCGGGCATCAGACACAACATCAAAGAATCACTCGACCAACCGTTGAGAGTGCGTGCTTTCGCCATCATGGCAGCTTTGCCTTCGTCAGGATCAAAACGATCAGCGGTCGGATGACCTACGAACACTGCACGAATGCCATGGTCGTCGTAAACCTTCGTTTCGAATGGGAACAAAGTCATGATGACGTCAACGGCTTTGCCGATCCGTTTTACTCGACCACGACGCCATGCGTAAACGGACGGGCTCACGTAATGTGCGGTTGGCACGCCGCGTTTTCGTACGCCACGTTCCAGTAGCAAGTTAAAGACATTGAAGTCAACGCCGATCACTACATCGACGGACGTTAACTCGCGGATGAGTAGACGTAAGAGTCGTACGAGACTACCAATTCGTAACAACGGGTCGACGAATCCGTTGATCGCGAATCGATCCATATCTGCCAGGCTTCGCAGTCCCTCTGCAAGCATCGCGTCCCCACCGACACCTACGAATTCGACGTTCGCATGACGGTCTGCAATCGCCGTCATCAGCGAAGCACCGAGCAAGTCACCAGACGGTTCGCCGGCGACGATGCCTATTTTTAAGGGATTAAGGGTCAATGCTTCGCGCGAATGGACGCGCGTCTAACCGCTGGCGACCAGGAGCTCCGTCGAGCATACAACACTTTCGTCGACAAGCGCTTCACACCCGAATTTCATGATGTCACGCCGCTCGCTAAGCACCTTTGCATCCAGTATCAATCGGTCACCGGGAACGACTGGTCTCTTAAATCGTGCCTTGTCCATACCGGCAAGCAGGAAGATGCCGCCATGTTCTTCAACCAAAAGATTGCGTGAACGTGTCGCCAAAATCCCGCTTACCTGCGCGAGCGCCTCGACGATTAGTACTCCAGGCATGATCGGCTTGCCCGGAAAATGCCCAGTGAAAAACGGTTCGTTCGAGGAAACGTTCTTCAGACCACGTATACGCGTACCGAGTTCAATCTCGAGGACTCGATCCACTAATAAGAACGGGTATCTATGTGGCAGATAGTCCGTGATCGCGAAGTCGACATCTTGTTCAGACATGCATTCGCCTATTTCGCACTCGAAGAGTTCACGTCGTTACTCGTCTGTTTTTCCAGAATTCTCTCAACTCTTCTTAAGCGCTTCACGATGGTGTCTAGCTCATTTAACCTCAACATGTTACGACGCCAAGTTCGATTATCCGTGTGCAATGTTGCACCCGAATACCGCCCTGGTTCCGTGATGTCTCGAGTCACGAGCGTCATCGCTCCAATCTCAACGCCTCCAGCTATCGAAACGGGGCCTTCGCCTGCAACACCGACCGAGCCCCCGAGTACACAGTACTCTCCCAAGGTAACGCTTCCTGCAAGACCCGCACAGCCACACATAATCGTATGCGCTCCTAAGACACAATTGTGCCCGATGTGCACCTGATCGTCGAGCTTCACGTTGTCATGTATGACGGTATCATCGATCGCGCCTCGATCAATCGTTACGCTTGCCCCAAGTAAGACATCGTCGCCAATCAGAACCCGACCAACCTGCGGGATCTCCTGGAGCGTACCAGTCTCATCGACCGTTATGCCGAAGCCGTCGACACCTATCGCAGTATTAGCGTGCACCGTGCATCTAGCACCGATTTGAACGTCGTGATAAATCACTACGTTTTCGCGAATGCTTGTCTCCCGGCCAATCGCAGACTGCGCACCGACGCAAACGTTTGTACATAGTTCAACGCCGTCTGCGATGACGCAATCTGCACTTACGCGCACATTAGGTCCAATTCGCACACCATCACCTATCTGCGCGGAACTGTCAATCCGAGCAGTAGGATCTATGCCGACTGGTATTCGTTCACGTTTATCGAAATCGTTGGCGATTTCTGCAAACGCAAGTTGAGGGTTGCTGACGACGACCGAAGGAATAGGACACTCCGCAACATTCTCTTCCGTGAGCAAAACTGCGGTAGCCTTCGTCGTGTGCAGTTGCGCTCGATACCTTTGATTTGAAAGATGAGTGAGATCGCCGGTCTTAGCGTTCGCGAGCGATCCTACCCCAGAGATACAAATCTGTTCGTCGCCTACTACGTGCCCCTGAGTCCGATGTGCGATCTCGGCGAGCGACAACATGGTCCGTTTGGTCGTCGTTGAATTACACCACTTATTCGGTGATGTTGTTCATTTCCTCTGTGACTTTTCGCGTGATATTGTGCTTCGGATTGACGTAGAGCAGCACGTTGGGGTTATATTGATAAACGATGTCGAAATTCTCTAACTCAACGAGATCCCTGAGTGCCTTTTGGAATTTAGGATTAAGGGCCGAAAGCAATTCATCGCGCCGCTCCGTTAGTTCACGCTGCAACTTTTGTGCACCTACCTCCAGGTCGAATTGCATGTCTTCCATTTGCTTTTGCATCTGGCGACGCTCTTCTTCGGACGTCACGGCACTATCGTTTATTAGCTTCTCACGTAACTTTATGAAGTCCTGTTGCAGTTGCTTCAGCCGATCACTTTCAGGCGCAAATTCCTCTTCGATCTGGGCGAGAGTTTCCTTCGCCTCTTCCGTCGCCATGGCGGCTTCTGACGAACTTACGACCGCAACTTTTAACTGCGCAGACGCGGCCATCGCTGCATTGAGCGCGAGCACAACACAAAGCAACTTCAATAATTTAGGAACCATGAATGCCTCGGAGATATATGGGCGTAGAGCGCGGCAGAAGCGCGCTACGCTGGGCTGAGCATTATATTCTTGGGACTGATTTCGACCGTGCTTTAAGTCGACTAATCCTTCTGATCAGAACTAGCTAAAACGTCTGCCCTAATTCAAAACTAAAGACCTCCGTCTCGTCTAAATCACTATTGTTGAACGGATAGCCAAGCGAGAAAGACATTGGTCCCATACGAGTTAACCACGACACAGCGATCCCCGTCGAGCCTCGCAGTTCCTTGAAGCTAGGCGAGAAGCAGTTCAAGCTCGTTTCGGAACAATGATCGCTGAAGATATTTCCAGCATCAACGAAGTAGAGCGATCTAACTTGCCCTCTATCTTTCATGAACGGAAGTGGAAAGACGAATTCCGCTGAGAATTCAGCCATGATATTTCCACCGAATGGACGCCCAGGTACATTCGAGTTGAAATTTGTCAGCGCCGTGCTTCTCGGTCCGAGCGAAGCTCTTTTGTAGGTCCTGATTGAACCGAAACCGCCACCGTAGAAATGTTCATAGAACGGATATATCTCGGTTTGACCGTACGCGCCGCCATATCCCAAGTCGGCATTCAGGTGTATGGCATAGTTCGAATCAAGCCCTGGAACCGGGAAATACTGTTCAAACTGCAAGTTGGCTCGATAGAACTCCAAGTCACTACCAGGAATCGAAATCTCCAAGGCAGTGACCTGCTTGGAACCGCGGGTCGCGAAGATTGCTCGATTTCGAGTGTCACGCGACCACAACCCTTCGATCTTGTAATTCAAGAACTTTTGGCCACTTGAAGCGATGAAGTCTTGTATTTCTTCGGCTTCTGATCCACTTTGCTCAACGTCGGTGTACTCGACTCGACCAGCGAATTGAAGACGCTTAGTCTCACCGATTGGAAAACCAAACCGTGCACCGGCACCAACGGCTGAAGTTGAGAAGGCGTTTAAATTCAGCGAGCTATAGTCTGTGTCTCGGATGAAGACACTGAGTCCGCGACTGACCCCATCTTCCGTGAAATACGGATTGATGTACGTGTACGAAAACGACTTTCGATAGCCACTCCAATCCAACGAGAGACCGATGTTCTTGCCTGTTCCAGCGATATTCGCCTTCTGGATCGACGCGCCAAGAATCATGCCAGATAGTTTTTGATAACCGAGTGACCCCGTGATGGAACCAGTCGATTGTTCCTCGACTTGGATTTCGACATCGACGAGTCCTTCCTCACCCGCCACCTCCGGGGTCTCAACAGCCACGTCCGAGAAGAATCCCATGCGTTCCAGTCGAACCTTCGACAAATCAATCAAGTCTGTGGAAGCCCAAGCCCCCTCGAGCTGCCGCATCTCTCGCCTTAGCACGGTGTCCCGCGTCGTCGTATTCCCCGTGAAGCTAAGTCTTCTCACATATGCACGTTTACCTGTATTCACCATGAATCGAACATTTACAGTCCCGTCTTCATTGATTTCAGGCACCGCCGTCGAGGTAGCAAACGTGTATCCATATCGGCCTAACTGGCGTGTGATGAGCTCCTCCGTCGCAGTCAGTAGTGCACTTGAGTAGAGCTGCCCTTCGGATACAACAATTAGCTTCTCGATCTCTTCCGGGTCGACGTCATCGAGGTCACCGACCAATTCGACATCGCCGATCAAGTGCTTCTCGCCCTCACTGACATTGATCGTCACGTAGACTTGCTTCCGATCGGGGGTCATACTTACTTGTGTTGAATTGATCTTGAATTCAATGTAACCACGATCTGTATAGAACGCCTCAATTGACTCTAAATCACCCTGTAGTTTTTCTCGAGAATATCGGTTTTCGCCGCTGATAAAGCCGAATAGTGTCGGTTGCTTCAATTCCATCCGGTCAAGGAGTGTTCTCGTGTCGAATACTTCATTACCGACAAAGGCGATTTGAACGATTGTGGCACGTTTACCCTCTTCAACCTCAATCTCTAT
>JAGWBO010000040.1:0-540 GCA_021295855.1 Pseudomonadales bacterium | reverse complement strand
ACCCTATCGAGTGTGGCTTGTTTGAAGATCTCGCCTTCTTTCAGTCCTTCAGCAGCCAGTCCCTCCAGAAGTGCTTCAGTCGGAACAGCCTTGTTACCACTAATCTCGATTGCGACGATAGACGGTCGTTCGTCGACTTCTACCAGCAATATGTCGCCGTCGCGATTGATGCTAACTTCGTTGAAGTAACCCGTCTTGAAAAGTTCTCGAATCGTCTCGCGTACCGTCTGCGGGGTCGCAATATCACCGAGTTCAAGGCTCATAGCATTGAATACGGTTCCAGGTGTTACACGCAGCAAGCCTTGTACTCGAATATCAGATACCTCGAAGCTGTAGTTCGAAAATGCGAACGTGCAAGCCCAACATAGCAAAAGCCCAAAGTAGATCTTTATCCGACGCATAGTTAAGCCTTCAAGAAGTGCATTTCGTCATTCAAAACCTACAGAGCGCTCAAATAACGATATTTCGTTCGATTATAGACCCGCAAATTAAGAGGCAGTTCCGCATATTCCACCTCAATTTCGACTACCTTCGACATGC
>JAGWBO010000039.1 GCA_021295855.1 Pseudomonadales bacterium | reverse complement strand
GCGTTCAAACCGGGTACAAGAGATGTGAGTGAGACGAGCCAGTCGGGTTGGATTTGCCAACCATAGCGTCGGTCCGCCCAGTCTATAAATACGCCAACTAACTCCTCAGGAAGGTCGGTGTACCCAACGACTGGGTGTTCGAGGCGAGAGCGAATTGCGTCGAGAACGAATTCAGGAGTTGCGAAGTCCATGTCGGCGACCCAGAACGGCAAGACGTCTCGTTCGCCGTACTTCAACCACTTGGAACTTGAGGTGGCGCGTCGATCGTATATCTCGTCGAAGTTGAATTTGGACATCGGTGAAAGAGACGGCGACTTAATCAAACTGGATCATCCAATCTAATCGAATTGAGGGAATTAGTGGCTCTATCTGACATGCACAACACCTATTCGTTTCGATTCATTGGACTGAATACGACTATCTGCATTCATACCGAGTGAGGTTTAACCGAGGAGGTTAGTTCGCGAGTCTCTCGTCAAGTGTGCCGGTCAGGTCTTCATTCACGAGACCGCGATAGGTGGCAGCATCTATTCCAAGCTCTGCTTCAAATACTTCTTGGCTATGTTGACCTACGCATGGCGCAGGTCTGATTGGTGGCGTGCCTAAAGTAGAAAAGCGGAACGGTCGCCCTGGCATCCAGTTACTCCCGGATTCTGGATGATGAACCTTTTCGATAAAACCGGCATCACGAAGGGTTTGGTCGGGTTTGCTGTACAGCTCGATTAGTGGTACGACTCGAGATGCACAGATCCCATGGTCTCTCAACCTCGTCGCGATTGTGTCGGCATCCTTGTCGCATAGCCAGTCGGAGAGTATTTGATCGATTTCTGTTTCTCTCGCTTTCCTCGCCGCTTCGTTCTGCAACGCAGGATCTTCAAAGCGACTATCTCCCACAATTTGAACAAGCGACCGCCACATCTCTTCTGTCTCGACGGCGATCGATACCCAGTCAAGCTCTGCTGCTTTGTACATGTTGTGCGGGGCATGCTTCAGATGTCGGTTTCCTCCAGGTGACGGGACTTCCCCGCAAGCGTCATATTCGATAACTGCGTCACCAATTACGGCCGAGACCGCTTCCATCATGGATAGATCGATTCTTTGCGTTTCGCCGGAAAGATCACGTTGGCGTAACGCTGCCATGATCGTCGCGACTAAAAAGTAGCCACTGATTGGGTCCGGATACAACCCGCCTGTATTCATGCCGGGGTCGCCTTCATAACCGTGAATAGAAGACAAACCGGCCATCGGTTCGGTCGTAGCGCCGTTCGCGGGGTAGTGGCTATAGGGACCAGATTCACCATACCCGGAAATCGACGCCCAGATCATGCCAGGTTTAGCCGCGTGGAGTCGCTCGAGCGTGACACCCCAGCGAGGGAGTACGGTCGGTCGGAAATTGTCGATGAGCATGTCAAACTGAGGAATCAACTGCCAGAGAATCTCCTGACCCTTAGGGTGAGTCAGATCAAGGTCGATTTCTCGCTTGTGCAAGTTCACTGAGTTGTAATGACCTTGAGTATTTGGTGGGTGTTGAGTACGCGATTCATCTCGAACGCCAGCCGGTACTGCATTGCTAATTCGTCGAAATGCATCTGGATGCTTTACGGAGGCGACTTGCACGACATCTGCACCGAGTAACGCAAGAAGCTCAGTCGCAAACGTGCCCGACCAAGCTTGCCCGAAACTGAGCACACGAATGCCGGTGAGTGGGCCTTCAGCAAACGATCGGTCAGTTTTCGATTCTGGGTCTGGCGTTCTATTTGTTGTCACATCACTTAGAGCGTGATCACCGAGCTTTGGCGCAGGGGTTGCGATTGCCCACGGGGAAGGCTGGAGCTTCGCAGGAGCCCCGGCGACGCGCACCTGTCGCCCTGCTATTTCAGTTTGAGCGAAGTACTCGCGAGCAAGTAAGTGTTCGTTTTCCACTAGATCGCTGATATCTTGCACGACCCCAATGACACATCGCAATTCTGCCAACGCATGAAACACAGGCCATCGTTGCAGCTTTGGAAGCGATTCGGCGAGACCTTCAACGACATCACGCATGTCCTGTGAGTGACGGCCGATATCGGGGATTAGCTCGGGCTTATTCCCTTGCTCAGGAAGTCCGCAGACGTTCATTGCTTCGGTCCAGTTGTGAAAATCCGCGAGGCCTAGATTCATGCGACCGTCTGCCAAATTCCACAACGGTCCGGACGAGCCGCGTGGTCTACCTCCGCCTGGACCGCGATTTGCCGTTCGCCCCTGAAACACACCTGCTACGCCCCACGGGTGAACGGTTAGGGCATACGCCTCAAGTTCACTGACGTCGACGCGTTCAGGAGCCGACTGCGACTTGCGACACCGTAGCGCAGCAGCAGCAGCGATGAACCCCATGACCCCTCCGACGATACCGTTTTGGTTGCGGGGCATCGCTAGAGGCGGTTCGTCTCGATACCCGTTGATTGATGCCCAACCACAATGGGCGCTCAGCGTCAAGTTATTTCCCTGTCTTCCTTGCAGCGCACCGTGCAAGCCGTAGGCTGTGACGCAAAGGTGTAAAGCGTCAGTAGTTAGCGCAGCTTCAATGTCGGCGAGATACTCGGCGTCAAACGACGTTGTAACGACGACGTCTGCGGTACGGATTAACTCGTTACGGTCACGATCGTTGTTTACAACGACGGACCGTTTGTTCCAATTGACGAATGCGTGGATGACGCTACTTTCGGTTCGATCGGAGGCATTGGCAAATGGTGGTTCGCTACGACACGGATGACCTTCTGGGGACTCCGCGAGGACGACATCGGCACCAAAATCGCCAAACATACGCGCCGCAAATGCACCCGAAAACCTTGTCGATAAGTCAACTACGCGTAGTCCTTCGAATGGTCTTGAATGCATGTATTGAAGTGCACCTATGAACTGAAATATTCGCTTGATTATCGCACGGGCGATCGACTAATAGACGGCCGCCTCAGACGCGAATCTCGAGTGAATTCGTGACGAGGGATCGCTCGTTTCGCGTTTGCCGACAGCAATATTGCTACTTTAAGTCGCAGTTAGTGCGTTACAAACTAAAGAGGCAGCGGGAAAGGCGCTCTCAATTCGTCATTGATAAAGAAGCGCCGATTTGAATCCTTCGATTAATAGCGGTAAAACTTTCGACGTGGTATCAGCTGACAAGCGGCTGACGCCATGTGACGCTCCGTGTGTGTCGGTTTAGATCTTCTGACTTGAAGCAAGCGCAGACCCAATACGAGATCGTGATGCTCTGCCGACGTCACAATTGCGAGCGAATCTCTCCCAGTCCGCCACGGCAGCGGCTGTACGTTCGATAATCCGTTTAGACTCTGTGTCATCCAAGTCCGCGCTCTTCCCAAGCGCCATCAGATGTGAATTGGTAATTTGCTTGCCGCGTCCTAATACTGAAGTTGAGTGCTCGCCACCCGGTCCGGGCGAAAAAGTAAGGTCATATGCGGGCGCAAGCTGCCACTGTCCGTTCCGCGTCATCAAGAACGTGAACTGACGGGCGTGATCGTCTCGATTGTGCGCAAGGACGTTAAAAACGGCCAGCGCGAACATCGCTGAAACTTCCCTCCGATCATGCGTAATCGCTCGTGTAAGCGTGATTAGATCGCGGTAATCGAGTGATGGAAGTCGAAAGTCTGCATAGAGCAACCCACTTGCGGAGTGGGCGTGTAGTCGCTTCTTTCCAACACGATCAAATCGTTGCGAAACGAAGTATTGATTTCCCTTGTAGTCCGCAATGAGACGAGTAACAGGCACGCGTACGCCGGCGGCCTCCGCCATATTGGCGTAGGCTTTTTCGATATTGGCCGCATCGGTTGGATCGTCTGTGCCTCTAAATTTCACGAGGCAGTGTTGATATTTCGGATCGAACTCAGCCGACCCATAGATCGCGCCGTCATCCGCATCAATAGCAACCATGGCTTTGGGTCGTGCACCTCCAGGGGAACCGCCAAGGTGTCCAAGCTCGGCAACGACGTCAGATACGTTTCCTTCAAGCACGTTGCGAGCATCGCTAGCTAAAAGGTCCAAATCCAACGCGGATTGCTTCTCATTCCAAACGTTTACGCCTGGCTCGTAGCACAGAGCGCCGATTCCTCGATCGCCGACCCACGCCAGCCGATCGAGAGGCGTCAATGTCGCAGGTTCGATGCCAAGCTCGCGGGCGCGACGGTCGGTGAGCAATCTACCCCAACTGTCAGGGAGACTGTCGTGAAATACGCCGTGTAGACCTTCGAATAACGCAACGTCAAAGGGACGGATAGTTGCTGAACCAACTGAGAATCGGTGACGAACGGGCGAGATTTCTATGTTTGAAGATCGAATGTCATCGGCATACTCAAAGTGAGCAACACGGTTGACGTATCCGAGCCGGCCTACAGTCTGAATATCGTTGTCAGCCCATCGTAGTGTAACGTTTAGCAGATCGGTTGGAGCTAGGGGTTTTATCAAGATAGTCGCCCACGTTTACGTACGTTTGATGTGGACAAGAGCTGATCCAAGGTCGCTTCGCGATCGTTTGATTCGAGCAACCGTTCAAGGCCGTGTTGCTCGTCAAGGGCAACTAATAAACGGACAAAGGAGACAAGCGAGATCGAACCTGAGTGTTCAAATTTTTTGAGTGTACCAAGTGGTACACCTGATCGAGCAGCAAGACCGGCTTGAGTCAGATTTTGTGCCAACCGACATCGCTTCAGACGAGTAGCCAAATCCTTAGTAATGTCGGGAGCAGGTAATATTGTGTATACATCCATATCTCGTAAATTACCTAAAGGCAAGTAATAGATACTATTATAGTTGTTAAATAAACCTTTGAATGTCCTTTCGCCTGCGCATACTATGCGACGGCCTCGGCCCTAGCAACGTCTCGTCGAATAGCGAATTCCCGCAAGCCAGACGGCTACGACCTCGCATCGTGGACAATCAGTTTTAGACGTTGATGGACAATCTCCCAATGTCAGAGCTTCTTGCGCAGAAACACCATGGATTCATCCCCTGGGTAATCTTGAAGTTCCCCAAACCGCTCGTAACCATGATGTTCATAGAACGCCGGTGCTTGAAAGCTGTAAGTCGTCAGGTGAGCTCCATGACATCCTCGAGCCTTCCCCAGCTGCTCGCCCTTCGCGAGTAGGCGGCTGCCTAGTCGCTGACCCCGGTGATTTGCTGACACCCAGAGGGACTCAACCGTCAACCATCCGTAGGCAACGTCGCAGATCAGTCCGGCGACCACTTCCTGTTCCGCTCCGTGCAGCGCCAGAACAATCTCGCCCGCATTCGGGTCGCTATGCTGCGACTGATTGTGCTTTCGCAATCCAAATTGAATAGTTTCGACAACCGATTGACTCGTCTCTGAATCCGTATAGTCGCTAATTTCTATTGTTCCCGACGCAGGTACAACCCTCCTCACACTATCGAAAGACTCCTGTCCGCTATCTCTTTCCAGCGGGATCGTCTTAGAACGTCCCTCTTGGAGTTCGTGCCAGCGATCCTTCGCCACATTCAGATCCTCCGTATCGTCCAGATAGCGGAAGATAGCTTCTGTTGCGCAGTCGGTTGTAGTCCTCCCAGTAGCATCGGCCAGTCGATTCAGTCGTTGCCAGACTTCGTCCGATAGTCGTAGCGACATGGTGCCCATTGTGATCCCCTAACGTCAATGCAATTCAAGTATTGCAAATCTTCCGTAAATCGGCAGGACGTAATGTGCCACAACCTCGTGGGTTGAAACCGAATCAACGAATAGGACTTCTTTGAATTTCTACACGGATACTGATGTAGTGCTTCCGCAATCGGTTTCTATACGCCGAAGATATAAGCCATCTGCAAGAACGCCAAGGCGTTTGTGAAGGCATGCATTACGACAGGCACCACGAGCGATCCACTACGGTGCCGTGCGATACCGAGCAGTATTCCCAGAACGAAGACCTGACCCAGGTCAAATGCATCGTATTGAGCGTGTAGTACAGTAAATAGCGCCGCTGTGAGAAGAATCGTCCCGGTTGCTCCCAGCTTAGATCGGGACCAGCCTCTGAATAGAAACCCACGAAAGAGTGATTCCTCAAATAATGGTGCCGCAATTACCGCAAGCACGAGGAGAGGAAGTATCGAAGACGAACTGTATACCTCAACCCAAAACTCTTGCACCGGGGGCGACCCAGCAACATACCGATGACCCCCAGCACGACCACAGTAGCAATCGTGATGCCTAACCAGACAAGCAACTCCTTCGTCACTGGTCGATGTATGGCGAGGTATTCCGACCACGAGGCTCCTTTCCGCCTCGAAGTGATCAACAGGATTAGTAGGATGCCAACGATGGCCGATACAAGCGATGAGGCGATGACGATGTTTGGGTTTGAGCCGACTGTTCCGAGTGGATCAGCAGCTGGAGTTACGCCACTTGCATCAAAATCGAATAGGGCTATTAATGACGCCGCAAGGACCGATAGGACCAAATAAACCACTATTACGGCGAGTCCTATTCCTGCTGTCGCCCAGGCACCCCACGGTTGCCAGCGCTCAGGTCCCTCCGTCGGTGGTTCTGTTTCAGTCATTGGATGACTCCTTCTCTAGTCCTAGCTGCCGGGTTTCGAACAATTCATCGAGTGATCTGTCATTGACTCCGCACGGTCGCCGCGAACTCGTCGGTGAACGCGATTAGCCACTAATTCAAAATGAACTGGCAGCAATCAAGCTAGCATGCGCGTCCAAGTGTATGTCTTGCGCTCACAGCAGCTCCATTTCTCAACGAATTTACATGCATGGTGTGAGGATTTCCGTACGAGTCACGTCAGATTACTAATCGCAATCGCTAAACTTTCCATGCTAAATCAAGCATCGCTAAATGAGGAACCCATGAGCGAAACGAGTGTCGAGGACACGATTCGTGGTCAGATAAACGACAACCCTATTCTTCTGTATATGAAAGGATCGCCGTCTGCTCCGCAATGTGGCTTTTCGTTACGCACGGTGCAGTGCCTCATTGATTGTGGTCAGCGGTTCGCTTATGTCGACATACTCAGCAATCCAGATATACGAGCGACGTTACCTCAGATTGCTGACTGGCCGACTTTCCCTCAGCTATACGTAGAGGGTGAGCTCGTAGGTGGCTGCGACATCGTTTCAGAGATGCACGAGAACGGTGAACTCAAGCCGTTACTTGACGACGCCGCATCAAAAGCTCAAGCGTCCGCCGAGTAATTCGACCGGTTCACAATCGCGCAGAACACCTTTGCGGTGATTTCGGCGTCGTAGCTCGCCGAATGGGCCGCATCCGTATCAAAGTCCATTCCTAGGCGCTTTACAGCTTCGTTTAACACGGTGTGGCCTACTGCAACCGCGCTGAGTGACGCAGTGTCGAGTACTGTGAAGGGGTGAAACGGGTTTCGACCCACTTTGTTCCGAGCTGCCGCGTTCATGATGAATTGATGGTCAAAGTGAGCGTTGTGTCCGGTTAGTACCGCACGTTTACAGTCAGCGTCTTTCACTGCTTTTCGAATCACGCGGAAACTCTCCCGGATCGCCGTTTCTTCGGCAACACTCTCTCGTTCGGAATCGTCCGGATCGATTTGGGTGAGCTCGATGGACTTCTCGGTCACTGAAGTCGATGGGTGCGGCTCAACGTTCCAGGCGTGGATTGCGGCCGGGGACAATTGATTGTTCTCCCACTCCAGTAGCACGACTGCGAGTTCAAGTAGTGCATGTTGGGTCGGATCGACGCCACCTGTTTCCACATCAACTACGACCGGAAGAAATGCACGGAATCGATCGTTTAGGTTCAAAGTGCGAACTGTCCGTGAGAGTGGGCCGAGCTAGACATCCAACCGCAAGTTTGTTGCTAATGCCTCTGTGCGATTCAGACCCGATCGGCGGATGGCTGGCCTCGCACATTCGATCAAAGCATACATACGTTTTGATCGTTTGCACCAAGTAACGACGGCGGTTCTTATTAAAGGGTTGATCGCATTCTCAGTGTCCTGGTGAATTCGCCACGTCTTTGGCCTATGGCAGTTTGATAATTCGTTTTTCGCGGGTCGAATCCAGTCAATGGAAAAGGTAGTTCTCGCTTATTCAGGCGGGTTAGATACGTCAGTGATTTGCCGTTGGTTACAGGAAGAGCGGCAGGTTGAGGTCATCACGTTTACGGCGGACATCGGTCAGGGCGAAGAGCTAGAACCGGCACGTACGAAAGCTGAGACCATGGGTGTGTCGGAAATCCACATCGAGGACTTGCAAGAGGAGTTCGTCCGCGACTACGTTTTTCCAATGTTTCGTGCGAACACCGTCTATGAAGGGGAGTATCTCCTCGGAACCAGCATCGCGCGACCATTAATTGCTAAACGTTTAGTCGAGATCGCCCATGCTAGTGGTGCATCAGGCATTGCACACGGTGCGACTGGCAAAGGAAACGACCAGGTTCGATTTGAGTTAGGTGCAATGGCTTTAGCGCCGGACATCGAAGTTATCGCACCTCATCGAGAATGGGATTTGAACACCCGAGTTTCGATGATGGACTATTGCGAGAAGCACCAAATCCCCGTTGAATTTACGCGTGGTGTTGAGTCGCCTTACTCGATGGATGCGAATCTCCTGCATATTTCGTACGAAGGCGGGGAACTCGAAGATCCAGGTGTCGAACCGTCAGAGTCGATGTGGCGAAGAACCGTTTCCGTAAACGACGCGCCGAATGACCCCGAATACGTCGAGATTGATTTTCAAAACGGCGATCCGATAGCCGTAAACGGAGAAGCGCTTTCTGCTGCGCCGTTGCTAACATGCCTAAACCAGCTCGGCGGTTCACATGGCGTTGGTCGGCTCGATATGGTCGAGAATCGCTTCGTAGGTATGAAGTCCCGCGGGTGTTATGAGACTCCAGGCGGCACGATACTTTTAGCGGCGCATCGAGCGATGGAATCCATCACCCTTGATCGCGAGGTGACCCACCTTCGGGACGAGCTGATGCCGAAGTATGCCAGGATCATCTACAACGGTTATTGGTGGTCACCGGAACGAATAGCGCTCCAAACTTTCATTGATGAGACGCAAAAACCGGTCACCGGTCGCGTACGCATGAAGTTGCATAAAGGTACCGTTGCGACGGTTGGTCGTTGGTCAGATGTGGCCAGTCTCTACGACACTGCGACCGTGACTTTCGATGAAGATGAAGGGGCATACGACCAAGCAGATGCGACCGGTTTTATCAAACTCAACGCATTACGTTTAAAGACAGCGGCGCGACTTGGTCGAAGCAATGAAACTGGCGCAATAGGCTGATAAAGCATCGGTCGACCGATCATGTGCGCGATCGTCGTGTCTTGAGAGAAGTAGCCTGAGTATTGTCCTGATTCGTGCGCGTGTAGCCGAGCAAATCGATGTTGATGACTACACCGAGTATTAACAGGTAACTTCGATAAGCTACTTATCTGAAGTTTCGGATGATCCGAGCTGCTTCCTAAGGGACTCGAGCTGAGGTAAGAGATCCGGGATTTCACGTGTTAAGACTTCCCAGACGATCGCATGATCAATCTCGAAATATGCGTGAATCACCCTATTGCGCAGTCCCTTCATCTGCTGCCATGGCAATTGGTCATACTCATTTTTAAGGTTGTCGGATACCTTCCCACTAGCTTCACCCAAAACCGTGAGATCGAACAGGACGGCACGTTGTAACTGGGAATTCTGTAAGTACTCTTGGTATGAAACATCCTTGACATCGTTCAGAAGCCTCTTGACCGCGTCGAGGGTGTCTTCAATCCACGCGCTGTCATCACGGCGAGACATAGATCGTCTCTGTATGCTCTAGGATCGACTTGTTTCGAATTTTGTGATGGTGCCTCTCGATGACGGATCGCCACACTAGATCTACTTTTCGACCAAATATTGCAGTGAGATCATCACACATAGTCACCTCATCAAAGAGCGAAATTCGAACCGTTGGATTCTTGGGTCTACTTAGTAATAGGTCTACATCGCTCGTCTCGGGATTGAAGTCATTCCGGATCGCAGACCCGAAAACCTCCATTCTTGTGATCCCCCACTTCTCGCAAAACGCCTTGATTTCTTCGTAGGGGACGGGTATTTTTAAAGATGTATTGCTCTCTGTCATCTGCGTATTAAGAAGAGAGGTTGGGTGCGTAATTCGAACTCTATTCTAGGAAAGGTAGCGCTGTCGTAGGTGACTTGATTGACTTTCGTCGATATATTGGGTTCCAGTAGTTCGTCGTCGCATACAACATGTATCTGGTCAGAAGAATTAGTCCACATCCTGAGTCTTGTGCGTGTATTCGCACAGATCATTAATGGCACAGCGCCCGCATAGTGGCCGTCGCGCTTTACAGACGTATCGCCCATGCAGGATTAACCAATGGTGAGCGCCTTGCTGAAATTCCTCAGGCACAAGACGGACTAATCGATCTTCAACTTCTCTCGGTGTTTTGCCGTGTGCGATTTTCGTGCGATTGCCGACACGGAAGATGTGCGTGTCCACGGCTATGGTGGGCATCCCGAAGGCTGTGTTTAAGACGACGTTTGCGGTCTTGCGTCCAACGCCTGGCAAAGTCTCTAGTTGCTCCCGATCTCTTGGAATCTCACCATTGAACTGCTCAATCAGGATACGACTCGTCGTGATGATGTTCTTAGCCTTCGCACGGAAAAGACCAATGGTTCGGATGTAGTTTTGAAGACTTTCCTCACCTAGCTCAAGCATCTTGTCGGGCGTGTTCGCGACTTTGAAGAGCTTAGAGGTTGCAGCGTTCACGGAGACATCGGTCGCTTGAGCTGACAGAATCACGGAAATTAGCAGCTCGAACGGTGAACCAAAGTCGAGCTCAGTGGTCGGGTTTGGGTCCGCCGCTTGGAGTCGTTCAAAGATTGCTGTACGTTTTGTTCGATTCAATGTACGTCTGCGTCAGCTCGGCTTTCTGACTCGAAGGTTTCTTTCGTGTGAAGGTTGATGAATTGAAAAACGGCAAGCAACAAACCAAATGTCAGGAACGCGCCGGCAGGGTCTAGTGTCAGAGGTAGCACATGTGATGCCAATTCTCGAACCGCTCCGAATCCCACTAGAACTGCGGCAAAACCAGCACTGGTCGTCACCGCGTCAAGTACGGCAATACTGAATTTCTGCTGACTAGCGACTTGATTGATCCGACCCAGAATCATGCAGTTAGTCACGATGATCTGCATAAACAAAGCGATCTGCATATAGAGCGAGAATGCGAGCGCTTCCATGATCATCACTGCGATGGTCGTAAAAGTCGCGATAACGAGTACGAACATCGGAAGTCGTACGACGTCGGGGATAAAGTGTCGCAGTAATGAAATCAGCGCGGCTGATCCAACGAGTACGAATGCACTCGCGACTGCCAATCCACTGGCGGTTTCGATGGAGGTGCTAACCGCCAATAACGGGCAGAGACCGAGAAGCTGTACCGCCGCGACGTTCTGCGACCAGAGGTTTTGGGTAAGAAGTTGCTTAAGCATGCGACTCAACAGCGGAGATTGGGTAGCACTCGGAAGGAAGTGTCGAGCCGTTGTCGCGCCAAATCTCGCTGAACCAAGTCGTGTACATGCGTTGTAGGATCAATCGTTTCGAGGAAAACCGAGATCCACCGAGCTTTCTGCCAAGGACGACCAGCGCGAAGTTACCACCTTCGGTCTGGTGAAGAACCGGACGCCATCTGGACCATACATACTTGTGTCGCCAAACAACGAGTCATTCCATCCACCAAAGCTGTGATACCCGACGGGTACGGGGATCGGCACGTTGATACCGACCATGCCCGCCTCGACTTCATCCTGAAACGCTCGTGCAGCGCCGCCATGTCGCGTGAAAATCGCCGCGCCGTTACCCCATCGGTTATCCTGAATGAGTTGAAGCGCTTCTTCGTACGTAGCGGTACGAACGACGCTGAGTACAGGTCCGAAGATCTCGTCCGTATAGATTGACATGTCGGTCGTGACATGGTCAATCAAGGTAGGTGCTAGAAAGTACCCGTTACCGTCAAAGGATTGATTCCTACCATCTACGACGACAGACGCTCCGTCCGCGGCACCTTGCGTAATGTAATTAGTAACACGGTTTCGATGTTCCTCGGTCACGAGTGGCCCCATCTCCGCAGCAGCATCCGTGCCGTCACCAATGACCAGTTTCCCCATGCGATCGCTCACGGCTTCGATCAATTCGTCTGCAACATCGCCAACCGCGACGAGGACGGATATTGCCATACAGCGTTCACCGGCCGAGCCGAATGCGGCGGAGACCGCCGCATCTGCGGCAACATCCAGGTCAGCATCCGGTAGCACGACCATATGGTTTTTCGCGCCAGCAAGCGCTTGGACACGTTTCCCATTTCTGGTTCCCGTTTCATAGACGTGCTTCGCTACTGGGGTGGAACCCACGAACGAAATCGCCTGAATCGTCGGATGCTCAAGTAGTCGGTCGACGGCGACTTTGTCGCCTTGAACGACGTTGAGTACCCCTTTTGGGAAACCGGCTTCATGGAATAGCTCACCCAACAGCAATGCTGCTGATGGGTCACGCTCGGACGGTTTGAGGATGTAAGTGTTGCCTGCCGCAATCGAGAGAGGCACCATCACCGGAAAATTGAACGGTGTAATCGCGGCGACCACGCCAAGGGGTTGGCGAATCGTGTAGACGTTTACGCCGGTTGCCGCTGCCTCGTTGTAGGAACCCTTAAGGTGTTGTGCGATTCCGCATGCGAATTCAATGTTCTCGAGACCGCGAGCTACTTCACCGGCTGCGTCGCTGAGAACCTTGCCGTGTTCGAGTGTGATGGCGCGTGCGAGATCATCTGTGTGTTCTTCCACTAGGTTGCGGAAGCGGAACATTAGTTTCGTTCGAGTTGCGATCGACTCCTTCGTTCGCTGCCGCCACCGCCGCATCGACGTCTTCGACCGACGCCAGTCCAAGGTTGGCGGTTCGCTCGCCAGTTGCAGGATTGAATACCGGACTTGCGCGACCCGATGTCGCTGCCAAGCTCACGCCGTTGATTAAGTGGTCGATCTGTCTCATCGATTTGTCTCCGAAGAGGTCTTGCTGCGCGACATCCTTGATGTCATAACACAGTCACTTTGAAGCATAGACACGCATAAGGTGCCATGCTTGTCGGGCTAGTTCTGCTAATGCGGGTAGCACCTGGTTCGCGTAAGCTTCAAGCGTCTATTTCTGGGCATGATGCATGAGATAGAACGCGAACTGGTCGATACCCAGTCTTGCAAGATAGGGAGTTTAGCGACATGCTTCACAACCGAACCAAAAAGGCAAAACCGATCAACGATTTCGTCTAGTACAAAATCGGTCGCGAGGTTGCCGGCGCGACCTATACGCATACGTTGCACGAGGGCACACATTTCGTTGATTGTGGCGAAAAGTGACGCAAAAACCGACCAATCGAGTCTACCAGGATTCGTCACCATTGGACTGACCATGATTTCTTGAGTTTTCACTAGCATGCGATTGTCGTGGCATTGGAGGTACGGAATGTTTGAAGGCAACGGACACTGGAGAATCTCCACTAAACATCGAGCAAACAGAGCTGCAACCACTCGACTTGGTAAGCGACGCGTTGATTCACGGTCTCAAGTACTGCTCTTGTCGTAATGGTTGCACGGCTCACTGTGTCAATGCCACTCAATGGTTTAGTGCCAAATGCGCTAATCCATGCGTCAGGATCGAGTGCGTCCGCAAACCCGGGGGTCTCTCGATGCGAGAGAACTCGCGCGCCAACTAGCGATTCGCCTAGGAATGCCATCGCGATTTCCATGTTACCGCCGTAACCTTTCGTTGTTTCTTGTGTGATCTCGATTTGATACTCGCAACTTTCGAGCTGACGCGCGGTTAGCTCAAGGGATTTGATACGGGCACGAATTAGCTCTTGAAGTTCTTCGAGCTCCGCGGCTACCGCTTCGGATCGGTTTTGCTCGATTAATGGCTTGGTGTAGTGCGCGGTGACCGCGAGTAGACCGCCGAGGATTCCAGCAGTTAGAGCAAGTATGAAGATTGGCGCGAGAGACTTCATGTGGTGGAGATTCGAGTTCGCCCGATTCGTTCCAAGAGCGGTACGAAGCAGTTCGCAAGTAGCACTGAAAAGGCGAAGCCATCAGGCCAACTTGAGTATTTCCTAATGAGCATTGCGATCGCACCGATACCTAAGGCGTAGATCACGATGCCGAATCGGTTTGATGGTGAAGTCACGGGATCAGTCGCCACAAAGAACGCCGTTAACATCGTTCCGCCGGCAAACCAATTGAATAAGGGTGAACCATGGCTAGTCGAACTCCCACCGTCATCAAGCATGAACGCCGCGATTCCAATTCCCACTAGCACACAAAGAGGCATGAGCGGTTGGATCACACGTACCGCTATGAGATATAGGCCACCTGCCAGAAACGCCAGATTGATCCATTCATGATTTGACGCACCAAACACACCGAATGCGGCAGACGTTGAGATTTCGTCGATCGTGGTCGAACCTCGGTGCGCTAATTGCTCGAGCGCAGTTGCGCCGCTGATCGCGTCGAACTCCACGATTAGTGCTGGATAGGCGATTAATACAGCCGCATAACCAGCCATCGCGGGATTGAATACGTTGTTGCCGAGTCCGCCAAAAGCGTGTTTGGCTAACGCGATCGCGATAACTGACGCAACCATACAGACAAACCAGGGTGTGGAGACGGGGAGGCATAACCCGATTAACAAACCCGTGACGACGGCACTGCCATCGGATAAGTCGCGCGTCCTGCGCGTGCAGGCGATTTCTGTCGCGAGCGCGGCTACCGTTGCGGCGCCGATCACGATTAGCGTGCGCCAACCGGTGAGCCAAACCTGAACGGCAACGCCGGGGAGCAAGGCGATCATGACATGGATCATGACGCTCGAAGTTGCCCGCTTAGGGCGTGCGCTCACCATTTAGGAGGCGATTGGATTCGGGCTTCCCGAGCCGTTTCTTCCTCAGACACACGTTGCGACTCGCGCTTGTTTCGACGCTCAAAACGCACGCGTGCGCGTTGTTTGAGCCGTGTTACGTTCGCTTCGAATTTACCTTGTCGAATCCAATCCAGCAGCGGGATTTGGCTGGGGCATGCAACCACGCACGCACCGCACTCGAAGCAGGCGTCGACGTGAGCATCAATGCTCGCTAGTGTCTCGCAGCTTTGCAACGATCGTAACATCGATTCGACTGGCAATGATCTCGGGCACACGTCATCGCACCACCCGCAATGAATGCATGCTCGTGACAGTTGTGAGCGGTCGCGTGCTATCGCGTTGGTCGTAAGCGTTACCGTGGCATCGTCCGTTGCCACGACACCCGTCGCGACGCTGCCTTGACGTAAGGTAGATGAATCCGCGTCAAGACTTTGGATGGGTGTATTGATCGTCACCCAGCGGTCGTCATCAATAACCGAAATTACCCGATCAGTTGGCCGGTAACCGTCACATACGGCTTCGCAAATTGCAAATAGCGTAGCGACATTGAGGACGACGAATCCATGCTGCGAGGGATACGTCGCCGCTGGAATCGTTTTTCCAAACAACGTCTGGACTAATACTCGTTCCTCGCCGTTAGCAGGATCGTCATCGACAATCTCACACGTCACACCATCAATCGCAGCTGATTGAAATTCACGATGGGTTTGGCGGTCACTAACGGCGAGCGTGAGTTGGTCACAGTCAAGACAACGTCCGACGATACGTAATCCCTCGATGACTTGACTTAAGTAATGTCGCATAAGGGAGCGGTCAGCATTGACGTTCGGTTCACATTCGACCCCGTTTGCGATCACTTGCTGGGTGCCGTAGTGGCGTCCGGAAGCCAGTTTGGCGGCAGTCGGGTAACCTGCGCCACCCATCCCCACGATTCCCGCTTCTTTAATGCGCGCCAGGATGCTGGATGGCGTTGCCTGTTGCCAGTTCATGGATTCGAACTCGGGCGGCAGTCGAACCGAGCGTTCAAGCATAGGCAGTACGCGAGTGCATATCGATACAGTCAACAGGGCATACCGGCATACACAGTTCACAGCCGGTACATTGATCGATGATGACTGTATGTGCAAATCGTTCCGCGCCGACAATTGCATCCACCGGGCACGCGTCGATACACAGGGCGCAGCCTACGCATCTCGACTCGTCTATCAAGGCAATCGTGTTGACGGACATCGTCTCAGTCGGTTCTGCGATCGGTCGTCCTAAAAGGTCTGCGAGTGCGATTGCCGTTTCGCGACCGCCTGGAGGGCAGAGATCTGTTCGCTCACCGGAGACTACGGCTTCTGCGTAGGGGAGACAACCCGGATACCCACATTTCGCGCATTGGATTTGTGGGAGTAGCTCATTCACGCGATCGGCGAGATTGTCTACAGGCCGTTTGGATGCTGCCCACGAAGCCAACAGTAGGATCCCACCACCAAACACGACGCCTAGCACACCGAGCGTGAGTCCGACCCTAAGTGCTTCCTGCAGTACGACTGACATCAAGCCATTCCCCGGAATCCTGCGAATGCCAACGCCATAAATCCAGCGGCAAGTAGCGCCACGGGGGTTCCCCGAAACGGTCGCGGAATCGAATCAGACTGCAATCGCTCGCGGAGACTCGCGAAAGCTACTAGTACAACTCCAAAACCGATCGCGCCTCCTAAAGCGTAGACCATCGCTTCGTGCAACGGCAATTCAGCGACGGTCAGCGCCAAGCCGAGAATAGCGCAATTGC
>JAGWBO010000038.1 GCA_021295855.1 Pseudomonadales bacterium | reverse complement strand
TCACGAAGCCGATGAGAGAAAACGGGTCGGTGATACCGGTAAACGGTACGAACGATTGGTGTGTTCGCAGTAATGAAGTCGTGATCGGAACCGAGGTTGTACCGGTCGACGAGCTGCAACTGAAGGGTGCTCAGAACCATCTTGATATCGTCATAGCAGCCGCGCTTGCGCACGTTTGTGGTGCTGGTATACCCGATCTTGTTGAAGTAGCGACCGCGTACGAGGGGTTACCTCACCGTATGCAATTGATTGCAGAGTTCGAGGGAGTTCGTTACGTTAACGACTCAAAAGCGACTAACGTCGCAGCGACTTGCGCCGCGCTGGAATCGTGGAGCAATGGGCACCCGAATATCTTGCTGCTCGCAGGTGGCGACGGGAAAGGCGCGACATTTGAACCACTCGCTAATCCGCTCCGCGACCATGTGAAAACCGCGATCTTGTTTGGCCGCGACGCCATGATGATCGAGGCAGCTGTCGGTGAGGGAACGGAGTGTGCTTATTCGGATTCGCTAGAACGAGCGGTGCATCAAGCCAGAGAACTCGCGCAGCCAGGCGATGTAGTGCTTCTGTCTCCTGCCTGCGCCAGTTTCGACATGTTTACCGACTACATCCAACGCGGGAACCAGTTCACTTCAATCGTAAAAGCGATCGTTTCGTGACAGCCAAGCAGCCGCTAACACTCCTGTACCTATGGGTCATATTGCTCGGTTTCGGCGTGATAGCCGTCGCGAGTGTGAGCGTGCACTTGGCCGACTCATGGCTCAATTCAATGTTCTTGCGGCATCTTGTGTATGTTGTCTTAAGCGGCGTTGCATTAGTGCTCGCATATCTGATTCCGACTGAACGTTACAGCCAGTTTCATCGCGCGGCGTGGTTAGTTGCGTTGGTATTCGCGGCGTTGGTGCTGATCCCAGGTATCGGTGTCGAATCAGGTGGGGGGAGGCGGTGGATTTCATTTCATTTCTTCACCATTCAGGTTTCGGAAATCGTGAAGCCGTTGCTATTGGTCTTCATTGCCGGTTACGTCGGCGTTAATTTCGAACGCATACAGCGTTCGATGGTGCCACTCGTGACAGTGCTGCTCTCAGTAGGGCTTGTGCTCAGTTTGATTTTTCTCGAGCCGGACTTTGGGACGGTCGCGATCATGGGTACCGTCGCCGTAGGCGTACTTTTCTTAGCGAAAGCACGGTTGTCTCACTTGTTCGTACTTGGTGGCATCGCGATATCTGTTATAGCCGCACTCCTGTACGTAGAGCCTTACCGCGTCACGCGGTTAGTGACTTTGTTGTCGCCATGGGAAGAAGGCGTAAAACTCGATGAGGGCTACCAACTCACGAATTCATTGATTGGATTCGGGCGTGGCGAATTCACAGGCACCGGACTAGGTACCGGTCTACAGAAGACATTTACGCCGGCGTCACACAACGATTTCATTTTTGCGACGATCGCGGAAGAGACCGGCGTGATCGGTGCGTCTATCGTACTTGGATTACTGATGGCGTTGGTCTACAAAATTAGCAACGTCGCACGCACCGCACTTCGGAAGGATCGTCATTTTGAAAGTATGTTCTGCTATGGTGTTGCTCTGTTGATTGGATTTCAGGCGCTCATCCATGTCGGTGTAAACGCCGGGATTTTTCCAACGAAAGGACTGACGCTACCTTTCATTAGTTACGGTGGTAACAGTCTTTTAATCCTCAGCGCATTGATTGGCATGGTGTTGAGGATTGATCGATCGAACGAGGTAGACACCTCGAAATGAGACCGGATGAGTTGGGAACCTGCCCAACGCGAACCATGCGACACGTGCGACACGTCCACTTCGTCGGAATCGGTGGTGCGGGTATGTGCGGCATTGCGGAAGTAATGGCCAACCTTGGCTACACCGTGACAGGCACGGATGTCGAGCCGTCTCCGGTTACGCAGCGGCTTGAGTCACTTGGCATCAATGTTGTACACGAGCATCATGCTTCCAACGTAACGGACGCCGACGTTGTCGTTACGTCAAGTGCAATTTCGGCTGACAATCCAGAAATCGTCGAAGCACACGTGCTCCACAAACCGGTCGTGCCACGAGCCGAGATGCTTGGCGAACTAATGCGACATCGCTACGGTATCGCCGTTGCTGGAACACACGGCAAAACGACGACTACGAGCTTTATCGCCGACATCTTTCAAGCCGCAAACGTGGATCCGACGTATGTGATAGGTGGTCTGCTAAGAAGCGACAATCGAAATGCGAGGTTAGGTTCAAGCCGTTACATCATCGTGGAAGCTGACGAAAGTGATGCATCGTTTCTCTATTTACACCCGATGCTAGCCGTGATCACCAACATTGATCGAGACCACCTAGGTACATATGACCAAGATTTTGAGCAACTAAAACACGCATTTCAGGAGTTTGTCTCGAAACTGCCGTTCTACGGCGCGGTTATCCTGTGCATCGATGACGACGAGTGTCGAATGTTCGCGGATGAAATCTCCAGACCGGTGATTACGTACGGATTGAACGAGGACGCTGACTACCAGGCGGTTGATGTTGAGGCAACGGGTGTAGTCTGGCGATTTAACGTGAAGAGACCTGAATGTCAGTCGCTGTTACCGATTGAGCTTCGACTACCTGGAATTCAGAACGTACAGAACGCGCTCGCGGCGATCGCGGTCGCTAGCGACGAGGGTATCGCTGACGAACATATCCAGGAAGGAATACGCCGTTTTATCGGCGTGGACCGCCGATTTGAGGTGTCGAAAATCAACCTTAATAACTACCAACTGCCATTGGTTGACGACTATGGTCATCATCCGACGGAACTTGCGTATACGCTCGAGACGGTACGACAGGTGTGGCCAGACAAGCGGCATCTGATGGTGTACCAACCGCACCGATTCACGCGCACTCGCGATCTTTTTCAAGATTTCGTGCAAATACTGCGTAAAACCGATGACTTGCTCATCTTAGACACGTATGCTGCAAGTGAAGAGCCGATTGAAGGGGCGAGCGCTTCAGCGCTAAGCGCTGCAATTGAGGAAGGAACTTCGAAACGCGTTACGTGTGTGAAGCGTGCCGAAGAAGCCGTTTCCTGGATCAGAAACACTGTCCAAGCAGATCACGTCGTGTTGGTACAGGGCGCCGGCGACGTCAGTAGGGTTTCAGATTTGCTAAAGTCAAGTTAAAATGAAGGGGCTGACATGGATGTCTGCCACATCGACATGGATTGTTGAACACGATGACTCGATTCATCAGCTTCTTTACAGGCCTCGCACTGGCCGTTGTGTGCGGAAGCCTGCTGATTTCCCAGTACCGACCTCAATTTCTCCAATTCGACGAACTGGTCAAGACCAGTGTATTTGAGCGATCTTCGGATTTAAGCGGCGTCGAGGCGCAACTGACGAAAGCGGTCGATCTCTTCGACGCGACAAAAGCGAAGCTAACCGAATCGATTCGAGAATGGGAAGGGATCGATGCTTCCCAGTTTCTCAGTGATGAGACGTCTACGAAACCCGCCTTTATCGAACTGCTCGCGCGCGAACAGGATCGCGTTTACGACGACATTTCCGCACTCGCTCTTGCACACGGACTAACTGTATCCGAAGTCAAATACGACGAAAACTCAGGATGGCGGTTGACGCTAGATAGCGGAGAACAGGTCATCCTCGGCGACGAAGAGGTTGGCACGCGTTTGCATCGCGCTTTGTCCATGCTCGACTCGTTGCCGTCGACGAAACCAGAAACTAGAAAGACTGTTGATGCGCGATACTCAAACGGCATCGCTATTGCTGAACTTGATCAGACTGTGGTAGCAATGGAATGACAAAAGCAAAGTTACCGGAATTGTTTGCGGCGATTGATGTGGGTTCAAGCAAGATCGCGGTATGTATTGGTCATTTTCGACCCGATGGTCGCCTTGAAATCGTAGGTACTGCAAGGCATCCTTCAAGTGGGGTGCAGCGCGGGATCGTCGTGGACATGGATCGGACCGTACGCGAAGTCGACGAGACGCTACGTAGAGCGGAGAGCTCTGCCAAAGCGCCTATTGAAGACGCAGTCGCTAATCTAAATGGCGACCACCTCGTGTGTTTGAACGTAACGGGGTCGTCGGTCACACACAAAGGCGAAGTCACCGAGAAACACGTCAAGCAAGCCTTGCACACCGCCCAGGCAGTGAACGTAGGCGCTGGTAAAGAGATGCTGCATGTGCTGCCACAGGAGTACATCGTAGACAATCAAGGCGGCATTGTTCAACCGCTGGAGCAAGCCGGTAAACGCTTGGACGCGCATGTTCATTTGGTGATGGCGTCGAGTAACGCTGAGCAGAATCTGACGAAATGCATCACGAAATGTAGATTGCGCAATCTGCAACTCATCGCGTCACCATTAGCCAGCGCTAACGCGGTGTTAGACGATGCGTCGCGGGAGCTCGGAGTGTGTGTCATCGATATAGGTCATGACACGACCGGAGTCGTATTGTTTGTCGGTGGTGAATTGAAGCATACAGGCGTCCTGACTTGGGGCGGTCGCCGAGTCAATGAAGACATCGCCAAATCATTGTTTACGCCGCCGCAAGCTGCCGCTCAGCTGAAGGAGCTGCATGGCAGCGTCGCAGGTCACGAGTTGGATGAAAGCGAAATTAGAGTGCCCGGTGTGAACGGCCAACCAGATTCCCGCATCACTAAGAGTGCGCTCTCTCAGATCATTCGCGCTGTGTACGAACGCATTTTTATCGAAATTGCGGCTGAATTCGAGCGACATAACCTGTCGAACGATCTTGCGTCTACTCGGATCGTGTTGACTGGAGGCGGATCGAAGATAAAGAATCTCGCGTATCTTGCGTCGGAAGTACTAGGTCGCGAAGCGTACGTTGAGCACCCGAAGGTATGTCCTACACCCACAGTCAATGCAAATGGCAATTCGGCGTACGATCAAATCTCTGTGGCAGATGGGATTGATACGGCGACGCTAAATGATCCAACCATGGCGACGGTCGTGGGATTACTTAGGAAGCGGGTGGTCGGTAGAATAAAAACGCACCGATCAAGACCAGCAAAAACACGGAGCGTGACGGGAAAAGCTACACGGTCAATCTATAGGTGGCTAGGTGGCAATGTCTGATCGCTTGCTCGTATGGAGCTCAGCTAGGGAGTGGCAACCATGATGACTCAGACGCGCGATCGAAAGATCGGTGTAGGTGAACGCGTAGCAAAACCACTTGGCATTGGGGTCGTTGGCGTAGGCGGCGGCGGTGGCAACATCGTCAGTCATCTCTCTAAACGCGGCATCGAAAACGTCGACTTCTACGCAATTAATACGGATAAGCAAGCGCTCGATGAGTTAGACGCTGGTCTCGAAACCATTCAGATTGGCGCCAGAATTTGTAACGGCGACGGCGCGGGTGGTGACCCCGATGTCGGGCGTAGCGCGGCGCAAGAAGACACTCAGGTGCTGATGTCTAAATTCAAAGGTAAGCGCTTACTCTTCATCGTGTCCTGCATGGGAGGAGGCACGGGAACCGGTGCGAGTCCAGTTATCGCTAATCACGCGTCACACGAAAATCCTGGACTCCTGACTGTCTCCATTCTGACTACGCCGGATGGTGGCGACAGCGATCAAACCGTGACGCTTGCGACACAGGGCATAAACGCGATGCGTGGGGAAGTCGATGCGTTGATGGTGGTACCCAATAATCGAGCCGGCGTCGGGATGCGCAAACGCAAGCGTGAAGTCAATCAGCTGATATACGAAAAGATCAATGCGATCACGAGACTGCTCGTAGACACGCAAATCCCAAATATTGATATGGCTGATTTGAAAGCCACGTTGTCGAAGATAAACAACGAAGCAGTGAATATGTTCATCGGCACGGCTTCTCTAGAGCCAGATGAAATGAAAGCAGAGGTCGTTGAAAGTGATGACAGTCAGGCTCGATTCAAAGGTCTGCTGAAACGAGCACTTGATACGGACTGGCTAACGATCGATTTCGATGCGCCAATCGACGAAGGCCGCGGTGTATTGAGTTTTACGCTCGGCGGCGATGAAGATGACGACGAACTTGACGATATCACTGACGAATCGTCGATTAAGCACTCCGTCGAAGAAATGCAAACGGGCGCTAAGAAATCAAATCTTAAGGTCGCCTCATATGTCGACCGCGAACTCACGAAAGGTTCGATGCTTGCAACGGTTGTACTGCGTGCCGCATACAGCGAAACGGAGCACGTCTTCGTTGAGAGTGACGAGCAATTTACGGAGTCGTCCGCCTCTTCAGTCGAACAGGAGAGCGAATTCGATCCTTCGAGCTTACCGACTGAGCGAGAGGTAGTAGATTTGCAGGAAGGAACAGATGATTTTGACGCAGCTATGAAAGAAGAAACTCTGCCATTTTCGCCGTCGCTTGATCTAACGACAAACGAAGCCGCGTCGACGGAGTTGACGCGCAAAAATCCGAGCTAGTTGAACCAGCATTTCGACGCACCGTAACTTCAGAAAGCGCTTACGAATTGAGCTAGATTCTCGAACTCCCAATCAGGCTCTACATCGACACTCTGCACGGCAGACGCGTGCTCACTGCTACGGTTAATCCAGACCGTGTTGAGGCCAAGTTCGCGTGCAGGTGCGATATCGTGGAACCGGCTTTGTGCCACGTGCAGGATACGCGTGCTATCTTCCCCGATCTGATCGAATGCGCGACGCATCATGTCTAAATTCGGCTTGTAAGCGCCAAGTTCTGATGCAGTTACCACGGCACTGAATTCTGTCGGTAACGATTTAAGTGTTAGTTTGATCAGATCTTTATCGGTATTTGAAATGATCGCAAGCTTGAATTGCGTCGCAAGGTCCGTTAACGCGTCGACCGTGTCGGAGAAAGGACTCGCGGTAGCGATCGCGTTAACGAAACCTTCCGTTTCTTCGTCGGTCGGCGTAAAGCCCAGCCGTGCACCGTAGCGTCCCATAACTCGACGTAATACTTCTCGATACGATCCTCCTACCTCTTGTTCGAGAGGTTCCCATTCGGAATAGAACTCGAGAATCGTGCCATCGAACACATGGACATCGTGAGATAGCAAGACCGGTTGAAGGTATTGAATGATGGCATTCTCCCAGTCGACGAGAGTGCCGTAACAGTCAAAGGAGAGTACGTCGAAATCGCTTGCGCTTAAGTCGGCCATGGGTAGGTCGCTGCCAAATCAGGCGCGAATTAAACGCGCCACGCTTAGTTCGGAATCAGCTACGGGTTAATCGACGTGAATTGTGTCGGAGCGTATGCCGTAGAAGCTGTCGGCGCCGTGGAAATACCATCCTAAGTGCTGATTGCATGCCTCACAATAGATGTATTGCCATACGCAACCCGGAAACCAACTATGTGCACTTTCGTCAGGACCTTCGACGGCGCAACCGAGCGCTTCGCTATAGCAACGAAATTCGAACGTATTGCCGTAAGGGTTGGTTTTGACGTGTCGGTGATTTCCTGCGACGCTGATCGCCGTATCCTCGTGCGTGAGGATGTGCAGGCAATTGACGCATTTGACAAATTGGTCTGATCGCTCTTCGAGTTTTTCTTGATAGTTATCGAGAAGCGATTCGAGTTTCGAATCTTTCTCTTTTACGATCGTGGTTTCAGACACGGTATTGAACGAATCTTGCGTCGTGTTGCGGGAAGTCTATTGAGTTAAGTGAGTGAGGAGGCTAGGCTGCGTTACGGTTTGCCTCCATTTCGACGTCCTCCTCGCGAAAGAACGGTCGGTCGCCTTTGACGGTGACCCGGATTCCGCTTCGCGTTTGCGGATAGTAGTCCCAAATGGCAAGGTGCTGTACGCATCGATTGTCCCACATCGCGATTGAGTTGGGTTGCCACTGGAAGCGACATTGAAACGCAGGATTCGTGACGTGCTTAAACAGCATATCGAGCAACGCATCGCTCTCGACACGGGACATACCGCGGATGCGTCTTGTGAATCCGGAATTGACGAATAGCGCCTGTCGACCGGTAACCGGATGGGTGCGCACCACGGGATGAACCGCCTTTGGGTACTCGCGCTGCGGTTTGTGGTCGCCGTACTGGTTCGTGTAATCGGCGACATGATGCGCCTCTAAGCCGATCAGTAAATTCCGAATCGGTTCGCTCAGCGCATCGAAGGCTGCGTACATATTTGCGAACAATGTATCACCACCGTTCGGAGGAACCTGATGAAGGTGCAGAATCGAGCCCAGCGGCGGTTCCTCATCGGCAGAGACGTCTGAATGCCATCCCGCGCCGTTCTGTATTCGTGAGTCTTTGTCGGTGTGAATCCGCATCAGCTCTGGATTCCCGTGTAAAAACGGGGCGGCAGGATGAATATGCAATTCGCCAAATCGACGACCGAAATCCAAGTGTTGCTCTGCTGTCATATCTTGGTCGCGAAAGAACAAGACCAGGTGCTGCATCCACGCATCATGAATTTGCTCAAAAGTCTCCTTCGAGATAGATTGAGATAAGTCCACGCCGCGGACTTCCGCACCAATGGTTGGCGTCAGCGGTTTGATTTCGATAGCTTGAGACATTTACGTTACCGAACGAAAGAGGCGGTGGCAGGGTAGTTTATGAGTTCCAAATATACGAACAAATCGGATTCAGAATGAGCGTTGACGTCTGAATTGGCTGCACTACGTTCGCGTCACAAGCCCTAAGTGGGTAAGGCAAACGGTAGCAGCTCCGGAATGAGATCGCGCTTTGCCATATACTCAACGCCGATATTAGTGATGTCGAATACGAGTAGCTAGAGGGTTTTGATGATGGCGGCGTTAGACGGCATGCGGATCTTGGACATGACCCAGTATGAGGCGGGTACGTCTTGTACGCAAGCGTTAGCTTGGATGGGTGCGGACGTCGTAAAGATCGAAGCACCAGGGCGTGGCGATCCCGGCAGAGGTCCGAATGGCAACGCTGAGTACTTCATCGTGTGGAATTCGAATAAACGTAGTATCGCGATCAATCTAAAGTCGGAAGAAGGTCGTGAGATTCTGTTCGACCTGTTGCCGAAGTTCGATATTTTTGTTGAGAACTACGGTCCGGGCGTGATGGAAAAATTGAACTTGACTTATGACATCATGCGGGAACGAAATCCTGACATCATCTATGCGCGGATCAAAGGTTTTGGCGTGGAGGGACCTTGGTCAGACTACAAGTGCTACGACATGGTCGCACAAGCAGCTGCAGGTGCGTTCTCAATCACCGGTGAAGCGGATGGTCCTCCGATGCGACCCGGTCCAACGACTGGCGATGCAGGAACAGGCGTTCAGATGGCGCTGGCAATTAGCGCCGCATACATACAGAAATTGCGCACGGGCACAGGTCAGTACCTTGAGTTGTCGATGCAGGAGGCGATGACGTACTACCTTCGAACTTCGACATCCGGTGGTCGTTTCGGCGAGCGACCCGCAGGCAGATCTGGAAATGGCGGCGGAGCATACTCAAATCTATATCCATGTTTAGGCGATGGTCCAAATGACTACGTATTCATCATGGCAGTCACAGCAAAAATGGGTGAGGCATTGGTTCGAGTCGTAGGCATCGCTGAGGAAATAGGCGAGCGCAATAACCATTCTGCAGCAGAGACACGTGCGTTATTTATGGACAAGATATCAGAGTGGACGCGCAAGAGAACGAAGTACGATGCCATGCGCGAACTTGCGGAAGCCGGGATTCCTGCTAGTGCGGTACTGACAACGCAAGACCTTTACACGAATCGTCATTTAGTTGAACGTGGCTTCGTGCGGGAGGTCGAACATCCGGTCCACGGTAAGATCAAGTTGCTTGGTTGGCCGGTAAGAATGTCCGAAAGCGACGTTCCAGTTCAACCTGCGCCACAGCTTGGCGAGCATACAGCCGCAGTACTCACCGCCGAATTAGGTTTGACTAAGGACGAGATCGAGCGCTTAACCCAGACGGGCGCGATTAGTGCCTGATCGCTAGGAAATCAGTACAGCGTACGTTGGCAATTCTTCAATCGTTCATATACAGATTGGCAGGTAGCTTGTATATACGCCGACAGAGTCGCGTCACTATTTCTATATGAGTGTCTCGCTGGATACAGATCGTTGTTCTGGACTCCGTGACTCACTAAGGATGCGCTTCCAATACTGCGTCCCATACGACTTCTGAGGCTAAGGTGCCGAGACCAACGCCCGACCACGGTTCTATGTCGACTTCGCCAGTAGATACGAACCACAGCGTATCCCCGTCGGTATCCGTTTGAAAAGGTTGGATCGCCCGAGCCATCGAACTGTGAACTTGCCGTGCTAATTGGTCGATTGAAAATCTGTTTGTCGATTGATTGGTCACAACTACCGTTAAGGTCGTGTTTCCTGGTGGCGGTTCTAGGTTTGCCTCTGCGTCCGCAATCTGCTGTTCAATCGCATCCATGAAACTGATGCGTTCACCAGAGTCACGATCCAGATGACCGCGGACAACTTGACCGTCTCGATCCACAACGGCGCCGACCGCGTTTAAAACGACACACGCAAATACCTTGATCCCACCTGTTTCTCTGAATGCCGCGCCTTGACCCGCTTGTTCCACATGGTCAAAGCCGATCAATTTGCCCACAGTAGCAGAAATCCCTGCGCCTCTCGTACCCATTGGGAATCGGTTCGGCATCGAGCTTTCCAATGCCGTTCGACCGAGTCGCTTATCGGGATAGATACTGTTGTTGCGAGGACCGAAGTCGAAAATGATTCCGCCACTCACTAATGGAATTGCCTCCCAGTTAGCCTTGTAGTCGTTCATTGCAAGTAAACCTGCTGAAACACCACCGACCGATTCGAGGCCAAATAGCGATCCACCCGCAAGGCTGATTGCGTGGACGAATCCGTATTCGCCGACCACGCCAGGTGAACCGCCCCGTACGTCTACGGCTAGTCGCGCGCCTTCAGGAAAGTGGAATACGGTAACGCCAGTAGGACCGTCCGGGTATTCGGCGATTCCGACGTTGAATGAATCGAAGTCATACTCCAGCACGCGTTCGCCTATGTCCGTGCTTATCGCGAGGTCAGGATCGTCGTTGGTTTTGGCGGCGGGTTGGCTATGTAGGTGCGTCGTGGAGAGATGGCTCAACAGTAGGCGCGAACAGACGACTACGTTCGAAACCAGAGAACGTTTCTTTTGGCATCGACGTCTCGATTGCGCAAAATGAGGCTCAGCGGATTGATTGAAAATGGTTGCTGGTAGCATAGATTGTTCTCGATAGGAAAAGCGGTTCGATCGATTGAGGAACTGCTTGAATTGTTCGCGATTGTGTGCTGGACTTAAACATGCTACTTCAAAGTTGGTGCAACGCTGGAACACACGAGCGCGACATGAAAACTCGTGGTGCGTCGGATCGTTGCGATTTGGTCGAGCCATGAGAGGCGCACGCCGCCGACGCAGTAAGGCATACCGTTTATGTTTGAGGTAAGTCGCGACAAGGTCCTCTCAGCGACGACGTTAGCAGCGATTTCAGCGGGTGGTACCTCCGGCTTAGGTTTGCTCGTATCTCACGTTGCCTTCGCGACGCTGATTTTCTCGGGTGCACTCGCACCACACTCTTCGCAGGGAATCGGTTTCATTCTCTTTGGGTGTTTTTCCGGCTGCCTAATCTTGGCGCTAGTTGGTGGTTTCAGAGGAGCCATCGCTGGCCTATCGCCCGCACTCGTGATTGCCATGATGGACATAGGTGCCACCATGGAAGTAGCAGAAGAAGCCCGACTCGTCACTACCGTCGTGGCGTTGGCGATTGGAGCGTCAGTCACAGGCGCGCTCTGTTACTTGGTAGGGAAGTATCGGCTCACCCAGCTAGTTCGTTTTATTCCGTTTCCGGTCGCAAGTGGGTTTGTCGGCGGCATTGGTGGAGTTGTGTGCCTGACCGCTATCGGAATTGCAGGCGTTGATTTGAACTGGCGCTCCGTCCCGAGACTATTTGACGCTGACGTTCTAGTTCAGTGGGTACCCGGCATCGCTTACGGCCTCGCACTCTATATCACGCTGAAGCGCTGGCGTAACGCGTTGATCTTGCCGATCAGCGTCGCGTTGTTTGTCGGCGCGTATCACGTGGTTCTCACGACACTTGGGATCTCAGACAACGAAGTACGGGATATGGGTCTACTCTATGCGAGTACCGTGTCAGGTAACCTCTGGCCGCCGGTGATGCCTGCGGAATTGCTGATGACTGATTGGTCGGCGATTCTCGTTCAGATCCCTAACTTGCTAGCGCTCGCGCTGGTCGCATTAATTTGCATCGTCATGGCGCTATCGGGTCTTGAAGTTGCGCTAAACGAAGATCTGAATTGGGACCGCGAATTTCAAGCTGCGGGCGCGGCGAGCACGTTCGGTGGTTTAGGTGGAGGAACCTTCATCTGCATGATCGTGCCGGCTTCGTTTCGCAGTAAGCAGTTTGGGGCAACTTCACGGTTTACCGGTGTCGTTTGCGCATTGATCATCGGCGGGGCGTTATTTTTTTGAGACGCCGCGCTTGAGTTCGTACGGATTTCACTTCTGATCGGTATCTTGCTATTCGCAGGATTAGGCATGATCGATGAAGGGTTAATTCGAACCTACCAACGACTACCGTGGACGGAGTTTTCGATTGTCTTGATCATTGTGATCGTGATCGTTTCGCTTGGATTACTGGAAGGTGTCGCAGTCGGCATCTTGGCTACGTTGGTGTTTTTCGCGTTACGT
>JAGWBO010000037.1:4292-17461 GCA_021295855.1 Pseudomonadales bacterium | reverse complement strand
AGAGCAACTAGCCCGATGATGAACCATCGTAGGTTTTTCATGTGATTTACTACTCTGTTAAAAAGTCCTCGCGGACCGGACTGAACACGTCGATCAAGATGCCTGCTTCTCGACAGACAGCTCCATGATCAGTGTTGGGGTGAATATAAAAGCCGTCTCCGGCGGTGAGTCGGTGCTCGTTCCCGTCGATGTATACATCAAATGCGCCACTCTCGACGAAAGAGACCTGTGCGTGTTCGTGTTGATGCACTTCCCCTACAGCCCCTTCCTCAAACCAGACCGAAACCGAGAAGTTGCCGTTTTAGTCCTTCACCCACTTCCTCCACGGGACTCTTTGACCCGTAAACAAAGCTCTCACTTTGAGTTTTCAAATCTCTTTCCCCTCGCCGTTAAAGGCTGCCGCATAGCCATCCCACTTCAACAAGGTTCCGTCCAGATTGATGGTGTGACTTAGTTGTTTATTCGGTTGGCGCGCGAACGCAAGGAAATACGTCGCGTTCGTTGCCGTTCTTAGCCGCACGATCTGTGCATCCGCGTCTTCAGCGTACGCGATCTCCCTGATCGTGGGTTGGTTATTAATGGTGTATTCCGCCGCGCCGTTGTATTCGCCGTGCGATTCCAAGACGGAAACGAAAGTGACCTTTCGTCCTTCGTTCACACGCCGAATAAACGTTTGCTGCGGTCTCAGATTGAAATTCGGATCGTTCGCACCTAATTGCGCGAAGATAACCGAACCAGATACGTTTTGCGTCGAAGTGACGGTATAGAAACGACCGTCAGCAAGCCACGTGAAAGCGAAGTTCTCTTTCGCGTCTAGATCGTGCCGAGATCGAAGCCACAAGTGTTGATAGCCGTTCGTGGAACCCAATGGTTTCAGATTTCTTGTTTCGGTCCAATCCGGTTCCGGGTTGGTTTCAATGAACTGACCTTCGAAGTAGGTCGGCAGATCAAATTGATGTGCTTGATCACTTTCAACTGTGAAAATGTCAACAACGAGATGCCTCTCGTCCGCGACGTTTTCGACAAGCGCAAGCACTCGATCCATCCGAACGTTCTCATACGGATGCTCAGTAGCCGCACGAATGAGAGGGATAGTGTCGTAGTCAAACTGCACGATCGTTGGGTGGTGTTCGTCGGCGACCCTTGCATCGCCTTGAAACTGACTTGATTCGTCGACAACCACGGTATTGTGAGAGATCGTCTGTTTCGCCCAGGTAGTGTTCTCGGGCAGGTAGCGCCCACCTTCCTTCTGTTCAACATTTAAGAATCGAGCGGAACCGTAGTCCGACACGATCTCATTGCCGTTGTCATAGTAGAGCCAGTTCAATCGATCGAAGTGACCGTGACCGAAGCCATGCGATGTCGCTTTGACAACAACGGCTTGATCCGCAATACCAAACCCGCCGCGTAATACGCCAAGTCCGCCGCGATTACCCATAGGTCCGTCGCGAAACAGTCGCGATATGTATTCAAATGGTTCTGATTTGCCGGCATCGATTGCTGCCGCATACTTCAGACTATCTGCCGTCAGAACAAACCCGTCCTGGACGTTTGCGATGTCCAACAACCGCGGATCTTCAGTGAGTCGATATGCGATCGAAATACCGTAACGAAGTTCAACCGTATTAAGACCTTTGTCCTTGATCGCGTCGTTTAGCGGGAAAAAGAGACCGTTGTAAGAAAGATCCACACACGCATAGATTGCGGCCAACAATACCCCGTCTCGGTGCCTAAATATGTCACGCGATGGTTCGTTTACATCGACGATCCGCGCAAATATGACGAACGGCATCAACGCGTACCGTTGGTAATAGGGACCCTCGGTGTAGTAACCATCGGGGCTGAATAGATAGTCGACTAACTTCAGAAAACCGGCTGAACCGTCGAGGTTTGTGCCTTTAAACGCTAAGTCGACGTACGTTTGGTCATCCAATACGTACCCCGTTGTACCCACGGCAGCGACGGCCCATGCGGCGTGATTGTGAATGCGATTGAACGTTGACGCCGAACCGATCGATAAGAAGTCGGCAAGCGGTCGGAACAACCCATTCTCGAGTAATTCCCGCTCCGCGTCACTGAGCTGGCTTCGAATTGCATCGTATCCTTGAATCGCATATACGACCCAGACGGCCTCGTTGAGGACCTGCCAGAACATCCGTCCTGGATATTGAGAACGCTCGACCGGATGCTGCGACAACGATGGATACAGTGCTGCGTACTTCAGAAGTAACTGCTTCGCGTGATTCGCGTAACTCTCATCGCCCGTAAATAACGACAGCAGTCCTGCTTCGTAAATCGCAATGCCGTTCTTCTTATGCTGCTCGTGTGTGTAACCGCCACCAGGATCGCGCGGAATCGGCACGTCTGGCGGAGCTTTGAAATACGCGTCGATTCGATCTCGAGTATCTTCAAGAAAACGAGCAAAACTTGGCGAGGAGTCCGAGGTAGCTTGGATTTCCGCCACATCCTCCACGGATACCAGTGTTCGAGGATTACTCGAAGCCGCGGTCCAGGATGCGAGCTGCGCGAAAGTGAGGAGGCAACAGATGCATCCCCGAATCCAGTGACTCACATTCACCCTTAACGCTCGAAGGGTTCGATGATTGGCTCGTGCGTATCCGTAAAGGCGTTGTGCACAACGACTGTTGATGGTTCGCCTACCGTCTCGACAACCCGAACGGGCGCACTTGCGTCGAACTGATTGTCGTGGATCCTTGTTACTTGAACCCCGTGCAACCACACCGATCCGTTTGATTTATTACGTTTGCCAAGACCAACTGAGTCAATTTGGTTGCCATGCATCAATACATGAGGTCCAAACGTACTCTCGTCCGTCCCGCCGCGATAGATGCTCAGTACAGCGCCGTCAACGTTCTTGAACGATGAATTCGTCACACTTGCGTATTCAACGTTGTAAATACCCAAATCGTCGTTTTCCTGATCCATCTGTAAGACGTGACCCGTGATGTTCTCAAAATGCGAGTCTGCGATCACCACCAAGTCAGCGAAGGTGTGCTTAGATAGTGAAAAAACATTGAATGAATGATTAACGTCTAGGTCCCTAATCGTCGAAGAAACAATGACGAGTGAATAGTTGTTCAGCATTGAGTGGCGACTTGTACGAATGAGCGAGTTCCCCGCCATATCTGGCGCAAGACTCCCAGATATCGTTAAACCCTCGAGTTTCAGATTGCCACCGTCTTTCAGTTCGAATAAAGCGCTTCGCTCGAATGAAATGTGAGGGGTAGAGCCTTCGCTCGCTCTGATCGTCACCGGGCGGTCGATGACTAGGGTCGACGACTCCACGTAGTCTCCATCACTCAACACAAAAGTACCGACCTTCGCCGGCCGCGCTAATGCGCGCGTGAGCGCGTTATTGCCTGGGTTTAGATGAACGACATCTCCCGTATCGAAGCCGGGATAAAAGGAGGGTTTTGGACCCCAGTTTGCTTCGTTTTCGGGGGATGGATTTCCTAGCGAATCGTCACCTGCCTCTATCGGTGGATCGAACGACGCCCCGAGCACCGGTTTCGGATACCACATAGGTCCTGTTTCTTCTCTGGTCAGGACTTTCAACGACACGTCTGCACCAACGTCACGAAGCTCGTCACCCATGGGGTACATAAGCCCGTTCGCTGCTTCGCTCATGTCGAAGTCGACGAGACGCACACCGTGTTGCAGTTCCTCAGGCGGTTGGCGGTTCGATATGTTTTCGGCAAGCTCAATGCCGCTAATATCGTCGTGTACGGCAAAGACTGCAGCTGGCTCGCCATTGAAGAAAAGGTTCCTACTGAATGTCGTCGTAATCGGAGGAGCAGAACGCTCCGCATCTGCACCGGCCGCAAGTTCCACGTGCAGACTATCGATGACGGAATTGTGTTCGATGGTCGACTCTTCGACTTGGTGATACCGATTGATAGGTGAGTTAGGTACGCCGTTCATCACGACCAATGCGCCGCCGAATCGATGTCCCGTCAAGCCGGACAAATAGTTGTTTCGTACGAGCTGGCGCTTATTGATGACACGAATCCCGCCCGTGTGTGCGACCCCGTTACCTAAAAAGACGTTGTTCTCAATCGTGTTGTCGTTGCCATGGCGCAAAGTCAAGGTGCCTTGCGACTCAAAAAAAAGATTGCCTTTAAACGTATTGCGTCCTGACTTGCTTGAGACGATCTCGACTTCGCCGTTGCATCGATCGAAGTAGTTTGATTCAACCACGGTAAATGAATTCGACAGCGAATATGCACTGGTTCCGATTCGCAGCGTTTCGCCGCCATTCGATCCGAGGATCGGTCGATGACCGAAGTAGTTGTGATCAATTCGATGGTGGTTTTCCTGACTCGCTTCCGAGTCCAAGCGCACCGCCATCGTTACACCTTTGTTGCTCTTCCCGGCTAGGTAGTTGTGGTCAAAGCGATTGTGTTTTCCATACATCATCACCCAAAAGTCCGTCTCGTGTCGTTCTGGATTGTTGAAGTGATCGATCACGATTTCCGTGATTCGCGAATGGTTCGCAAGTTTCTCCTTCGAACGACGAAACGAAACAACGGTGTTAGTTGGTGTATATCCATCCTTGAAAACCAACCCACTCACGACCAAGTGTTCGCCCGCAATCCGCAAGTTCGATCTACCTGAAATAACAACCTTGCCTTTATTCTGAGCGGTTAGCGTGATCGGTGCTTCTTCGGTTCCATTGCCTTCTAAAACGATCTCAAAATCTCGCCAAACACCGTCCGCAAGAACGATAGTGTCCCCTGGTTTGAGGTCCTCGGTCGCCTCGTAAAACTGTTCTTTGTCTTCTACAAGAGTTTCCGCAAGCACGCCTGACGTCAAAATCAGACCAACGAAAACTGCGTGAATAAGCCAGACGTATATACAAGCTAATCGCATTAAGATCCCTCAAGAAACTATCTGGCTGATCACCAGATACATATATCTCACCGTAAGTTATTCGTTTTACGTTACTTCGCGCTTATCTCGCGACGAATGTTCCGTACGGCCGGATTCATTAGAAAGCGCTGCCTTTCCTCGTCAGCTTGTTTCCGTGCAGCCTCAATCGCCTGAGCGGTCGACACATCCAGCATGGATTCCAAGAGTCGAAAGAAATGGGCTCGCATCGCGACTCGCGCTTCCATCGGATCTCGAAGCCGAAGTGCGTTCAATATATCCGAGTGTTCCTTCCCTCGCGGTCCGGTGTCCTGCAGGCAAACGGCTTTGTACACACGTTTAACGGATTCAATTTCATTGCGCATGCGCCAGAACATCTGCACTGTATGAAGTATGGCCGTGTTCCTCGAGGCCCCCGCGATAACTAAGTGGAAGTCTCGATCAGCGCTATCAGCCGCTTCATCGTTATCGGGAAGAGCACGATTCATCACTTCGATGCATTCTTGCAGCTTCGCAAGTTCCGCGTCGGTAATGTGAACTGCCGCTAATGCTGCGGCTTCAGATTCCAGTAGTGACCTCGCTTCGGTTAGTTCTAGTGCCGTCATTTCCGGTAGCACTTCATCAGAACCGGAACCGGTCGCTTGTCCAACCACGTAAGCACCAGAACCCGTCTTGATCTCCAGCACTCCTAATGCCTGCAGCTGAATCTCCGCTTGTCGAATCGTCGCCCGACTAACGTCGAACGACTCTGCGAGTTCCCTTTCAGTAGGTAAACGAGCGCCGGCCTCTAGGTTACCTTGCTCAATGAGCGCTCGAATTTGAGACGCGATATCCTCATACTTCTTCAATTCAGGCATCCCGCAACGATTCCACAATTCCACGCACGGTCGCGTCTAATCATGGAGATTATGATTTGATTCTAGAACCCGCCGCGAACGTAGAATCACGGTTCGGCTGCTATCCACGTCCACGGCAGGGTTCCGAGCGTAAGACCTACATTTTTACCCTGAATCCAAGGAACATTCGAGGTCCGTAACTGTTCAGTTCGGTGAGGTATCCGCGTACCGGAATAAACTGAGTCTTTGGTTCGTCGAACAGATTAATCGCCTCAAGTCGGAACGAAATCTTGTTGGTGAGCTTATAGGTAGCCCTTGCCTCAAGTACCTCGTTGTCTCCAACGTAGCGAATGATTCCTGGCGAACTAATAAACTGCTGGAAGTACTCCGTGCGATTCTTGTAGATCAATTGCAGATCCACCTTACCGATATCGTAGTAGAGCTGAGTAGAAACGACTCTTTCCGAGAAGCCAAATAGATTCGCCGGCGGGACGATACCGACTCGTGCAGAAACGACATTACCCGCCTCATTGAGTACTTGAGAGGAACCGAAATTTTGATCTTCGAACTCGAAATCAGAATTCGCTAAGTTCAAGCTGATCTTGGTTCCCAAGCCGCTGAGAAGACCTGGTAGATAGTTGAACGAATGGGCTAGCGTCATTTCAATTCCAGTGAGCGTACTCTCTTCCTCGTCAGTTCGTGACGTCGTCACAGCCGCCGGAAAATCCTGCCCATCAATATTGAAGTTCTCTACACGCTGAGCGTTCTCATAACCACCTAGGAAGCGCTTGTAGTACGTACCCACTGCGAAAATCGAATCCTCATTTGGATACCACTCGACGGCGAAATCCAAATTCCACGAAGTCAGTGGTAGCAAATCTGGATTACCTGACGCATTTGCCGTACCGACGAGATCCGCGATTGATGTGGCGTCATCATCGTCAACGGTGAGGCTCCGACCGAATCCAAGGTCCGCCGGATCAGGACGTGACAAACCACGGAAAACACCACCACGCACCAATACGTCATCGCTCCAATCCATCACCATCGTGAAGCTCGGTAGAAGCTCGGTATACCTTGAACCACCTACTACTTCGTTAAAAGAACCACTGTCCTCATTCACCGTGATGGTGTCGTCTTCATTTCTTGTCGTGGTAAAGATGGTCCTCAGTCCTGTCGAGTCCACATCGGTACTCACAAGACGTACACCGAAATTACCACGCACTGGTCGCCCAACAAATTGTGTCTCATATCCCGCCTGCAAGTAACCAGCTAGCGTGCCTTCTTCCACATCCACGTTTTGTACCGATGGTTGTGGTGACGGCCACGGCGGTAGGACGCCGACAAACTCACGAACTAGGCATAACGGATCAAATGTCGCCCACGTGTCGCCAGTGCCTGAGCTGATGACATTACCGTTGTCGTCTACATTCGTGATAAGAGTTTCGCCGTTCGCCGGTTCGGAAAGAAATCCACTCTCAGGGAACGTCTCATTGCGGCATGCCTCACTTGCACCCGCGATGGCGTCATCTGCAAATGTTCTTTGGTCTCGGACGCGAGGGAAACTCGTGTACGTGAGATTCGAATACCTAAGTCCGCCTTTCAAAGATGTGAGTGTCCCGGCGTCTAGGTCATAGTCAAAGTCACCGCGAAATGCAGTAATCGAATTGTCGCGTGCCTGATTGAGGTCAATCCGAGTCCGGGCTGAGTCAGCAAACAGATCATGGTTCGTGACATCGAAATTACGAATTCGTACGAGCATCACACTTGAAGGCGAGCCTCGCAGCGTGTACCACGCTCGTGGCCGATCCGTATCTGCCGGTACGTCGTTGCCATAAATGTCATTGTCTTCCGACTGAAGGCGGGTCTGAAGAATGTGTTCCCGCCTTGACGTATCCGAGTATGAAAGATCGAACGACAGTTCGAGACGGTCGTTGACAGGTTGGATGAGGCTAACCCCACCACCCACATAAGACTCTAATCTTTCTTGATACTGGCTATGGGTTTCGACCCGTCCTTCGTTCGTGAATGAGCCAATCGAACCGTCTGCGTCAAAAACGTAGCTATCAGCGGTTAAGCCACTCGTCATTCGTCGATGCTCTGCAAACACGAGGTCATTCCGGACTTCCGAGAAATCGCGATCGGAGATTTGGAAGTCAAAACTTAGGTCGGTTCCTCCACTGCTCTGATACTGGAGCGCTGCAAAAAAAGATTCCCGTTCATCATCAGTGATGTTTTGACGATATGAACGTGAACTCGGTACGAAGATGAACGGTGCGTTCGCATCCGGAGCGACACCCGTCGATGGATCAACGACGAGATTCAGATTTCCAGAGCCACTGTCGCAGTTACCACTTGAACTTCGGTATAAGCCGCCCGAAACGGCAGGATCAGCACGACAATCACGATATCCACTGCTAGAGCGGTACTCTTGTTCTGGATTCGTCGTAGTATTGGATTGGACTCCTAGTGAAAGTCCGAACTTATTGCCGTCATCGAGATCGAACTGATCGATATAGCTCACCGTAAGACGCCGTCCAATATCGGTTTCAGCAATATTTATGTTGCTGTTGTCCGGATTACGATTGAATTTCACATCAGACTGAATCCGTCGTTTACCGTAATCTAGTGGTTTGAGCGTGGATAGCGAGATCTGTCCAGACACGCCACCTTCGATCAGGCTAGCGCTCTGAGTCTTGTAAATCTGCAGCTTGTTGAATAGCTCTGATGGAAACTGGCTGAAGTTGACAGACCTATCTCCGCTACCGTTGGTCGCTTCGCGACCATTGAGCGTGGTTGAACCGAGAAACGGCCCCATGCCTCGAATCGATATCTCGGTTGCCCCGCCTTGTTCACGATGAGAAGCTGCACTCGTGAGCGTCTCGAGCGCCTCTCCGATCGATAGAGCCGGGATGTCGCCGATGTCATCCGCCGATAAGGCTTCAACGATTTGGTCAGAGTTACGCTTGACTTCGATTGAGTTTTGAATCGTAGCTCGTGATCCGGTGACCACGATCTCCTCGATAACCTCTTCTTCTTCATCTTCTTGCGCGGTCACTGTTAGCGTCGACGGGAGAAGAGTCAATAACACGCCGACTGCGATCGTCCCAAAGCGACCGAAGTGCAGACATGCACAAGCAGATCCGGACCGACCAAGAAAGTTCCGATCCATGAAACAACCCCTGTTTATGTTCCTAGACCAAACTATATACCAAAACGATTAAATTGTCGACCAATTTCGTACAAATAATTCTAAATTGGTCAGTCCAAATAGCAATTTCGTGTATGTCGACAGTACGTGTGTATAGGATTAATGCGCTTTAGACTGGTGGCAAACACCACCTGTGCCTACTATCCTCCGACTCGACTACGACGCCGTTCATTAGCAATCGTCAATATAAGAGAATTTCTCATCAGTGCATGACTTGGTCGTCGTCTGATCCTATCGTTAACCGCTTCAGATTCTGATCGATCATTGCAATGGCAGACTCATCGTCAAGTAGGTCACGCGCGATTTCTAATTCCGCTTTCGCCGCACTGTAGTCTCCCATCGAAACCCAAGTCTCAGCACGCTTAAAGTGAGAATACCAGTCATTCGGTTCGATCAACTGCATGTAGTCAACAAACTCAAGCCGACGAACGACGTCGCCTTTAACCGATGCGACCTCCTGCAGGTTGTTGAACATCCGCTTAAGAATGTCGGCGTTACTAGCCAGCTCGGGATGATCCGGTACGCTGATGTCCTTCTTCCTTAGGTCAGTTGTAAACGCATCGTAGTCGAGCACACTGAAATCGATCGGATTGATAATTCGATCATCAACTTGAGCCAAAAAAACTCCGGGGAAATTCACGCCGTGACTCGGAAGGCTCAAGTGATCGCACACGCCGATAATCATCGCGACGTAAGTGATCGGTAGTCCCCGCCGCGTCCTAAGTACCTGTTCAATATCACTATTCGAGTATTCGTGGAATTCATCGGCGGCTAAGCCGAGAAATCCTTCGTCGTGAAATGTCTTGAGCAAAGTATCGACCGACTCACCGTGCGTACGAACCTTTCCTGCGAGATCGAGCAATTGGGAATCCACCCAAGCCAGGTCAACCTCGGGGTTCAATAGTTGCGAGACTGCCTTGACGCCGAGTAAGAGATTGGTACTGCCCGCATGGACGCATTCGAGCAGTTCGTCCGCGCATCGGAGATCTTGCGGCATACCTTATTCACCAACCCACTTAAGGGAAGCCACTCAAGGAACCTTCAGCGTTGGTTTCCCATATCAAAATCAATTATGCAATCGATTCTTCCCATCGGTTCGTACACGCAATTGCCTCAAGTGAACATCAAATACGGTATGACAAACATCGTAATACTCATGACCGTGAAGCCATTCGACGTCGAATTACTTCCTTGATCTAGTCTCAAACACCCTTAGGAGACGTCCATCTGGATAAAATCGCATTGCCGGATGAACGTGGCTTTTCGTAGATTGTCGCGCGTCTATCCGACCTAAATTACCCTTCATTCTTCGGTCACGAACACATGCCCGCACTCGACGGAATCCGCATTCTCGACATGACGCAGTACGAGGCGGGAACCTCGTGTACCCAAGCGCTTGCTTGGCTCGGCGCTGACGTCGTCAAGATCGAGCCGCCAGAAAACGGCGACCCTGGCCGAGGTGTCGGACGAACTTCCAATATCGACTACTCGCAGTATTTCTGTGCATGGAACGCCAACAAGCGCAGCGTCGCACTTAATCTTCGCAGTGAGCGCGGCCGAGAACTCCTACTACAGCTCGCACCGAAATTCGATGTGTTCGTCGAAAACTACGGTCCAGGCGTCACTGAAAAGTTGGACATTGGCTACGACATCCTCAGTGAAGTTAATCCCAAGATAATCTATACGCGGATCAAGGGCTTTGGGGTTGATGGTCCATATTCCAGCTTCCGGTGCATGGACATGGTCGCCCAAGCTGCAGCCGGCGCGTTTTCGATCACAGGTGAGGCAGACGGGCCACCCATGATGCCTGGACCTACTACAGGCGACTCTGGTACCGGTGTGCAAGCAGCGATGGCGATTCTTGCTGCGTACATTCAGCGAGAACGCACCGGCGAAGGGCAGGAAATCGAACTCTCAATGCAGGAAGCGATGGCTTACTACGTACGTACGCGGGCATATATAGGGTCCGCTTGGGGTACGAAAGCGACAAACCGAAGCGGTAATGCCGGTGGCTTACCGCCGGTCAATATTTATCCGTGTAAACCGTTTGGACCTAACGACTATATCTATCTGATGCCTGTAAACGCTGGACATTGGGACGCTCTGTGCGCAAGCATGGACCGTCCAGATTTACTTGTCGACCCACGGTTCGAGGATATGCGATCGCGCGTCCAAAACGGAGCGGCTCTCTACGCCGAAATCACGGAATGGTGTAGTACGCGTACGAAATATGAAGCGATGGAAACGATTGCAGGCGCTGGAGTCCCTTGTTCAGCCTGCCTCGACACTGGTGAGCTACACCACGATAAGCATCTGAAGGCACGTGGTTTCATCCACGAAATGGAGTTGCCTGTGCACGGGAAGGTACCGATGCTCGGTTTTGCGCCGCGTCTTTCCAAGTCCGACTTCGAAATGACACGACCTCCCCACCTCGGAGAACACACAGACGATGTTTTAGCGGTCGAACTCGGTTTGAACACAGGTCAACTGAATTCACTACGCTCCGATGGAGCCATCGGCGACCCTTCTCGCTTCAGCTAGCCCAACATGAACCAGTTTGAGAGCTGCCGTGTAATCGGCCAGGTCTGTGTTGTATTTTTGTCCCTCATCGTGTCCTGGACATCTGCGGCATCCGATTTACAGCTTGAAGAAGTGATTGTGACCGCCGAGAAACGTGTTGCTAGCCTCCAAGAGACATCGCAGGCAGTTACCGTCATGAGCGGCGTTGAACTTGACCGATACAGCGTCAACAGCCTGGTCGATTTAAACGCATTAGTACCGGGCTTGAACGTGGTAAAAAACGAAGGTACTCAATTGGTCATGTCAATGCGAGGCGTCGGCAATGAGGCCAATCAAAACGTAATCGCGAGTCCTGCCGTCTCGTATCACGTGGATGGCGTGTACATGGCTTCGCCGCACGTCATGCAAGCCAAGTTGCTCGACATCGAGCGCCTCGAAGTCATACGTGGTCCACAGGGTACATTGTTCGGTCAAAACTCGACCGGCGGCGCGATTAATGTCGTTACGACAAGACCCAGTTTTGATGCGAGGCACGGCGAGGTAGGCGTCGAGTTCGGGTCGTACGACACGACGCGAGCAAGAGGAGTCTTCAATCTTCCGCTCTCGTCAAACGCAGCGCTGAGGCTTTCGTTGGCCACAGATCACCACGCTGGATACAGCCAAAACATAGCGCTGAATCAAGAGCTTGACGATGGCAGCAATATTGCATCGCGCGCACGACTCTATGTCGAGCCGTTTTCAGCGCTTTCGCTGGACTTCGCGCTCCAAGTTTCAACAAACCACCGCAATGGACCCGCGCAGAAAGGCATATTGGATCCGACTCCTCATCCTCGAGAACTCGCCCAAGACTTTCCACAAACTTGGGAACTTGAAGCGAATTTCGCAAGCGCAACGATCGAGTACCAACTTGATGACTATATCTTCAAGTCCGTATCGAGCTCTCAGGACGACACCCTCGACCTCAAACGTGATAACGATCGCCACGACCTGAATGCACTTCCTCCGTTCACGATCCTACCAGCGATTTACGATCCGTGGCACAACAATCAACGGACGCTTACGCAAGAGATTCAGCTTACATCGACGACCCCACTCTTCGACAGAATCGACTGGATCGCAGGATACTTTTACTTTCAAACTGATGTTGCCATCGTGATCGAAGAGTACATCGATTTCGGTGCAGATGGTGTATTCGATCCGATCACACGCGAAGAAATTCGCGCATTCGCGCTAGGTGATTACGGGTTTATTACGGACGCGGATCGTCAACGACGCGCACACTCGGTCTTTTTCGAGGGGAACTACAACATTGATCCGAGCAGCCGCGCGATAGCGGGAGTAAGACTCTCGGAAGATGGCGTTGAAAGCGAGATCAGCAACTTCTATGGCCGGAGCGGTATAGACACCCAATCAACGTCGAGCCGAACCCTCACAGGCCGATTCTCCTTTGAGCGTGATCTCAACAACGCGTCCATGCTCTATCTGTCATTGGTGCGTGGATACAAGCCAGCGGGAAGTAATCTCACATACGGACGAGAAGACGAGATTGCGCCAATTGTTGTACTACCCACATTCGAGAAAGAGACCGTTAATACGATCGAAGTTGGCCTGAAGTCAGACTTTCTTGATCGACGCATCCGCTTGAACAGCGCGATTTTCCAATACTACTATACCAACGTGCAGTATCAGGCCACTGATCCTGAGGTTTTTGAAGG
>JAGWBO010000037.1:0-4228 GCA_021295855.1 Pseudomonadales bacterium | reverse complement strand
TTGATCTACGGGTTTCCATGCTGGATACCGAAATCACTAGCCACCATCGTTCGTTGGACAATGTCGCTTCAGACGCCACCACAAACGCACTGTTGGCGCAAGGATTCTCGCTTTTCGGTCCTGAAATCCAACGTGCTCGCGCAAACAACATTGTCGACGTGTTCGGAAATGAGCTCGCGAAATCGCCACGATCCACGATTAGTTTGGGCATAAACTACGAGCAAGCGCTGTTCGATGTCGGTCAGCTCTTCATATCGGTCCAACTAAACCATCGCGGCTCATACCAATATCGCATATTCAATAATCCGAGTACGGATTCTGTTCCAGCGTACACAACGGTAAACGCCATTGCGCGATTCAAACCGGTAACTGGCGATTGGTACGTCACTTTAAGAGCAATTAACGCGACGAATGCAGACGGCGTGAACGCACGATTCACAGACGTGTTTGGCGTCGGAGCAAGTTCCGAGGAACTGATTCCGCCACGGCAACTTCTCTTAGGTTTAGGTTTGTCGTTCTAACCACGAGCGGAGAAATTTAGTGAAATTGGCACGGAAGAGCATCGTCTCCGGTGGGGCGCGCGGCCTTCAAAGCCGTTGAGACCTCTAATCGAGGTCTGGTGGGTTCGACTCCTACCTCTTCCGCCACTCCCTTTATTTAACTATTTGATTTATAACAAATTCCGACGATTTTTTCGCCGTCGTATATATTCACATAGTAACTTTTGCCACGAATACCCCCTGGCATTGGTTGCAAGTCCCCGGAATCCGTGTATATGGAAGGGCCGGTCCCGTTTCGGATCAAGACTGGCCATGCGCAGACCCGCCCCCTTCCACACCCGAATGACTTCGTAGCGCCGCATCGCCGGGCGCCTCGCCAAAGACCGAAGAACCGACGGGCAGATATCCTCCCGGTCGCTACGCCGGAGTCGACGCGGCGCCGATGGCCGACATCGTGGCGCGGTGGCTTAAAGTCCTTGCGAAGGAGCCTTAGCACGGTGTTGCGTTAGCACCCCATCAACTTGCCGATACTTGTCACTGAATGACCTTGCACGTGCAATGCCTTCATCGCCGTCACCAGTACGACATCCATCATTGTCGGCAAACCATCCCTGGCATGTTCGGTGACAGCGATGGAATCCGAATGGTCGTGGGTCGTCAAAGCCAATCTCCTGTTGGTTCAGTGACGCGGTGCAGTCTCGTACGCGCACGGTTGACCCGGTCCATTTCGAATTCGTCTAGCAACAGTGGTTTGCTGAAGCTGTACCTTAAGACGAACGTGCATCGAGAATGTGAGCGAATCCACATATGTGCCCTGCTTCGTATCGAAATCGACATCTCGGTGAACGGGTCATCTCTCACCGATGAAAGTGAAGTGTGATCTCGATATCGCTCGACGCATCTTCACGACGAGAGACGAATAGAAACTGAAAAACGAAGAACTCACGAGTTAGTTTCTCGGAGACTCGTCGATCGTTCCTTTTTCGACCACCCGATTCCTCACCGTGCACCCGTCGGAATTCCTGCATACATAGCTATAGTCGCCGTGTTCAAGAACCCCACCGTTGGAGAATTCGAGCAAAACCACCCCGCCAGAATATTGGTACGTTACGCCGTTTCTTAAGGCATCAGGCACCCAAAAACCTGTTGGCAGAGTAGTGATCGTGTCACCCTCGTTGTAGGTCGTGTCACCCCCGCCACCAGAGTCGTCTTCTGACACTTCGACTCGCACGCCAGAGGAGCAGTTATTTGTGGTGCTAGCCTCTCCATTTACGGAATCGACGCAAACGCCGTAGTAGTACGTCCCATCTGATGAAGGCGCACTTAGGACAATAGTCTCTGTACTTACCGAGCCGGGTCCTAAACTGCCAACGGAGTCGGTACCAATTTCAGTATCTCGTGTGGTTATCGTAGAGTTATCTGAACGAAAGTATCGAAGCGTCGTCGACGGCGACGTAACATCACCTTGATTTCGAACCGTCGCGCTTATGTTGAAGCTTTGTGAAACGGTCAAACTGACGTCGCTAAGCGTGACCGAATCGATCACCAAATCCGGTGACGCGCTTTGATTTGGATCCACGATTTCGACGCGTAGTCCGCTTGAACAGTTGTTGCTTACATCGGTTTCACCAGTAACCGTGTCCACACACGCGCCGAAATAGTAAACTCCTGGCTGTGAGGGTGCAGCGAATGAAAATGACTCGTTACTATTTTCATTCGCGGCTAGACTATTTACTGTGTCATTGCCGATTTCAGAGTCTCTGGTCGTAATCGTCGCGTTTGTGGAGCGAAAATAGCGAATGGAAGTTGACGGTGCAGTCGCGCTACCAATATTCGCTACAGTTACGGATAGGGTTATTGACTCGCTCGGTTTTGGACTTAGGTTATCGGCTTTTATGGCGGTGATCGTTAGGTCTGATGATTGAGACGGGGTGTCGAGTCCTTGAAATATCATTGCTTCTCCAGTGTGAGACCACTCGCGTGGCGAGCGTTCATCTACACTACAGAAACTGTCATTCCTATATTTGTATCGGACTTGAAGAACTTGCCGTTCGATCAAAGGATCATCAAGTTCAACTCTCGCCACCAAACGATGGATCGTATTAGACGTTGCACTTACTCTAAATTGAACACAACCTTTTATTAGTCCGAATTCACTATCGTCCCGGTATTTTCCTTGCACTGAATACGAAGCAAAGATAGGATCAAATGTGTCGATCCAACTGACCTCAAGACTCGTTTCGCTTATTAGAGAGATTTCTGGTGGCGCAGGTAAGTTGGGTCCTCCCGCGACGCCTCGGGCTGACGAAACATTAGCAAGGCGTCCGTCATTGGTATAACTTAAACTAATCACTTCGAGAGGTCGATCCGACCATACATCGAGTCGCCAATTCCCATTACCTTCGCCTAGTGCGCCGTCAAACGCGCTGTTTCCTAACTCTAATTCGTCCAAACTAAAAAACATTGAGTTCCCACCTGGAATTTCTGCGGTCACTCGACCTCCACGGACGCCCGCGTCGTCAGTTGCCTCGATGATGACAGTTGCGGATTCGGCATTTGAATTGACGATCCGAAGCGCGCTTAGTACATCTTGAGCACCACCGTCACCGAAACTCACCACGCGGTATTTTTTTGCAGCCACTGGGTCGACCGGAGCGACCGCAATCATCGGGATCGTAAATCCAGATGATGTGCTCACGAATGAATTCACTTCTAATCTCAATTCGCTCCAGATTTCCAAGCGCCAATCACCTCGACCGGGGCTACCCGTACTGCCATCCAGCTCCTTTGCGGAATTGCCGTCTTCTAGATCTTCAGCACTTATGTATTTAGTCTCGTCTTCTCTGATGGTGAGTGTTACGGGACCGAAACCTTCACCTATGTCATCAATCGCGCTAATTGACACAGTGCCATTACTAGCTCCGTGATTTGTGATAACCAGCATACCCCGCCAGCCATTCCGATTTTCAGTAGAAGGAAAAAACGGGACGAAATGGGTGCCTTCTTCACCTTCACCGGTTGTATCGAGGACTGCATTAAGTTCTGCACGAGTATCTTCTATGACAGTTTGACCATTTCCAGAATGAGCCAACAAGAGAAGCAATGCGGCTATACATACGCCTGAAACTGACAGTGCATTGCGTTTACGAGCATGTCTCGAACGCAACATAGTTCTTCTATACCACAGATCCCTATTTGGTGCTAGATAGCTACTTAGCCTACGGTCGTTTTGTATGTTAGTTGGCGACTCGTTGAATTCTTGATCCTTGCAGTCGCATTTGCGCGTGGTAAGTGCGCAGTCAACAATATCATTCCTAATCGAGAGAAAGGCACGTAGGGTTTTCATCGAAGTGTATTCCTTTTTGCAGTCGATTCAGATGGATCGATTCCTTGAAAAGTTGTCGCGTGTTTCAACATAAGCCGCAAGCATGAGGTGCTTACTAGCAACACTTTGGTTGATGATTCATTCTTGTCTTTTAGCCTACGGTTCATGAGGAACATAGATTTATTGAGAAATCTATACAACGAGTTCAACCCAGTGAATCTCGTATGGTTTCCCTCCGAATTAGGCAAATACAAGCTAGCAATACCGCGCGGCGTACGTGAGTGTATACCTTATCACTGATGTGAGCTTGTAGCTACCTATGAAATGTGTAGCTAGGATTTGCTGCGCGCGAGGGTTATAAGGTAGATGAGGTGCACACTCAGTCTGACCTGGGTACGTGGCG
>JAGWBO010000036.1:30495-31050 GCA_021295855.1 Pseudomonadales bacterium | reverse complement strand
GTGCTCACACGCAGCAATTGGTATCAGACGACACGTAGCAAGCCTTGGGTTGTATTCGAAACACGTTCGAGTAAGTTTTTTGAAGTCGACAATCGAGTTCTCGTCACACTCTCCAATCCTGAACAACTTGAAGTCGTGGCAGACGAGATCGATGCCATCAAAGCTAAGCAATATCCTGGTCTCGGTTACTCAATCCTCTGGCTTCAATCTGATCAGGATCCTATCGGGACCGTAAAGCGGCTGAAAGCTGATCAACGTGTCGAACGAGCGGAACTTCAGCTCAAACGACCACAAATGTTTCCTCTTTGATATTGAGTCTTAACGGTCTTGCACCGTGGCGCAACGCTACCGTTATATGTGTTGGAGTCTTCACGCTGCTTCATACGAGCGGATGCGGGTCGTCAGGATCAAGTAGTGGTCCAGACCCAGTTACCTCGCTCACGCCTGTAACGGCCACTATTACGGCAGCGGGGACCGAGCTAGTCGAGGGAAGTTCAGACGAAGTTGACATCTGGGTTGATCTGAACCCGCAGGTCAATAGGAATGTCTCGATCA
>JAGWBO010000036.1:16973-30461 GCA_021295855.1 Pseudomonadales bacterium | reverse complement strand
CATGTGCTCTCGTTCAGTCCGAATCAGTCACGCGCGACTACTAGATTGCGTGCACTCGATGACTGGCTGCCCGAAGATACAGAATCGCTAACTATTCGATTAGCTGAATTCTCGGCAGCGACGTCTGCAGGATTGCAATCGACCGTGACATTCGCGCTTGAAGATAACCAAGACGCACCACTTACAAAGGCCGACAAATTAGGCGGCAGCGACCTATTTGTAAGGGTTAGCTCAAGTTTTAATCAAGAAACGGCGACGATTGAGGTCCTCGTGATAAACCGAGGTGCGGCAAGCTCTTCTGCAACCGACGGATATGTTCGGAGCTTTCGTTTAGCTCGACCGGGAGAACTCGATCGTACCTCGGTAGAGCAATTTGAGATTGAAGTACCGCCAATCGATGCACGGTCAAGTTTTCATACGGACGCCACTCTCGATTTGCGCAAATACACTCCAAAGCATCGGTGACCCCGCCACCGGAGGAGCGTTTTGGAGGCGCACTTCCCAACCGACACATTCGCGGATTTACGCTGAATGAGACAGGTGAGATTTTGACACGTTGTATTGCGCCAAATCGGGTGCGATCCTCGGAGGGCGGTGATCCCTTGCTCGAGAGTCAGTGGCCTCTACGTAATGTTGGTCAAACTGCGTTTGCCGAAAACGGTGGAAAAGCAGAAGAGGATTTGCGTATGAATGACGTGCTCGCCACAGGTGAGCCAACCGGGATTGGTGTCAACGTCGCAGTCGTTGATACAGGGCTGGAGATTTGCCATCCCGACTTAGCAGAAAACGTCGTTCAAGGCGGTTCATTCAATTTCAAGATCAACGCTGAAGAAACGGAATCTTGGTTCAACGTAGATGCCTTTGATCCCTATTTCCCTGGCGCTCGGGGCGACCACGGGACAAGTGTCGCAGGGATTATTGGCGCACGCGCCGAAAATGGATTAGGTCTGCGTGGTGTTGCACCTGATGCGAGCCTATTCGGATTTAATTATTTAAGTGAACAGTGCTGCCTGGAAGACGCTCTAGGCGGGAGTGCGGAAGCACCAAATTCTCAACAAATTGACGTATTCAATATGAGCTTCGGCTCTCTCGGTTCTCAGTATTACGAGCTCGCGGATGGCATTCTGCGATATGGGACGTCGGAATTACGGGACAGTCTCGGTGCTATTTATGTCAAATCAGCTGGAAACGGGTTCCGCTTATGTACCCACTTCATGCACCAAGTCCATACTACCGTTGGTTGTAACAGCTCAAATGGGGACCGTTTAAACAACCTACCGTACGTAATCGCTGTAGGCGCACTGAATGCTGCGGGAGCTAGGGCTTCATATTCAAGTGTAGGAAGCAACCTTTGGATTTCTGCTCCAGCGGGTGAGTACGGCGTTCGAGAACCTGCGACAATCACCACGGACCAGTTCGGTCGAAATCGTGGCTATAGCTCTCGTGGCTCTCCGGGGATCACGTCAGATGAGAATGCGGACCCATTTGGCGACTATTCCAGTAACTTCAACGGGACTTCTGCGGCAGCACCCCACGTGAGTGGCGTCGTTGCGCTATTGCTTGAGGTGGAACCCAATCTCACATGGCGTGATGTCAAGCACATTCTGGCTCGAACTGCGCGGCGTCCAGGAGGATTGCTGAATCCGATAACCGATGTGCGTGTGGTGATTGGCGATCAATTGGTGACGATTTCTCAAGATTGGGTTACCAATGCTGCTGGGTTTGACTTTCACAATCACTTTGGTTTCGGCGTTGTTGATGTCGACGCTGCAATTGCGCTGGTAAGGGAAGACTATGAGCCGGATAGCCTTGGCACTCAAATACGCTCTGACTGGTTTACCACTTCATCAGACGGATTACAGATTCCCGATCACGATGGTTCCGGTATTGAACAGCAGCTCAACCTCGATTTACCTGCACGCGCGAATATCGAAGCGGTTCAGCTCCATATCGCGGGTTCGCACGAAAATCTAGTCGACCTGAGTATTCAATTGACGTCTCCATCAGGAACACAGAGCATCTTAAATCCCGTTTTCAACGAAGTATTGACTGGTAATACAACGCTAGATTGGCGTTTGCTTAGCAATGCTTTCTACGGGGAGTCGCCACGTGGTGCGTGGACACTACATGTCGTTGACGCCGCCGAAACTGATGTCGGGACTCTAAGTTCTTGGGCGCTTCGGGTATGGTATGGCGAACATCCATAGCGTTCGAGAGATTTAGCACTCTAACTAGATTTCCCAGTTTCGCGTGACACGCTGAAGGTGGCGCGACGTGGAGTAGAGCGCGCTACTCAAACCGAGTAGTGCTCCCACGGCACAGACAATCCCGACAAACGACCAATCGAGACTTTGTAGGTCGCGTCTAACTCCATAACTAGCCGTCAATGTGCGCAACGGTTCCTCGACGTAAATCAGCACCAGAGTCAGGAGCACAGCCGCCAAAATGCCACCTAGTGCGCCATACATAAAGCCGCACCAGAGGAACGGTCCTCGCGTGATTCGTTTGGGACTGCCAATGACGTGGAGGATGCGGATTTCTTGGAGTCGTGATTCAATTGCGATACGTACAGCCGATGCTGACACGAACAGTGCAAACAGGCAAAACGTTCCCGCGACAACCCACAGCAAGCGATTAAAGATCGTATGAATGGCGCTGAAACGAACAATGATCTGGGTGTCGTAACTCACTTGATCAACGGCGTCTAACTGCTGAATGAAATCTGTCAGTGTTTCGATTTCGTGAACTTGGATGTTCTCTTTCACGAAAACGGTTAAGGTGTCAGGAAGTGGATTTTCAGGCATCCGATCCGTGAGATCCGGTAAATCAGCAGCGGTCAGGAATTCTTGAAGCGCCACGCTCTTAGGAATTAGGAACGCCTCATTAACGAATCCGTGGTTTCGGATAGTCTGAGCTGTCGAATCGATTTGTGTCTCGGATGCATCGCTGTGAAAAAATGCATTGAACCCGCGCTCAGTTGGCCAAGCTAAATCTGCGTAGCTCAAGTAGTCACGAATCACCCACAACCCAGAAGGCAACGCAATCGAAACGCCGATTAACAACATGACGAAAAAAGTCATGATTACATGAAGAAGCATTTGATGCAGCGCTTCTTTGCAGAACCGAACGTGATCACGAATCCATGCTCGCCGGTTCCGTTTCGTGCGCGCCCAAGGCATCGGGTTTCGGTCGAACATTTCTAAGTTAACGTGCTCGTGCCGAGAGCATTCGGCGCAGGCGCAAGCCGGCTCGTGGTGTCTGCGTATCTGGTCAATTCTTCGTCGTGGGAGACCATGATCACAGTGACTCTGAGCGTAGTCTGTAGCTTGAGTATTTCCGTTACGCTACCGGCCAGTTGGCGATCCAAATTGCCGGTCGGCTCATCGGCCACGATGATGCGAGGTCTCGTGATCAAGGCTCGTGCGATCGCAACGCGCTGCTGATCTCCGCTTGAGAGGTGTAAAGGCAACACGTCCTCAAATCCCCTTAAACCCACCTCACTCAGTACGGATACCACACTTTGATGAACTTCCTTCCGTTCAGTGCCCCGTAACCATAACGGCATCGCGACGTTTTCAAATACCGTTCGATGTGGAATCAGGTTGTTCTGCTGGAAAATGGCACCAAGGTGTTGGCGATATAGCGTGAGCTGCCGTTCGGAAAGAACGCAAATATTGCATTTGTTGACCCAAATCTCACCGACCGCTGGTTGATATAGCCCGAGGAGGAGATTAAGGAGCGTTGTCTTTCCAGAGCCGGACGGTCCGACGATGAAGTGAAGGGTTCCCTCCTCAATCGAAAGAGAAATGTTCTGCAGAGGCTTTGTGCCGTCTGGAAACACATGGTCGACGCCATTGAATTCAATAATCTTCAAGAGACGAACAAACCGTCTACGTAGGCGCGCGCATTGAACGGGTGAAGGTCCTCGTGTGCTTCTCCGAGTCCGACGAAATACAGTGGCAGAGGATTTTCAGCGGCGATTGCCAAGACCACGCCAGCCTTAGCGGATCCATCCAATTTAGTTACGATCAGGCCGCTCACCTCGGCGGCGTCCTTGAATTCATGCACTTGCGCAATCGCGTTTTGTCCAATGTTTGCATCCAAGACTAGCAACGTTTCGTGGGGTGCTGCTGGGTCATATCTTTGAATCACGCGACGAATCTTTGCGAGCTCCGCCATCAAGTTCGACTTATTCTGCAATCGTCCAGCGGTGTCAGCGATGACGATGTCGGTGCCACGAGCGCCGGCGGCTTCGACGGCGTCGAAAATCACGGATGCACTATCTGCACCAGGGCGTTGGGATATCACGGGAACACCAGTTCGTTGCCCCCACGCCTGCAGCTGTTCAATAGCAGCGGCTCGATAGGTGTCTCCGGCTGCCAATAAAACCGAATGCCCCTGTTCTTGCAGGTAATGACTCAACTTACCAATCGTTGTGGTTTTGCCTACACCATTTACGCCAACGACCAAAATGACGAAGGGACGCGATTCCGAGGGCTCGAATTGCTTTTGAAGTGGCTCGACGGTATTCTCGATGTCGACACGCAACGCCTGTAGCGCAGTTTCGCCGTCTCGCAGTTTCTTTCGCCGAATCGCGCGACTTAGATTGTCAAGCAAGCGATCGGTAGCGGCGACGCCCACATCGGAAATCAGCAGTTGTGTCCGCAGCTCTTCTAATATACTCTCATCGAGTTGCCTCGTGCCCAACAGCAGCGAGCTGATGCCGTTGCCAAATTGTGATCTAGTTTTGGCTAATGCATTACTAAACCGCGCAAGGATGCTTTTCCTTTTGGCATGGTTGCGTTTTTCGTTCAAGCGAATCTCGAATGTGGGTGAGTGAGCTAATGGGGGATGTGAAACGACGTGAGTCGCTAGACGGAAGGTGGCGGCGTGGTCGTCGAAACCACGCTGGACATGTGCGAATTATTGCGGGTGAGTGGCGCGGACGTCGTGTTGCTGTGGCCACCCGACCTCAGCTTCGACCAACGCCTAACCGACTGCGTGAAACCTTATTTAACTGGCTAGGCGATCGGGTTCGAGGCTGTCAGGTACTTGATCTCTACGCGGGGACAGGGATACTAGGGTTTGAGTCACTCTCGCGTGGTGCTCACCACGCGACATTTGTCGAAAACGATCGCCGAACCTTAGTGAAGCTCCGAGAGACGTGTCAGCAGTTTGATCTGATAGCAGCTCAAGCGGCCGTCATCGAAGCGAACGCAGTAAAGTGGTTAGAACGAAACAGGACACCGTGGGATATCGTCTTTCTTGATCCTCCATTCCACGCGAGTCGAGACTATCGACGCCTACTAGGCATGATAGGCGCACATCTTTCGGATAGCGGCATCGTCTATGTCGAAAGCGCTTCACGTGGCGATGCCGTTTCTTGTCCATTAGACGAATGGAAATCCAAGGAAGTCGGCGAGGTAAGGATTCAGCTCTTTAGACGACCCGTTCAATGACGGTCGTAGCTGAAAGCTACCGCTACAATCCGTTGCTTCTTTTAATCGGAAGAAGTCGCAGGCGTGTCCACGGTCGTCTATCCTGGCAGTTTTAATCCGATCACTTTTGGGCACGCAAATATCGTTGAGCGCGGCCTAAAACTATTCGATCACGTTGTCTTAGCAATAGGTACCTCTGCGGATAAGGACCCCGATATAGAGTTGCACGATCGTATCGAGCTCTGTCGAGAGGCGTTAAAGGAGTTTGGAAGTCGTGTATCTGTCGAAGGCTTTAATACCCTGCTCGTTGAATTCGTGCGCAAACACGATACAACATTCATTCTGCGCGGGTTGCGCACGGTAACGGACTACGACTACGAGTTCCAAATGCTTGAGATGAATCAGGCATTAGATCCGTCTATCGAATATGTGTTATTACCTACGTCGAATGAATGGTCGCACGTCTCCTCTACGCGAGTGCGAGAGATTGCTTCTTACGGCGGGGACGTATCCGCGTTCGTAGCACCGTGTGTGGTGGACTACTACTCACAACTCCGCTCCAACTAGTGACGCTGGCAGTTTGGACAGAAGACCGTCTGACGCTGTCCTAGCACGATTCCCTTTAGTCGTCTTTCGCATTGAACACAGGGTTTACCTGCTCGGCCATAAACATCGAGTTCCAAGGCGAAGTAGCCGGGCTGGCCATCAAATCGGACGAAATCACGAAGCGTAGTACCGCCAGCATCGATCGCGCGTAGCAGGATCCTCTTGATCGCATCCGCTAGGCGTTCGTATCGCAATTTGGAAATCGATCCTGCGCGTGTTGTAGGTCTGATCCGTGCAAGGAATAAGGCTTCATTAGCGTAGATATTGCCTACGCCTACAACAATGTGAGCATCCATAATGAAGTTCTTGACTGGTGACTTTCGTTGACGTGATTGTCGGTAGAGCAAAGCGCCGTCAAATTCGTCGCTCAGCGGTTCGACACCGAGGTCAATGAGTAGCGGGTGCTCAAGGGCATCCTGTTCACACCAGTGTACGCTACCAAAACGACGGGGATCGTTGAAACGTAGAACCCGCTCGCCTTGAAAATGGAAGTCGATGTGGTCATGCGGTAGTAGTTCAGTATGCGGACTCACCACCCTTAGGTGTCCGCTCATACCTAAGTGAAGCAGTAGGACGCCGTGGTCGAACGATAGTAGGAGATATTTCCCGCGACGATCAACGTAATTGAGTTTTTGCCCCACAATATCGTTGGCGGGTAGATCGACTGGCCAGCGAAATCTGCTCTCGCGAATCTCGAGGTCTTCTATCTGATATCCGACAAGTGCGCGTGCGATGCCGCGCCTAGTTGTCTCGACCTCAGGGAGTTCGGGTATGGTTTATTTAAGCCGAGTTTCGTTGTAGATGACGTGCTTACGTGCGACCGGATCGTATTTCCGCATCGCGAGCTTTTCGGGGGTGTTCTGTTTGTTCTTGTCTGTTGTGTAAAAGTGTCCCGTTCCGGCGCTCGATTCCAACTTGACCTTCTCGCGTTTACTAGCCATCAGACTTTAACTCCCTGATTTCGTAAATCTGTCAATACCGCATCGATTCCTTTTTTGTCGACGATGCGCATACCTGCTTTTGACAACGTGAGCTTCACATAGCGATTTTCGCTGTCAACCCAGAAACGATGCGTGTGAAGATTTGGATTAAACCGTCGCTTTGTGCGATTCTTGGCGTGAGAGACGTTGTTTCCGGTCATAGGTTTTTTTCCTGTGACCTGACATACTCGAGACATAACAGTCGAGATTTAGATTGAGGCGGGAATTAAACTGAAATCATGCGCGATGCGCAAACCGAAATCACACATTTGTGAAATTAACTCATATTTGGTGCGGTAATAAAGGCAAATTAGTAGCTAATTGAAATTTACAAGATGAGCCGCAGATACATAGCTACTGTCATAATTCCTTGATATTTTTAAGAACTTGGCGTACAGTGCCCAAATGACGAGGTTTGGGTGACATGCTGGCGGAGAAATGGCGCAACAAACGATCGTCTTAGGCATCAGCGGGGGCATTGCAGCTTACAAGGCTCCTGAGCTTATTCGACAGTTGATAGGCTCCGGCTATCGTGTCATTCCGGTGCTAACAAGCGCGGCTACACATTTCGTCACGAATGCCACATTGACTGCTGTATCGGGTGAAAAAGTAAGACAAACCCTGTGGGATGAGGATGCGGAACGTGCCATGGGGCATATCGAGCTGGCTCGAGTGGCCGACGCGATCGTTATTGCACCTGCGACGGCAAATGTAATCGCGAAGATTACGTATGGGATTGCGGATGATTTATTGACTACGATCTATGCCGCCACTCAAGCACCTGTCTTGTTGGCCCCCGCGATGAACCAGGAGATGTACCGTCATTACCCGACGCAACGTAATCTAAGGCAATTACGCGAGCGTGGCGTTCAAATAGTCGGACCGAATTCCGGCGATCAGGCTTGTGGTGAAACTGGTCCTGGTCGTATGTCAGAACCACATGAAATCGTCACGGCCGTCGAAGCTGTTTTGGCACACTCAAGTACGCCTTCGCCCGATGTAAGAGGTTCAGCAGAAGGGATTAACGTTCTCGTTACCGCCGGACCGACGCGTGAACGAATTGATCCGGTGCGTTACTTAACGAATGCAAGTTCGGGTCGTCAGGGCTTCGCCGTCGCGTCAGCAGCGCGAGCGATCGGAGCCGAAGTCACGCTAATAAGTGGACCAGTGTCGCTCGATACCCCACCCGGGGTGCATCGAATTGACGTCGAGTCTGCGGCGGAAATGCACGAAGCGGTTCATGATCGGCTGGGAAACTGTGATGTGATGTTTGCCGTTGCAGCAGTCGCCGACTACAAACCTAGTACTTCACATGACGAAAAAATAAAGAAGTCTCAGAAAGCTACCGAGGAGCAGTGGTCGCTTGAGCTTGAGGAAACGGTAGATGTGGTCGCCTCTGTAACCAAACTCGAGCATAGGCCGTTTATGGTTGGCTTCGCAGCAGAAACCAACGACGTCCTTCAGCACGCTCGCGAAAAACGTCTCCGTAAAAAGCTTGATGTGATCGTTGTAAATGATGTGTCGGACCGCACGATTGGATTTGATAGTTTTGAAAATCGAGTTACGTTAATACACGACTGTGGGGAAGTTGAGATTCCGTACGCAAACAAGGATGTCATTGCGGAACGAATTGTGAGAGAAACATTTGGATTACTCACTCGAGAGAGAAAGCACTCTGAACTCAACGGTTCTACTCACTGAACGCAATGGGGACGGCGACGGAAGTTGGTATCGATGATACGCTGCCAACGATAGAGGCGAGTATTTTTCGCGCCTATGACGTCCGTGGGCTGGTTGGCGAAAATCTATCCCCAGAAATCGTTCACGCGATCGGTCGTGCGTTTGGTTCGGAACTACAAGAACGGTCTGACAATCACACGGTAGCGGTGGGTCGTGATGGTCGTGCGTCAAGCGCAGGATTTCTCGATGCATTGGCGCAAGGCCTGTGTTACAGTGGCGTCGATGTCATCGATTTCGGATTAGTACCAACGCCATTGGTGCACTACGGCGCGTTCAAGCACAATGCGGGGGCTGCGATCGTCGTTACGGGTTCACATAATCCGGCGTCATATAACGGTCTGAAATTTGCGATTGGTCAGTTGCCGTTTTCAGGAAGCCAGCTGACGCGGCTATATGATCGAATCACATGTGGCAACTTGGGGTCATGTCGCGCTGGCGCCCTTCAGGCGCAAAAGGTCGTGGACGAATATATCACCGAGGTCGCTGCTCAGATTAAGCTGGCAAAACCGCTCCGGGTCGTAATTGACTGCGGTAACGGCGCATCGGGTGTGTTGTCAAGACAACTATTCGAGGCGATAGGATGCGAAGTGATCGTGCTTTACGAGGAGGTCGACAGCACATTTCCAAACCACCATCCTGATCCTGCAGTTCCCGCTAATCTGACTGATTTGTGCAAAGCGGTTGTCGAGCTACGGGCGGATGCCGGTATTGCGTTCGATGGGGACGGCGACCGAGTCGGCATTGTCACCGAAACCGGAGAAAACGTGTGGGCGGATCGCTTATTAGCGTTGTTCGCACGAGACGTGTTAGAACGCAATCCAGCGAGCACCGTTGTTTTTGACGTGAAGTGCGGTCTTAGTGTGAGAGAAGCGGTCGCCGAGAACGGCGGGAAATCTGTGGTATCACCGACTGGGCACACGAATATCAAACAGCACGTTTGTCAACACGATGCGGTGTTAGGGGGCGAGTTTAGCGGACACTTCTGCTTCCCGGATCGATGGTACACAATTGATGACGCTGCGTATGCCGGCACACGCTTCCTTGAGCTCGTAAGTCAGGGTTCGAACGCGAGTGAGCTGTTTAGCAACATTGCAAGGCTTCCCGCAACTCCGGAGATTTTGATTCCGGTCGAGGACCACCGAAAATTCGAGATCATTGAGCATCTAACGCGGTGCGCGTCCTTCAATGGCGGCGAGTCAGACAACACCGACGGCGTTCGAATTGACTTCACAGACGGTTGGGGGTTAGTTCGAGCATCAAACACGAGCCCCAAGCTCTCACTTCGGTTTGAAGCTGAATCTGAACTCGCGCTTACAAGAATCAAGCAACTTTTCAAACGTGAATTAGAGCGTATTGCACCGGACTTGGCGCTTCAAGGGTGGCTATGAACCGTAACTATGCGGTGACGTTTCGTATCCTCGAGGAAGCGTTACCTTATATTCAGAGATTTCAAGGGGCATCGGTCGTTGTCAAGTATGGCGGAAATGCCATGGTTGACGACGAACTTAAGCATGCTTTCGCGCGAGACATCGTGTTACTCAAGTTAGTTGGGATCAATCCTGTTGTAGTACACGGCGGTGGTCCGCAGATTGGTGAACTGTTAGACGAACTCGAGATCCCGACCAAATTTGTGGACGGCATGCGAGTTACCGATGCGCGAACGATGGACGTGGTGCAGATGGTGTTAGGCGGATTGTTGAATCCGCAGATCGTCTCTATCATCAATGCGCACGGTGGGCGCGCGATCGGATTGACCGGTAAAGATGGCAATCTGATTAGCGCGAAGAAAATGACGTTAGAACCGGAGTCTGGGGACTACAACCCTCCGGAAATCATCGATTTAGGTCACGTCGGTACCGTCGATGCGGTAGACACTAAAGTTCTCCAAGCGTTAGAGGACAGTGGGTTTATCCCAGTCATCGCTCCCATAGGGGTCGGACCGGAAGGCGCTTCGTACAACATCAACGCGGATGTTGTAGCAGGGGCAGTTGCGACGCACTTGCAGGCTGCAAAACTCATCTTGCTAACGAATACTCCCGGGTTACTCGACGAAAACGGGACTACGTTAGCAACGGTTACTCGTGAGCGAGTTAACGCGTTAATCAACGAAGGCACCATTGAAGGAGGAATGCTCCCCAAAACCGAATGCGCGTTATCGGCGGTCGAGAGTGGCGTTGGAGCAGCTCACATCATCGATGGTCGTGTACCGCATGCGACACTATTGGAGGTTTTTACCGACGGTGGTGTTGGCACTCTTATCACTTAGAGCTATTCCGCTCATTCAATCTCTTCGATCGACCATCGTGCTCTGCAGTCGACCGCGAGCCCGGTTGACAATCCTCGCCTGAGACGTTCGTGACCGGCGTAGGCGATCATCGCTCCGTTGTCGGTGCAAAGCGAAATAGGTGGATAGTGCACGGTTGCGTCCAGCCTAATCATTCGCTCTCGCAGACTTTGATTGGCTGCAACGCCACCCGCCAACACTAATTGATAGATGCCGTGGGTTTCAAGTGCGCGTCGACATTTAATAAACAATGTGCTCACAATCGCATCTTCGAGTGCAAGAGCGATGTCTGCGCGAGTTTGAACGTCGAGTTCATCGACTGCGTTAACTGCTGTTTGAACGGCTGTTTTGAGGCCGCTAAAACTAAAGTCTAATCCCGGCCGATCGGTCATGGGACGCGGGAACGTAAATACGTCGGGGGTGCCTTTCTCAGCAAGCTGCGCGATTTCTGGACCTCCCGGATAGCCTAAACCGAGTAATTTCGCCGTCTTGTCGAATGCTTCACCTGCGGCATCATCTAGCGACTCGCCGAGTATCTCATAGTCGCCAAAATCACCGACCTTGACGAGCATCGTGTGACCTCCCGATACGAGTAACGCGATAAAAGGGAGCTGAGGCTTCGAAGGTGCGAGCAGTGTCGCTAATAGGTGGGCTTCCATGTGGTGAACCGAGATTGCAGGTACATCTAGCGACCAGGCGAGTGCACGACCTAAAGTGGCGCCCACCATTAACGCGGGTGTCAGACCTGGTCCAGCGGTGTAAGCAATACCGTCTATTTCTTCGATCTTGAGCTCAGAATCCGCAATCGTTTGATGAATCAACGGTAAGGTTTTTTGGATGTGATCGCGAGATGCCAGTTCAGGTACGACACCCCCGTACTTCGCGTGGAGGTCGACTTGACTATAGATGTTCTGACCGATGATGCCCTGCTTTGTGTCGTATACAGCGACGCCAGTCTCGTCGCAGGATGTCTCGATACCTAAAACGCGCAAAGTTGCAGTGAGGCTCCATCAGAATCCGCAATTATCGGAGGTTGACGGGGTTGAAAGCACTTCGCTTGGTTTGAATTTGCTTCGTAAAATCCCGCCGATACCAACTTTCTGAGTAGGAGCGCTTCCATGGGACCGTTAGCGGGTTTTCGCGTAATTGAATTAGCCGGCATTGGTCCGGGTCCTTTCTGTGGCATGATGCTCTCCGACATGGGAGCTGAGGTCATTCGCGTCGACCGAATCGTCGCGAACCCCCGCCAACCACGTGATGTGATGCAACGCAATCGAAGATCCATTGCTGTAGACCTAAAGAACCCGGCCGGTGCAGAGGTTGTTTTGAAGCTCTGCGAACATGCTGATGCCATATTTGAGGGGTTTCGCCCCGGTGTCACTGAGCGGTTAGGCGTTGGACCGCAGGACTGTCTTGATCGAAACGAAAGAATCGTGTACGGACGTATGACTGGCTGGGGTCAAGAAGGTCCGTTAGCGCATGCGGCCGGGCACGACATTAACTACATCGGACTCGCTGGTGCTTTGCACGCGATTGGTGAGCCCGGCGGTAAGCCTGTCCCACCTTTGAACCTCATCGGTGATTTCGGTGGGGGTGGTATGTTGCTTGCGTTTGGCTTGGTTTGCGCCATGCTCGAGGCACAGAAATCCGGGAAAGGGCAGGTGGTAGACGCAGCGATGGTCGACGGTGCCGCAAGTTTGATGTCTGCGTTTTTTGGAATGAAGGACTACGGATTCATACCCGAACGCGGGAGCAACATGCTCGATGGTGGCGCTCATTTCTACGGAACGTATGAGACAAGCGACGGCAAGTTCATTTGTGTTGGTTCTATCGAGCCCCAGTTCTACGAACTGCTCGTCAAGTATTCCGGCGTGAATGCGACTGAATTCGACACTCAGATGGATCGTGATGGTTGGGAGGAGAAACGGGAACTGCTTACCGCAATCTTCAAGTCGAAGAGCCGAGATGAGTGGTGCGAGATCATGGAAGGTACGGACATTTGCTTTGCACCAGTTTTATCAATCTGGGAAGCCCCCGATCATCCTCATAACCGGGCGCGTGAGACATTTGTTGATGTTGATGGCGTTACCCAACCAGCACCATCACCAAGGTTTAGTCGCTCACGTGCGGAGATCTCGCACAGCGCGCGTGCGTCCGGGAAAGATTCACGAAGTGTTCTTCTCGATAGTGGATTCAGCGACGATGAAGTTTCCTCGCTCTTTGACGCGCGTGTCGTTGGATAACGATCGAGAATGCCAACGTATGAAGAGGACTATCGCCTCTCAATAGAGAATCCTGTAGCGTTTTGGCGACAAAGGCAAGGTGAAATCGAATGGTTCGAAACACCGTCGACGACCTTGAGTCAAGACGTCAATGGCAGTTGGCGATGGTACGAAGACGGTACGCTAAACAGCTGCTGGTTAGCGGTAGATCGTCACAT
>JAGWBO010000036.1:12255-16925 GCA_021295855.1 Pseudomonadales bacterium | reverse complement strand
TAGCGAATTAGGTGAGCGAATCCGCAAAGTAGCTGGTGGCTTACGAAATTTAGGTGTGGGAAAGGGTGATCGGGTAGTCATCTATCTGCCCATGATCCCTGAAGCCGTAATCGCCATGCTTGCATGCGCTAGATTAGGCGCGATTCACTCGGTAGTGTTTGGTGGCTTTGCGGCAAAAGAACTGGCTCTAAGAATCGATGACGCCGAACCGAGTGTGTTGTTAACGGCTTCTTGTGGGATTGAGTTCGAGAAAGTGATCGCGTATAAGCCACTGGTGGACGAGGCGTTATCGCTTGCGACGCATGACGTTAAAAACGTGGTGGTTAAGCAACGGGAACAGTGTGAAGCGCAATTTACGTCTGGCCGCGACCTAGATTGGGATGTATGGGAGGCTACGGCACCTGAAGCTGAAGTGGTGGAAGTGGGTGCTCTGGATCCACTTTACATACTTTACACTTCTGGTACGACCGGTCGACCAAAAGGTGTCGTACGCGACAACGGTGGTCATGCTGTCGCGCTGACGTATAGTATGAACGCAATCTATGGCGTTGATACAGGAGACGTTTTCTGGGCGGCGTCAGACGTGGGATGGGTCGTAGGGCATTCGTATATCGTCTATGGGCCGTTATTCAAAGGCTGCACAACGATCCTGTTTGAAGGGAAACCAGTTCGAACGCCCGATGCAGGTACGTTTTGGCGAGTCATTGCAGATCACGGTGTAAAAACTTTCTTCGTTGCGCCCACCGCGTTTCGAGCGATAAAAAAAGAAGATCCTCAATGTTCTCTCCTTAAGCAGTACGACGTTTCTTCGTTAGAGTATCTATTCGTAGCGGGCGAGCGTTGCGACGCACCGACATGGCATTGGCTCAATGATCATCTAAGTGCGCCAGTCATCGACCATTGGTGGCAAACAGAGACGGGTTGGTCGATCTGCGCCAATATGGCAGGATATGGGCTCAAGCCAATGAAGCCAGGTTCCTTGACTTTACCAGTTCCAGGATACGATGTAAAAATCCTTACGGACGAGGGTGAAGAAGCACCGCCTAATACGGACGGAAACGTTGTCATATCACCACCTTTGCCTCCAGGCACTCTCCCAACGGTATGGCGTGACCATAAACGTTTCGAGGAGTCGTACTGGACCGAATTCGCGGGCTACTACGCGACGGGAGACGGAGGATTTCGAGACGAGGATGGCTACGTTTATGTCATGGGTCGAACGGACGACGTGATGAACGTTGCGGGACATCGCCTTTCCACCGGTCAAATCGAAGAAGCAGTTGCTTCACACCCCGCAATTGCTGAATGTGCCGTAGTTGGTGTTCGCGATCTTGAGAAAGGTCAGGTACCGATTGGGTTGGTGCTCCTCAAAGACGGTATGAACATCTCGTCCGACGACCTGCAAACCGAATTAATTCAGATTGTCCGAAAGGACGTTGGTCCGTTTACCAACTTCAAGCGATGTGTAATTGTGAAACGACTTCCCAAGACACGTTCGGGCAAAATCTTGCGGCAGGTCATTCGAAAGTTAGTGGATGGTGACGCTTACACGATGCCTTCAACGATCGATGATCCAGATATTTTGAAAGAGATTCGCGAGGATTTGACCGAAGCTGGATTGATGCGTGCCTAAATTTGAGTGATTCATATGTCGACGTAAATCGAGACGGTTTCGTTGCGACCCTTACGTTAGTAAATCCGCCCCGCCATACGATAAATGCCGCCGGCGCGGAAGAATTGCTGGTCGCGTTGGAATCGTTAGATTCGCAATCGGACATTCGGGTAGTGGTTCTAACGGGCGGCTCAGATGAGATTTTCGTTCGTCATTACGAAGTCGACGAGTTAGCGACATCGGCTGAACGTCAGATTCGTGAAGGAGGAGCACCTCAAACTCGATCCAGCGGCGTGAGCCACGCTGGACGTCCTCGGGGCCTCAGAGGCGCGATGGATTTGCTCGAGTCGATGGATGCAATAACGATCGCAGCTATAAATGGCATGGCTATGGGCGGTGGACTCGAACTCGCATTAGCTTGTGATTTCCGCCTTGCTCGAGCAGGAGACTTCCGACTGGGTTTACCCGAGACCGGTGTAGGGATCCTGCCAGGCGGTGGGGGTACGCAGAGATTCGCGCGCTTGCTTGGTGTGGCGAAGGCACTCGACTTGATTCTTCATGGGACTGTATTCACACCAGATATCGCGCATGAGCTTGGGATCGTTAGCCGCGTTCTTTCGAATACTCTATCCTCATACAGGGACGAAGTCTCGACCTTCGCCCAAACGCTAGCGAGGCGCGCGCCAAAAGCTTTAGCGAACTCGAAGCGAGCGATTCGTGAAGGCGTCGATCTCCCGTTGAAGGAAGGTCTGCGCCGAGAGTCGGAGTTATTCGGTGAACTAATGCGAACCGAAGACGCCGCCAAAGCACTTCGCGCAGCGTTTGAGGGTAAACCACTCCCAGAATTCAAAGGGCGTTAGGTTAGGTCGTGCAGGATCAAATAACGAAAGCATGAAGGATCGATTGAAGTTTGGAATCGAAGTCGGAAGTCGGTTGTATTTGCGTCGATTTCTCGCAATTGCGTTCACACTCTTAGCATTCGTATCGACCTCGCGAGAGAGCAGTTATCCACTTGACAACGGGCAGACGATAGATTTCGATGACATTGTCGGTCAGTGGGTCATCATTGCTTATTGGGCGAGTTGGTGTGGACCATGTCGTGAAGAAATACGGATCTTGAATGAGATTCACAGTGAACGGACCAAACTCAATGTGATCGTGCTAGGAATGAATTTCGACGGTGTACAGGGAGAGGAATTGGCTTCGCAGAAAGCCTGGTTCGGCGCTGAATTCCCCGACTTACTTACCGATCCACGATCGCGATGGGATGAATCCCGGCCAGACTTCATCCCTCGAACCTTAGTAGTCGACACCGAGGGGGAATTGAGCGCCGTCATAGTAGGCTCTACAACACGTAGAGAGATTCTTGGGAAGATCGCTAGTTAGCATGCCAGAAATGACACAGATTCGCCAGTTAACACGACCGCGCTCTGATCAGTTACCGCGAGCACGCCAGCAACTATTGAGGGACGGATACTGCCTCGTCGATGGACTATTACCGGTGGGATCTATCGAACGACTCCGCGAATGGTCAGATGGCTGGTTGGCGCGTACAGAGCATCCTTCCCATTGGAAATATCAAGGCTCGGACGTCAAAATCAATAGCATCCGAAATCGTTCCAAGCGTTCACCGGACCTGCCGCAGGATGGGGTCGTTGATTTCCTGATAGAACATCCCAGCGCGATCATGTCGGGTTTAGGGCTCGGCGACTTTAAAGCTGGTGGCGTGTTTCAGATCATTTCAAAACCACCTGACGCACCGGCGCTGTATTGGCATCAAGACTGGGCACGTTGGGACGATCCAATCAGTATGTCGCCTTGGCCTCAGCAAGTTTTTCTGAACTGGTACTTGACCGATACGCATGTCGAAAACGGCTGTATTCGCGTGATTCCCGGCAGCCACTTAAAGCGATTTGAACTGCATGACCATCTGGTACAAGCACATGAAGCTGGTGGCTACAACATTAAAGAAACGAACGAGTGGATGTTTATTGACCATCCAGATGCCATAGACATCCCTGTAAAGACAGGTCAATTGCTAATTGGTGATGCACGTCTCTTGCACGGCACACATCCAAATCGAACGATGACGCGGCGGACGGTGCTCTTAGGATGGTTTTACCGGAAGTCGAATGTCGCGCCGATGGACTGGGATGGCGACATACCACAAGAAATCGTTGAACGTGATCCTGAAACGCCGTTTCGCTTCAACCGGGAACCTGGCAGGTACCTTCGTCAATAAGCCAAGTATTCGATCACTTTCCGAGGGAACGACTCATGAATGAATCGATCAAGTCTTCGACCGAAAGTGTCACCTCAGACTACAACGTCGGTCATCCAACGACCAAACCGATTGCGGAAGATATCGAGTTTCTCCCAAGCACAATCGCGAAAGATGCAGTTGGATCGAGTCAATCCAGCAAGTTAGAGCCGAATGATGTTGAGTTCTTCAAGATACATGGTTATCTGATAAAGCGAAGGTTCCTTTCGGAACAAACCGACGCATTTCAAACGGCGACGGATCATTTTTGGGCAAATGTGCCTAATCATGCGTTACGACAAAACGATCCTGAGTCTTGGCTCGACAACCCGCAGTCGCATTGGCGACAAGAAGACCACGTTCGTGTCGGTTCCTTGATAAACACCAACTGGAAGATGCGTTCAAGAGGTGAAAATGGAATAGGTACAGAGAGCTTTCTTGTTGACCGACTAGCGAACCATCCGAAGATGCTGAGGTTAGCGAGTGAATTTCTTGGCGCAACGATAAAGCAGGTACAACGAGTGCGAGGAATTTACGGTGTATTTCCAATCGCTGATCGAAGTCATGACCGAATGTACCCGCATGGTGATTACATGGCTTCGCATTTGTCGGCGATGGTATTGATAGGGGAATACATACTTGATTACAAAGTTTCACGAATTGGGTCGAAATACTATACAGTTACACATGAGGCGCGAGAACCAAGCGCTAAAAAGGCCTCTGCGACAGGGGCATCTGGACGAGGAGGAGCGTTCGCATTAGTGACTCCAACGATCCGTCAAAAGGCAGCCTGTTTTG
>JAGWBO010000036.1:0-12210 GCA_021295855.1 Pseudomonadales bacterium | reverse complement strand
GTTCACATCGACGTATGCATTTGAGCTGGGATCGTGTTAGTGGAAGCACGATCTCCGGCGAACGCGTTGAGATGTATCCTCGCGAGCGGGATCATCTCCTGCGGGAAACTGGACCCGTGGAGTTTACAGGTACGGCAGGTGACGTGATCTGGTGGCATCCACGGCTCATTCACTCAGCAGGAGTGAACTACTCGGCAGAAACTGACACGCCGATGGTTCGGATTCTCACACCTATCGACTATCAACGGGCAGGAGAAACCTACGTGGATGACCTGCAATACGGTCCGGGTCCAAAATATCAGTGGTGGGTTGAGACACGTAATGTACTTGAAGATGTCCCGTCCACCCCGGAAAATCTCTGGCGAGGGTGGGGATTTAACTAGGCTCTTTAACTAATAGGTTGATACCATCAGAATGAGAAATAAGGCGCTTGTGCTACGTCGTTGACACGACGGCTCTGTTCAAGATTCCGTTCGTGACTCTCGACCGTTAGCCTCGGTACCGATAGCCTCTCAAACGACCGGTAGATTCTTGGAGGAACGTTCGATCTCAACCATTTTGGTTCAAGGCTAAACGACGAACGAGATTTTGTGAATTTATCGCAACAGCAAGAAGAGTGTGATTCAACCGATTGACCGTGTCGACCGTGCGATGGTTTGTGAACTCAATCTCGAGGAAATCGGTTCGTCGAAAAGCATTGAAATTGGCACATTTCTATGTGTCTAGTGGACAAATCTTTACCTTCTAAAATACCGAAAGACTCGTTCGCGTTCGCGCATATGAAACTCGTGTGGCCTTGCGCGTCTAAAACGCATTACCACTAATAACACTTTATGGCCGAAGACGAAGAAGCAGTCACTGCCGATCCTCACACGATACTGGTCGTTGATGACGAACCTGACCTAGAAGCGCTTGTCCGCCAGCGTATGCGACGCGAGATCCGTCGCGGTGTATATCAGTTTGAATTCGCTGGTAACGGCGAAGAAGCACTCGAGGTTCTGAAGCGTAATGACGCTATCGATATCGTCCTAACAGACATCAACATGCCGCGCATGGACGGTTTAGAGTTGCTGTCCCGCGTCGGGGAATTGGACCAAGAGTTGCGTTCTGTTGTAGTGTCTGCATACGGCGATATGAAAAACATACGCCAAGCCATGAATCTGGGCGCATTTGATTTTGTTGTAAAGCCAGTTGACTTTAACGATCTGCGCATGACGATCGACAGAACGATTAAGAATTTGATGTCCTGGCGTGAAGCAATGGATGCACGCAATCGGCTGGTTTCGATCGAAAACGAGCTCGGTGTAGCTAAGTCCATGCAACAAAGCATCCTGCCAACGAGCTTTGTTACCACGGAAAGCCATCGCTTGTATGCCAATATGGTTGCCGCACGGGAGGTAGGCGGTGATTTCTATGACTTTTACGTTCTACCAGACGGTCGAATCGGATTAGCGATTGCCGATGTATCAGGAAAAGGTGTTCCGGCTGCGTTATTCATGATGGTCAGTCGCACACTGCTTAAAAGCGCAGCTGCTGAAAGATCAGACCCAGCTGACGTGATAAGAACAGTCAACGATATTTTGTGCGTAGATAACGATTCGATGATGTTTGTGACCATGATCTACGCGCTTTACGACCCCAAAACGCACATGCTTAGCTACTGCAATGGGGGACACAATCCAATGATGGTGGTACATCAAGACGGTGATTCAGAATTGGTTGACCCTCACGACGGCGTTGCTTTAGGAGTCGCGAGTAACTATCAGTACACGAGCCACCAAATCGAACTTCACGAGGGAGATACGTTAGTTTTCTATACAGACGGTGTTAATGAGGCAGAAAACAAAAACGAGGAGTTGTTCGGTATGGAGCGTTTTAGCGACATATTCGAACGTGGCTATAGCGATCCGCGAGCAGCTAGTGAAGCAGTATTCGAAGGCGTTCATTCATTCGTTGGCGATCATCTTCAGTCCGATGACATCACGTGTCTGACACTTTGTGTGGGTCCTATCAACTAATCACTCGAAACCGAACGCACTCCAATCGTAACGAAGTTCTTCAGATAGAGACGTTAACTTCTTAGGTGAGTTCGGTGACATATCCTAGCTGTGCCGTAAACGCACACAGTCCATTCAAAACAACCAGGAAAACAAACGCATGAAACCAGTTTGTCTCGTGATAGGCGCGGGTGCGGGTATTGGTGGCGCGGTTGGCAAGCGATTCGCTCGGGAGGGTTATCACGCTGTTTTGTGTCGACGTAGCGATGTAGCCGGACTTGAGAAACTCGTCAGCGAGATCACTAGCACCGGCGGAAGCGCGACTGGCTTCATCATGAACGCTGTTGGTGAAGACGCGATCGAATCGCGCGTATCTGCGGTTGAGGCCGACATCGGTCCCATTGAGGTGGCGATCTACAACCTAGGCGCACAGATCGGTAATCGATCTCTTGCTGAAACGGACAAGAAAGCCTTCGAAATGGGATGGCGACTCGGAGCCTTCGGCTTGTTTCGACTTGCACAGTCGGTTGCACCAGGGATGGTCGACCGAGGTCGGGGTACGATCATCGTTACTTCAGCGACCGCAGCGGTGCGTGGAAATGCGGGACAACACTCCCACGCTGCCGCTATGGGTGGACGTCGAATGTTGTGTCAAACGCTCAATGCTGAACTCTCGCCGAAGGGTATTCATATTGCTCACGTTGTTGTAGATGGAGCCGTGGACGCTCCCGACACGCTTGGAAAGATGCTAGGCCCGGAACGCTACCGTCAATTGAGAGAAACAAAAGGAGCCGCTGATGGGCTCATGTTGCCGGAAAAGATCGCGGATACGTACTGGCACCTGGCCAACCAGCACAGGACGGTGTGGACGCACGAAATGGATCTCCGGTCGTGGTCTGACCTTCCGTGGTGGAACCACTGAACGTGATATGGATCGTCAACAGTAACGACGCGTGCAAGATCGTCTTAGCACGATGTCGGGCTAAACAGATGCACTGCGTCACGAACAGTTAGCTTGTGAGATTACCTCAGCGTTTGGCCAACGCTCGAAGCTCTAGGAGGCTGTAACTTTTGCTACTGCGTCAGTACGGTTCTCACAGACATCCAGAATACGATCGAAACCTGCGATCTGGAATATCTCGTTAATCGTAGGCCGTAAGCTACAAATGGCCAGGTTCGCTTTTCGCGACTGTAAACGCTTCGCGGTCATGAGGATGCTGCGAAGACCAGCACTACTCATGTAAGCCAGACCTGCCAGATCTAGGACTACAGCGCTAACGGATTCCTCGATAACCTCGTCGAGCGAGCTGTCAAAGGATTGCGCGTTTGTTCCGTCCACGCGTCCGGACACTGACACAACCAGCGCATCGCCATCGCGATCGCTCTCTAAGTCAAATCCTTGTGAAATGCGAAAGTACTCCGGGATTAAAGCAATAAGGGCGAATTTCTAGAAATCAAACGAACTGATCAAGAAATGCGGTTAGTTGTTTCTTTGGCAAAACGCCGATTTTGGCGGCTTCCATTTGCCCAGATTTGAACAGCATTAGTGTAGGAATCCCGCGCACACCGTATTTCGGTGGTGTTTCCGTGTTCTCATCGATGTCCATCTTGTAGATTTTCAGTCGATCACTGTATTCGTCCGCGATTTCATCGAGAATCGGTGCGATCATTTTGCACGGGCCGCACCATTCTGCCCAATAGTCGACCAATACAGGACTCTCCGATTTGAGGATCTCATCGTCCCACGTGTCATCGGTAACGTGCCGTATCTTGTCGTTCATTGGGTTTGGTTCCGCTCTTGAAATCGAATTTTAGCATTAGCGTTGGGATTTCCTGTTCACGGATTAGCCATTCCGTCGATGAACCGTTGCTCCGTCAAGTCGAATTACACAAACGCGAAACTTCGTGATCGCATGTTAGATATTTCGCGTATCTAACGCTCGTGCGTAGACGACTTTTGCAATTGGTGTAGCCTGCGTTTGTTGATGGTATAGACTAAACCATACAAGCTCAATCCAACAAGAATCATCGTAGCCGCAAACACAGCCTCAACGGCTCGTTCGAAGAACGTGTATCCAATTGCCCAACCTGTTACGATCAAGAATACTATTGGTGGTAATGGGTAGAACGGCATGCGGTAATGTACGGGCTTACCGTGCTTAATTCGCATCCAAATCGAGGCACACACGGTGCTGAACGCGCTGACACCAAGCAAAAGTCCTGCTAATACAAGAATGGATTCAAATTCGCCGGTCAAGATGAGAAGGATGGCTAATGCGGACTGTGTGAGTATTGCGACAGCTGGGACTTTGTTTCGATTGGTTTTTGCTAACCAACGAAGAACCGGATAGTCGTTCCCAATGCGTGACAACACGCGAGGACCGGCAAGGATCGTCGCGCTGAGAGTTGAAACGAGAATAAGCGCAATCATCAGAGACATAAGTTGTGCCCCAACGTCGCCAAATGCAAACGAGGCGGCTACAAACCCCACTTCGATTTTGCCTTTCATCGCGTCTACCGGCGCGACACTCAGAAACGTACCGTTCAACAAGACGTACAGGACTAACACAGTCGCCGTTCCCGTCATAAGTGCTTTATTGATGGTGCGTGTCGGTTGATTGAATTCCTCTGTTACATACGTCGTTGTATTCCATCCTGCGTAGGCGTAATTCACGTAAATGAGCGACACTGCAAAGCCGCCGCTTGCGACGAGGCTTAGGTCAGTGTGTCGCGGCAGGAAAGAAACATCTTGTTGTACATCAACGAGTAGGTAAGCCACTATGCAAAACAGGACAATGAGCGTGATTTTCACAAACGTGAACGTCACCTGCAGAGCACTGCTTGATTGATGGCTGTACGCGTGAAGAGCCGTTATCACAAGGAGTAATCCGACTCCAGCAGTTGTAGGGTCAATCCAACCTATACTAGCCTCTAGGTACGCACCGAACGTCATTGCCATAAGCGCGGCGGGAGCGGAGAAGCCGACTGTGAACGATATCCACCCAGCGACGAACCCGACTGCGGGATGAAATACACGGCCTAAAAAAGCGTATTCCCCGCCGGAACGCGGAATCGCCGCGGCGAGCTCACAGTAAGACACTGCGCCACAGAAGGCGCATATGCCACCAAGCACCCAAAGAAACATAAGCACGAATCCCGATTCGAATTCAGCAAGTTGAAACCCGAGACTCGTGAACACGCCCGTTCCTACCATGCTGCCCACAACGAGCGTGAATGCGGTTGCGGTCCCAAATCGTTGCTTCATTCGGATGCTTCTAGGTTCAAACTAGGAAATACTGTGGGAACATGGGTCGGAGCAAATCTGTATCGGCTCTTATACTTCTGTTCGCGGTTGTTTTCCGCCAAGGCATGACAAAGGGACTTGAAATTGCCTTACGTGCGTAAAGAAGGCGTGTTGTGCGCTGACGATACCCCTCTGAGTGACATTGCGGCACAGGTAGGTACTCCCTGCTATGTATACAGTTGGACGGATGTCGCCACTCGGTATCAGGAACTTGAACGCGCGCTTAGTTTAGTTAATGCTCGAATCCGTTATGCAGTTAAGGCGAATTCCAACCTTGCGATTCTGAAACGTATGGTTGACCTGGGTGCGGGCTTTGACATCGTATCGGGAGGCGAACTCGAACGCGTTATACGCGCTGGGGCTGATCCGGCGGAAGTGGTGTTTTCCGGGGTCGGTAAAACGCAACAAGAGATCAGCTTTGCCTTGAAGTCTGGTATAGGCTGTATGAATATCGAGAGCGTCGCAGAAACCCGTCGGATTGCCGAGATAGCGGAACGATTAGCGCTTAGAGCACCCGTTGCAATCCGCGTGAACCCTGACATCAGCGTCGACACGCACCCATACATCGCCACGGGTATGCGCGAGAATAAGTTCGGCATGCCTGAAAACGATGCTTTTGAGCTTGCCGTTGAGATTGACCGTCACATGCCGAGCTTGCAGTTTGTGGGACTTGCCTGTCACATCGGCTCCCAGCTAACAGATCTCCGCCCCTATGCGGATTCGCTTGATGCCGTGCTTGAGCTACGTTCACGACTGATCGAAGTTGGTGTTGAATGTGCGGTAGTCGATATAGGCGGCGGTTTTGGAATCAGGTATCACGACGAGGAGCCATTTTCATTCGATGAGTTAGGTGAGTTGGTCTCGAGCCGCTCGTTGCAGGATGTCGCATTGGAAGTGGAACCAGGTCGTTCTCTAATTGGTTCCGCAGGCGTTTTGCTCACGCGCGTGGAGTATCTAAAGCCAGCAACCGTGTCTGGCTACCGCGACTTTTGCATCGTCGACGCAGCAATGAATGACTTTATCAGACCCGCGCTCTATGAAGCGTTTCACGACATTGAGAAAGTCGAATCTTCTGATGGCGAGAGTCGGGACTGGAACATCGTTGGACCTATTTGTGAAACCGGTGACTATCTTGCGACGGCGCGACCTCTATCGCTTCAAGAAGGTGATTTACTGGCGGTTCGTGACGCCGGTGCGTATGGTTTCGTCATGAGTTCGAACTACAACTCGCGACTAAGACCTGCAGAAGTCATCGCAGACGGCGGTTCTTGGACAGTTGCACGGCGTCGTGAGTCGATGTCCGACTTACTTGACCTAGAGCAGGATTGAGTATTTGACGGTGAAGTTCACAAAGATGCATGCACTTGGGAACGACTTCCTGATCGTCAACGGCGTGCAACAGCATTTCGAGCCAAATCGCGATTGGATTCGTGAAGTCGGAGATCGTCATCGAGGAATTGGATTCGATCAGTTGCTACACATCAAGTCGTCAGATGAATCTATAGCCGATTTCGCGTTAGAGATTTTCAACAGCGACGGCGAACTTGCTAAGCAATGCGGGAATGGCACTCTTTGTATGGCACGTTTTGTACACGAGGAGAGACTAACGTCAAAACACTCAATTGCATTCAAGACCCTTGGTGGGCTCGTAGAAGCGACTCTGTTAAAAGCGGAAATTGAAGGTGGCATGAAAGTAAAGGCTGAGCTCGGTGTTCCGACAATCGATCCGTCTGGAGTGCCTTTTGTATCTGAAACAACCAATCTCGACTACGAACTTAACCTTGGACTCGCGTCTACGCCGAAGATTCGACTCATCCCAGTTGGGATGGGGAATCCACACGCTGTCCTATTCAAAACAAGTGCTTGTGCGGACAACCTCGAACTGATCGCGAATGCGCTACAGACGCATCAACGATTTCCCGATTCAGTGAACGTGGAATTTGCCGAGATACTTGATCGAAGTCGTATTCAAATACGGGTATTTGAGCGCGGCGCTGGTGAGACCATGGCGTGTGGTACGGGCGCATGTGCCGCAGTAGCTGCCGCGAGACTCGCAGGTCATGTTGATCGAAGTGTTTCAGTCAACCAGGCGGGAGGCACCGCTTTAGTGGATTGGGAGGGTCCTAATCACCCTATTTCATTGACCGCGCCTGCCTCCCGCGTATTCGACGGAGAGATTCAACTTGACTAGACATAGACGGAATGTCGTCTCCCTTACCGACGTGCGCTTGCCGCAGCTACGTGCGGAAATCACCGACCTTCGCGAGCGTTTACAGAACGTAACAGAAATATTCAATGAAAACGAACAGAGCTTCAAAATCATCGCTGACATCGCGATAGCGTTACAAGCAAGCGACACGCTCGAAGCACTCGACGATATCGTAGGTGGCGCGATGATTGAACAATCTGCCGATCATGCACGTTTCTACGTCAAGACACCTAAATTTCACGGGCGTGAGACAAAGAACATACGAGATATCGCATCGCTCGACCCAACCACAAAGGAATCGATTTCGAATTTGGTTGCGACGAAGTGTGAGGCTTGTCGGTCTGAAACTTATCGCACACTGCTTGACGTTGAGGTAGAAGATACGGTCTCGATTGCGCAGATTCCTGTTCTTCATCAATCGGTGAGTGGGATATTGATCATCGGTGCAGAAGATCCAAATTTCTTCTCCAACAACGTAGGAACGCTCTATTTAGATTTTCTTGGTAGAACGTTGGCGTGTGCTGCAAATCGGATTTTGAACGCACCGAATGTATACGCACGGGCTGAGAGATTCGACGAGCGCTCGTTGTGAAAAACAGGGTTATTTCAGAAATTGAAGAGGCGTTTCTTACCCACCTAAGGGTCGAGAAGGGTTATTCGGCCGCCACGCTTACGGCATACGAGCGTGACCTGAATTTGTTTATCAGGAATCAGGGAGATACTCTGACTGCGACCCCGAACGACATCAAACGGTTTATTGCCAGCCTGAATCAAGACGGACTGGCAGCGAGCTCAATCAGCCGCGTCCTTTCCTGTCTTCGATCTTTCTATCGCTACGCGCAGCGCGAAGGATTGTGTGCTACCAATCCTGCTGCGGTCATCCGTAACCCGAAGGGCAAATCGAGGCTGCCAAAAACACTCGACGTCGATCAATTGAACTACCTGCTGGACGTTGAAGCAGATTCACTGTTGGGGAAACGCGATCGCGCGATGTTTGAGCTCATGTACTCAAGCGGAATTCGATTACAGGAGCTTGTTGGAATTGACGTCAAGGACATTGATCTGAATGAAGGTTTCGTGCACGTTACCGGAAAGGGCAACAAAGCGCGACTAGTACCCGTTGGAAAGGCCGCGAGTACAGCGATTCGGGACTGGCTTCGTATACGAGGTGAGTTTGACCTTAATGACCCACTGTTCATATCTAATCGAGGAAAACGCTTGTCCCCACGCTCAGTGCAGACAAGGCTAAAAGCTTATGGAGTCAAACAGCTTGATTCGAGCGGTTTACATCCCCACATGTTGCGCCATAGTTTTGCGACACACATGTTGGAAAGCAGCGGCGATTTACGGGCTGTTCAAGAGTTACTTGGGCATGAGAACATAAGTACAACTCAGATATACACACACCTTGATTCCGGCTATTTGGCAAAGGTCTACGAACACTCTCACCCACGCGCGAAACGCCAATCGTGACTATCGAACTCATTACGTTCGATCTCGACAACACGCTCTGGGAATCTCACCAAGTCCTCCTCCGAGCAACTCGCGAAACGAACGCATGGATAGTCGAGCATGTTCCAGGATATACGTCGCTCAGTACCGAGCGACTAACGGAACTGAACGATACACTGCGGCGCGAACGACCAGAAATCCTGCATGATGTCAGTGAATTTCGATTAGCGTTTATGGAACGTTGTTTTCAAGCAGTTGGTGTTCCGGTTTCGGATGCTCGTCGATTGTCGCAAGCGGCTTTTGCAGTGTTCATTCATTGGCGTTGTCAGGTTGAGCCGTATCCTGAAGCCGAGCAATTGCTTGCTGAGTTGAGTTCCTCGTATCAGCTCGCGTCGATTACAAACGGCAACTCGGACGTGACAAAGACCTCAATCAGCGAGTACTTTTCATTTAATGTGAGCGCAGAAAACGCGGGAGCTGCGAAACCATCAGTCAAGATCTTTCGTCGCGCGCTTGAATTGGCCGGCGTTTCTGAGCCGGCGAGGGCGATCCACGTTGGAGACAGCTTGAGAGAAGATATAGATGGTGCGGTAAACGCCGGCATGAAAAGCGTGTGGTTGGATCACGAAGGAACTCCGATTGAGAATAACGCAACCGTCGTGGTACACGAACTAACTGACATCGGGAGTGCGATTTGTTCGCTTGATACTTCGACGTAATCGAATGAGGGTCAAGCGTTTTGGACTACTTAATGATGTTCAGTTCTATGTAGCTTCTAACTTCCTGCTGATCCGCGGGTAGCTTGACCTTACGCGCGTGTTTCTCATCTAAAACTTGCAGACGCGGGTGCTGCGCTCGTGCGTTGCCGATGGCCTGATTGACTGCACTTGGGAATTTGGCAGGATGTGCGGTAGCGAGGCAGACCACAGGACCTTCTGAATCCGTATGTGCCGCGGCGGCGATACCGACAGCTGTATGTGGGTCGACTAGGTAACCGTAACGTTCCCAAGTCTTGCGAATCGTCGCGATTGTCTCGTCAGTGTCAATCCGACGTGCGTCTATCGTTGCGTCGACATGTCCGTTTTGACTCAATGTGGCATGGTTGTGTTCCGCGAACCCGTGCATGAACTGAACGAGTTGCTCTGAATCACCGTCTAGATACAAATAGATAAACCGTTCCAAGTTACTAGCGACTTGAATATCCATAGACGGACTAAGTGTTTGCTGAACCGCGCCACGCTGGTATTTCCCGCTAGCGAAGAATCTAGCAAGTATGTCATTCTCGTTTGTACCAAGAACCAAGCGGCGAATGGGTGCCCCCATCCTCATGGCGAGAACGGCGGAAAGGATGTTGCCGAAATTTCCAGTCGGCACACTGAAGGTCACCGGCTCGTCATAGCGTAACGTCGCGTACACGTAGTACACGATCTGCACCATGATCCGCGCCCAATTTATCGAGTTAACCGCGCCTAAACGTGCGCGACGTTTAAATTCAATGTCATTGAAAATCGCTTTCAGTATCCGCTGGCAATCATCGAAGCTACCATCGATCGCAAGACAGTGGACATTCTTTTCCCGAACGGTTGTCATCTGCAGTTCCTGCAACCGACTTGTACGTCCGTCTGGAAACATGATGAAGATGCCGATGCCGTCACGACCGCGCACGCCGGCAATTGCTGCACTTCCCGTATCTCCACTGGTCGCGCCAAGGATGTTCATCACTTGGTTGTGTTGACTAAGTACGTGCTCAAATAGGCGTCCTAACACCTGAAGAGCCACATCTTTGAAGGCTAGGGTTGGGCCGTGGAAAAGCTCTAGGACGTGCAGGTCTTCGATCTGGACCAACGGTGCAACATCTGCATCGTCGAACGTGGCAAATGCGTCACGAAGGATCGTTCGAAGCGCATCAACATCGACGTCAGTGGCATAGAGAGACACAATCTCGAGCGCAAGCTCGCTAAACGACAGATCTTTTAACGAGTCCCACTTGTCGGTCAATTGAGGATATCGCTCAGGCAGAAACAAGCCACCGTCTTCTGCTTGACCTTCGAGTAAAGCTTGTTCGAAATTTACGGGTTGAACGCCACCCCGAGTGGAAACATACTGCATGGATCGAGTGAGCGCACGACGCGTTGTCGTCGGGAATACCCTAAATTAGTTGCCACGCATCGTGACAGTGATTGTGTTAGATTGCCTTAAAGTGCGCTAGGGCCTCTCTCGCCATCCCGAACGCGGACTACGTCATCAAGATTGGTGATAAAGATCTTGCCATCGCCGACCTTACCGGTGTTGGCGGCTTTGCGAAGTGCATCGATGCAAGCGTCGATTTTGTCGTCATCAAGCGCGATCTCGAGCTTTGCTTTTGGCAGGAAATCTACAACGTACTCCGCACCTCGATACATTTCGGTATGACCTTTTTGCCGACCGAAACCCTTCACTTCTGTAACCGTCATACCAGTGACGCCAACGTCGTTGAGTGCCTGACGGGTTTCATCTACTTTGTGAGGCTTTATGATCGCTGTAACGAGTTTCATGGGGCCTAATCCGGAAGCAATTTCGAAATTCTACTTTGCAGATGGCATAACAGTAACAAGGTAATCTACGATCGCGGACCATCAATTCATCTGCGGGAGGAATTCTCTCCAGAGTTGAAATAAAAACGCGCGGCTTATTGCCGCGCGTTCTTTGAGCGTGTTGAAACGTTTCTAGAATCTTGTTCGCATACTTCAGGTTAGGATGCGTTCACGAACTCAGGATACGCTTCGATACCGACTTCAGAGTAGTCAACACCAGCTTCCTCATCTTCATCGGATACTCTAATGCCCATGGTGAATTTGAGAATTGCCCACACGATCGCGGTTGCGATGCCGACAAATCCGATAATCGCACCAATGCCCAGTAATTGCGCGCCAATTGTTGCATCTGGATTCGTGTAGCACACCGCGAGTAAACCCCAGATTCCGCATACGCCGTGGACGCTAATCGCGCCGACAGGGTCGTCGACTTTCAGGTATCTATCCATTACGATGATCGAACCAAACACGATTGCGCCACCTACGGCTCCCGTGAACAACGCCAAACTAGCTGACCCTGCGGAAGGTTCTGCTGTGATCGACACTAGACCAGCTAGTGCGCCGTTTAACGCCATGGTTAGATCCGCCTTACCGAAGACCGCTCGCGCCAAAACCAGTGCGACGATCAATCCGCCACATGCTGCGATATTGGTGTTGACGAATATCTGGGCAACG
>JAGWBO010000035.1:13297-13606 GCA_021295855.1 Pseudomonadales bacterium | reverse complement strand
GGGGTTGTGGGGCCTTAAATCGAAGGTCACCTGTTGGTGACTGTGCGTAAGGTAGGCTGCGGAAGTGCAATGTGCCGCTTTGATGCAGACCTTGTACGTCGCCAAGTCGTGTACTGATTACAACCGCATCGCTGTCTTCCCCAGACACTCCATTCTCCTGCTCCGATTCTTGTGCCGATTGCTCGCCTGTTGCGAGCACACATAGCAGGCCAAACACAGTTACGACAAACGCCCGCGGAAAGTTGCCGAACTTGCGGGGACGATGGTTTGTGGCAAGACTTTCGCCACCGGTCAGATTTCGATTCATAA
>JAGWBO010000035.1:0-13287 GCA_021295855.1 Pseudomonadales bacterium | reverse complement strand
TGAAGTGTAGTCGTTGCCAACAGTTAGTAAGTTGTTCACTTCCGGAACATAACTATGTTGGGCCGACCGCCTTCATCTGTTGTCAATTTGTCGATCAACGCTGTAATCGACAGAGACAAAAGTTCAACAGAACTCGACGCATTCACGCTGAACCGCAAGACCGACGAGCACAAGTCAATTGCGTCGAGCGGTACGTTTGACGTATTCGCGATATCGTGACATTCGTGCCTTGTCAATCCTCACTCTGAGTGGATCAAGATAGCGTTCAAGCAGTTCTTGTCGGACGTGCTGGTAGCTACGATCAGCCACTAGATTGCGACGCTCATCAGGAGTCTCAACGCGATCGATGAGCTGTGATGGTTCATGGGTTTCAGTGTTAACCGTGAATTTGTATCGCTCGGTGATCACAGTCGTTTCGCCGAATAACTCGGAGAGTACTGCTTCACCTAAATCTTCGCCATGGCCGTTCGTAACCGCGGGTCTAAGAGACTGTCCAAGTGAATCATTGAAGCGCTGGACCCCGCCCACCTCTAGCAGTGTGTTCGTTAAATCAACTTGCTGCACCAATTGGTCATATCGGCGAGCTGCCGTCTTCGGCGCGTGAATGAGCAAAGGAACGCGTACCGACGGTTCGAAATAGACAGTCTTTCCCATCAACCCTAGATCACCGAGCATTTCGCCGTGGTCGCTGGTGAATAAGACCCACGTTTTGTCAGCAAAGCCTGACCTTCTCAACGTGTCAAGGAGCTCGCCAATCCAATGATCGATGAGGGAGATGTTGGCGTAGTAGTTAATTCGCCATTGCCGTCGCTGTTCCTTTGTTGCTCGTGCGATGGGATTGCGTGACGCGAAACGAGCCTGCAAGCTCGGCGGAGGGTTCTCGATTCTTGTCGTATTACCGATGTCAATGTCTTTGTCTTGATACCAGGCTCGAAAGTCTGCGGGACCGTCATAGGGATCGTGGGGACCTGTGAACTGGACTTGAAGGTAGAACGGTTGCGACTTGTCGTACGTTTGTAGCCATTCGCATCCCGTGCGCCCAATAAATGAGTCGATATCCATGAGTTTTGGCGCGGGCGAAGGCGGTTGAGCCCAAGGTGTGGGATTGCCTGAATGCATCTCAGCAATCCAATCGTTGATGTATTGCCGATGAGCGTCGACGAAGCCGTGTTCAGTCGCGAAATCTGTATATGCGCAACTTTGGGAGCCTGTGCCGATGGGGTCATTTACTTCGACCCGATGATTGAAACCCCACGCCGCCAATATATGATCCATCTGCTTGGCGTGTAAGCCCGGTTTGGGTCCTGGACCTGTACGCCACAAATGTGTTTTGCCGACTACGGCGGTGAAGTAACCCGCGTCGCGGAGACTTCGAACGTGGCTGGGACCGTCGACGTCAGCGCCGCGTGCATTGCTCCAAACGCCGCTTTCACGGGGTAACTGGCCCGTCATGATGGCTGCTCGCGCCGGAACGCACAAGGGCGAATTTGAAATACAGCGCGTGAAGACGGTGGCGCAACTCGCAAGCGCGTCTAGGTGAGGGGTGATCGCATCGGCTTCTTCGTAGCACCCCAGCGCATCGCCTCGCCATTGATCGGTAGCGATAAGCAGGATGTTAGGTGGGACGGACATGTGCTAGTTCGTAGCGTGCACAGTATCCAATGCTATTTCCTGGTTGCTAGCCCCGCGAGAACGCGACGTGGGTCGAACGCATCGCGCACGCCCTCAGAGATGAAGATCAGCAAACACAACATGATCGCGAGCGTAAAGAAGCCGGTTAGACCTAGGAACGGCGCCTCAACATTGGCTCTTCCTTGATTCATTAGTTCGCCTAGAGACGGTGCGCCTTCTGGTAACCCTAAACCGAGAAAATCGAGCGCTGTCAACGTCGTAACTGCGGTGCACAGAATAAACGGCATGTTAGTAAGTGTCGCGACCATTGCGTTCGGCAATACGTGTCGACGCATGATCACGGGATTAGGAACTCCCAATGATCGAGCGGCGCGTACGTAGTCGAAATTTCGGGTACGTAAGAACTCCGCTCGAACCACCGCCGACAACGACATCCAGCTAAAGAGGGTGAGCAAGATCAGCATGACGAATAGGTTGCGCTCGACGATCGTCGACATGATGATCAAGATAAGCAACGTAGGTAGACCTGTCCATATCTCCACCAGTCGCTGACCAACCAAGTCCGTTAAACCACCGAAATAACCTTGGACCGCACCAACCGAGATGCCAATGACGGCGGCCATCGCTGTGAGAATTAATCCGAACAGTACAGAGAGGCGGAATCCATAGATTAGGCGAGCAAGCGTGTCCTTGCCGCGATCATCGGTTCCCAACCAGTGTTGCGCTGATGGCCAGGCCGGCGTTGAAGAAAGTACATAGAAATCGACGGTATCGTACGCATATGGGATGGGTGGATAGATCGTGAAAGCATCTTTGCTTTCAAGTAGGTCCTCAATGTACGGATCTGTGTAGTCAACGAGAACGTCGAGCTCACCCCCCAAATCCTTTTCGGAAACAAACTCAACGACCGGGAACCATATTTTTCCGTCCATGACAACCACAATGGGTTTGTCATTCGCAATGAATTCGGCAAACAGAGTTAGTACGAACAAGCCACCAAAGATCCACAATGAGTAGTAACCCCGGCGATTCGCCTTGAAATTGGCAAATCCGCGTTTGACGAGTGGACTCATTGTCGCGTTTCGAAGTCGATGCGGGGATCAATCAGCACATAACAAAGATCACCAATCAAGTGCATGATCAATCCAATAAGCGAGAAGCAATAAAGCGTCCCAAACATGATCGGGTAGTCACGTTTTATCACTGCGTCGTAACTCAACAAGCCGAGACCGTTGAGATTGAAGATCACCTCAATAAGTAGCGATCCGGTGAACAAGATCCCAATGAGCGCGGAAGGAAACCCAGCGATGACGATTAACATCGCGTTTCGGAAGATATGACCGAACAGCACGCGTTTTTCGTCGATCCCTTTCGCTCGCGCGGTCAAGACGAACTGCTTGTTTATTTCTTCCAGGAACGAGTTCTTGGTGAGCATGGTGAGATAGGCGAAGCCGCCAACAGTAAGCGCGATGACCGGAAGGGTTATGTGCCAGAAGTAGTCAAGAATCTTGTCGAGCCACGCGAGGTCACCCCAATTGGCAGACGTTAACCCTTGCAGAGGGAACCAGTTAAAGGTGCTTTGTCCGCCTGCAAACAGCAAGATGAGCACGATCGCAAAGAGAAAGCCCGGAATCGCATAGCCGACGAAGATTACCGAACTTGACCAGAAATCGAAGTGGGTGCCATCCTTGACAGCCTTGCGTACGCCGAGCGGCACAGAAATGCCGTAGATTAGCAAGAGCGACCATAAGCCCAATGAGATTGAAACGGGGAACCGTTCTATCACCAATTCATGGACAGGACGATTTTGGAAGTAGCTCTCACCAAAGTCGAACTGAATGTAACTCCAGACCATCTCGAAGAAACGCACATGGGCAGGTTTGTCAAACCCAAACTGCTTCTTCAAATCTTCAAGCAGGTCTGGATCAAGCCCGTAGGTGGAATTGCTGTGGACGGTACCTGCCGCTGCGAGTGCGTCGGATGACATGCCCATATCGCCGCCGCCACTGATGCCTTGTGTGGTCGACACTTGGCCCATCATCATTTTTGCGACGATTTGCTCGATAGGTCCGCCAGGTGCGAACTGCGCAATCGTGAAATTGATTAGGATGATGCCGAGAAGCGTGACCGGCACGAGCAGGATGCGCTTAGTGATATATAGAAGCATTAGCTACTGATTGCTACTTTCATTCTGAACGAAGTGCGGCTAAACCTGTCTGAAGCTCTTCCTCTTTCTTGGGGTCCCACCACCAAGCATCTATAACAGGTACGCGATTTAATGGTCCGGAATCGACAGAATTGAATCGATCCCAATACACAGCTCTATAACCAGGTTGGCCCATGCCGGGTACCATGTAGAACTCCCATAACAACACACGGTCCAACGCGCGTGTGGCCGCGTATAGGTCCTCGGCTGTCCGAGCTTCGTTTACTTTGTCAATCAGGTAATCTACGGCAGGATTCTTGACACCAGCCCAGTTTAGGCTGTTTGGTTCGTCTGCGGCGATGCTACTAAACCGATTTCGCAAATCAATACCCGGCATGTTTCCGGGAATGAATATATAGCCACCACCGTCGAATTTCCTAGCTCGCATGCGATGCTGCCAATTGGATATCTCAGGTGCTACCGCGGAGGTTTCGATGCCAACTTGGTTCAAACGCTTCATGTAGGGCGTCTTTGCGCGGAGAAGCATCGGCGAAACGAATACGAAGTCGATTTTGAAGCGTTCGTTCGTTTCCCTATGCCTCATTTCGCCCTCTTTCAGGACCCAGCCTGCTTCATCAAACAGTTCCAAGGCTCGCTTCATTGCAACGCGGTTCGTGCCATATCCGTCCGAATCCGGTTGATCGAATTCCTCGGTGAACACGCGTGAAGGCACCAAGTCGCGAACAGGTTCAAGCAGCTCTAATTCTGCGCCCGACGGCAGTCCCTCCCACGCCATCGGTGAGTTATAGAAATAGCTATTACCGTAGTCGTAGAACCCGTGAAGGATCACGCGATTGATCCATGGAAAGTCGTAAAGGAGAAAGAGCGCCTCGCGTACGCGTCGATCTTGGAAGCGTTCGATGCGGACATTCCAAAAAGCCGGCCACCACATACCCCACGATCGCTTGAGATAGATCAAGCGTTTCTGAAATAAGCCAGCTTCTACTTCCGGGAAGTCGTACTTCACGGTCCAGTTCTTTGAAACGGTCTCCTCTCGAAAATCCAATACATCTGCTTTTTGCGCTTCGGTGATGACTTGCTCATCTCGAAAATAGTCCCACTGGATTTTGTCGAAGTTGTACCGACCACGCATCGAGGGAACGTCTTTCCCCCAGTAGTCATCGTATCGCTCGTAGACCGCAAGCTGTCCGAAATCGACCTCAGCAAGCTGGTATGGGCCACTACCTAGCGGTGGATCCGTCACAGTCTTCGATAGATCTTTGTCAGCCCAGTAGTGTTTTGGCAGAATACCTTGGCCGCCATACACAAACGGTGTAGCGGGATTGATTTCCGCACCGTCTTTAGTCACGAAACAAACTTCGCGATCCCCAAAACTGAAGACGCGATCAAGATCACGCAGCGCCGTTTTTAGTCCGACACTGCCATGCTCTAGAAATGCTTCAAACGTCCAAACCACGTCGTCAACGGTCAATGGCTCACCGTCGTGCCAATAGGCGTTGTCACGAATTTTGAAGGCTACCCATCGATAATCGTGCTCGACGGCGATCCCTTCTGCTAGACGTCCGTACGCACTTTGTGATTCATCAGCCGCTCCGGTCAACAGTGAGTCATAGATCAGTGCGCCCGGTCCACCGCTTTCGTATCCCGCCAGCAAACGGCCTTTGTCCGGTAGGAAGTTGTAGTTGTCAAAGGTGCCCAATTGAGGCATTCGCAGGATGCCGCCCTTCGGGGCATTCGGATTTGTGTAGTCGAAGTGTTCGAAGTCTTCGTCGTATTTAAGCGGCAACACGTACGACCAACCGTGTTGATACTGCGGATTGGCGCAAGGCGCTTCTTGTGCGTTCAGGGTTGCACCGAATAACACCACGCCGATTGCGGTCCACCGGGTGAAGTACGCAAATGAGTGATGGTTTAAGCTAGTTGCTTTGTGCACGGCCAAATTAAGGAATTCGTATGTCTGTATCTACGCAGTTGTTTGATCTCACCGACCGGATTGCGTTGTTAACGGGTGCTTCCAAAGGTATGGGATTATCAATGGCTGAAGGATTGGCGGAACATGGTGCACGCGTGGTGATTTCAAGCCGCAAATTAGACCAATGTGAAGCGGCTGCTGAGCAGGTAAATAAGAAGTGTGGTGCGGAACGTGCGATCGCTGTCGCCTGCAACATTGGATACAAGGACCAGCTAGAAAATCTAGTTGAAACTACCCGCAGTCGACTAGGACCAATTGACATTTTGGTCAGCAATGCGGGTGTCAATCCATTTTACGGAAGGATGTCAGAGATTCCGGACTCCGCATTCGACAAAACCATGAACTCGAACGTGCGATCAAACCACTGGTTGGCACACATGGTTGCACCCGACATGATTGCGAAGGGGCAAGGTTCGATGATGATTACCGCGAGCACCGGCGCGTTTTCGGGTTCGCTGACATTAGGCACTTACAACATATCAAAATTGGCCGACATCGCCTTGGTGCGCAATCTCGCCTTGGAATACGGACCAAACGGAATTCGGGTAAATGCGATCTGTCCTGGCTTAATCAAGACAGACTTTGCTCGTGCGCTATGGGACAATCCCGAAGCGAAGCGGAATGCAGAAACCAACACGCCGCTACGCCGACTGGGTGAGTCTGATGATTTGAAAGGCATCGCCGTGTTCTTAGGCTCAGACGCGAGCACGTATGTGACCGGCCAAGCCATTGCCGTATGTGGCGGCACGCACATGTGGCGTTAGTCGCGTAATGGGGTGATCTGCGTGCAATCCGTAATAACGAGTCAGTCAGGATGACCTTCAAAGGCTTCATCCTACAGAGCACGTATCGGGTTGTAAACCGCGAACCGATCGTCCTCATCTATGGTCGTCTTGAAGATGGCCGTACCTTTTTGATTCGCGAAACGCGCCAGCAACCGACTTTCTACGTTCGTACTGCGGATGTTGAACATGTCGATTGGGGGAATGCGTCGGTAGAAACCACTTCATGGAAGACGCTTGATGGGCTGCCAGCGTCCCGCGTGAAAGTCGCGGAACCGTCGAGGGTTGTGCCGCTACGCGATCGAATTCATGGCACGGGAGTGCGCACGTATGAAGCCGATATACCGTTTGCGACAGCCTACCTGATCGAACGAGACATTCGTGGTGGCGTAGCGATCACCGGCGATCCTTCGCCATCGAAAACGCAGCTCGATATTGAATTCACGAATCCATTGCTAGAGCCCTGCGATGTGGATTTCATGCCGAGTTGCTTGTCGCTCGACATTGAAACTGACCCTGACGCCACACGATTGTTAGCGATTTCACTTTACAGTGAAGACGTTGACGAAGTCCTGGTGTGCGATCCTGATGGACGCGACATGCCGGCAAACGCTATTGGCTTCGCAAGCGAACGGGATACGATCGAGGCGTTTGTCGAACGAGTACGAGATTTGGACCCAGACGTCCTCACCGGCTGGAACGTCGTTGACTTTGACCTTGATGCTTTGAGTCGCATGAGCCTTCGAACAGGTTCCTCCTTCGAGCTCGGACGAGTACCTGGTCGTATGGTGCTACGCGAAGCACAAGGGTATTTTGGCAGTGGACGCGCATTGATTCCTGGCAGAATTGTTCTCGATGGGATTGATTTGGTGCGCGGCGCGTTTATCCGGTTTCCCGAGTACTCGCTAGAGGTCGTGGCGCAGGAAGTTCTTGGTGAAGGGAAGCAGGTTGAAGGCGACGTACACGATCGAGCAGAGGAGATTCTGGCGCGCTACCAGCGTGACCTGACGGGGTTTGCTGCGTATGCTCGAACTGATGCGAGGTTGGCATATCAGATTCTCGCGCAACTGAAGCTGCTATCCCTTGCGAAGGTTCGTAGCACGCTTACGGGGATGCCTATGGATCGCGTTGCCGCAAGTGTCGCTTCGTTCGACTTTGTCTACATCGCGGCGCTTAAAAAGCGACGAGTTTGTGCTCCGAGTTTTGATCGGTCACGCAACGACACGTCCGAGTCGCATGCGGGCGGAGCTGTGTTGTCGCCCGAAGTTGGCATCCACTCGAATGTGTGGGTGCTGGACTATAAGAGTCTATATCCTAGCATCATCCGAACGTTCAATATCGACCCGTTAGGTTATGTACGTGAAAACGTATCTGGTGGCGGCATTCGACTTCTCAATGACGCGGAGTTCTCAAGAAGTCCAGCAATCCTGCCTGGCGTCCTAGATGGTCTCTACACTGCTCGAGAGCAGGCCAAGCAACGTCAGGACGGCGTGGCATCTCAAGCTATCAAGATTCTGATGAATTCCTTTTACGGTGTCCTGGCGACACCGGTGTGTCGGTTTCACAACAGCAAGATCGGCAACGCGATCACCACGATGGGGCGCCACTTTCTGATGTGGTCAAAAGAGTGGTTTGAATCACGCGGATTTGTGGTGTTGTATGGTGACACCGATAGTGTGTTCGTAGCGTCTGGTTCAGAAGATACCGACGAAGCGACGGATTTGGGTCATCAGTTAACACGCGAATTCAATGCGGAACTAGCAAGCTATATCGAGGACGAGTGGCGTGTTGAAAGTAAACTCGAGCTCGAATTTGAGAAACTTTATACCCGCCTGTTCTTGCTTCCTCTGAAGAAAGGTAGCGGAGGTGCGCGGAAGCGATACGCGGGCCAAATGAGTACGACGGGCGAAGTCGAGTTCGTCGGAATGGAAGTGGTACGTCGAGATTGGACCGAGCTTGCTAAGGACGCGCAGCGGGAGTTGTACGCACGCTTATTCAAAGGGGCACCTGTTGAGGGTTTCATTCGTGAAACTGTCGATGCGGTCCGCGCTGGTAGATTGGACGAGAAGCTCGTGTATCGAAAAGGGCTAAGTAAACCGCCGACGAGTTACACGAAGGTGAAACCGCCCCATGTTGTGGCTGCGCTCAAATCTTCAAATCCAACCCGGGTCGTACACTACGTCATGACGCTGGATGGCCCGGAGCCGACCGACAATATTTGTCACGAAATCGATCGCGAGCACTATATTGATAAGCAGCTAAAAGCCGTAGCGGAGCCTGTATTAGCTACGTTAGGGTCGACCTGGGAATCGGCGTGCGGTATCCCAGTTCAGCGATCCCTGTTTGATGCCCTTGAGGAATCGTGAGGGATATATAGAGGATGAGTGAAACGGCACTTGAGGCGTACTGGCGTTTTTTTGAGACCTTCAATACGCGGGATGCGCATGCCTTTTCGTCCGCGATGAGTTATCCACATGTGCGTGTTTCTTGGGCTCGTGCGCCGGTGGTTCTTGCAGATCAAGAAGCGCATGCTTTGAGTGTGAGTTGGGATGCGTTTATTCGATCAGGTTGGGACCATACGGTCGGAGACGATCCCGAGGTGATCGGGAGTTCCGAAGACAAAGCTCATATCGTAGGTGGTTGGACTCGCTTCACCGCCTCCGGTGAGCCGCTACTTGCCAATCGTGTTTGTTACATCGCGACGCGTATTGAAGGTCGGTGGGGTATCCAGAGTCGGTTTGGCACAGACCCTGGTAGCGTCGGCGACGAACAAACTGAAAATGAGCTTGTTGCAGCGCAGGAACGTGCTAGTGGATTCTTGCAGACCTTGAACACGGGCAAAGGTTGTTTCGGTCAATATATGAGCGACGATTTTTTCGTGATAGATGCGGGTACGGTACGGCGGATCAAGCGGGATAGTGATCCAACTGTTGCGGGCATGCTCGAGCCGAAGGTGCGAGTCATCCAGAGCGGTCCGTCATCGATCACGATTGACGCGGTTGAGAACAATCATGCGGCGCTACTCTATGCTATCCGACGCGATGACGAATGGGAAATGAAGGCAGGATCATGGCTTTAGAAAAACGCAAGATCGGACGTACGGGTGTTGAAGTTACGGCATGGGGGATGGGATGTGCGCCTCTTGGCGGCGTTGGCGACCGCATTACGGACGATGACAGTGACGCCATACTCAATGCAGCATGGGATGTGGGAATCCGCTATTTTGATTCGGCGCCGTTGTATGGACATGGGCTTTCAGAAAAGCGTGTAGGCCGGGTATTGGGTCAGAAGCCGCGCGATGAATTTGTCCTTTCAACGAAGATCGGTCGTTTGTTGGTCCCTGCCGAAGAGGGAACGCGGGACGCTCTCATGCGCGACAGCGAAAACTTGGCGATTCGATATGACTACTCCAGCGATGCAGTAGTTGCTTCTATTGAGAGTAGTCTTCGACGGCTTAACCTGGATCGCATTGACATACTCCTGTGCCACGATATCGATCGATGGACGCATGGGGATGATCAACCCGGAATTTATGAGACTGCAGCGAACGGCGCTTTGCCCGCGATGCATCGTCTACGTGAGCAAGGACTGGTGCGAGCGATAGGTCTGGGCGTCAATGAGTCTGCGGTCTGCGTGCGCGTGATGCAGGAGTTCGAACCCGACTGTTTCTTGTTGGCCGGAAGGTTCACGCTGCTCGAGCAAGAACCGCTCGACGCGATGTTGCCTATGTGCGTTGAAAGGAACGTCTCTGTGATTATCGGTGGTCCATACAACTCCGGGATTCTGGCGAATGCCGAGCGTCGGCGCGCGACGTACGACTATAAACCTGCGCCAGATGATCTTTGGGAAAAAGCGCAAAAAATCCGCGCCGTTTGCGACTCCCATGGCATCGACATGCGTGCCGCAGCTCTCCAGTACGTGTTAAGACATCCGGCAGTTGCAAGTGTGATCCCAGGCATGTGGGCTTTGCGCGAAATAACCGAAAATTCTGCGCTTCTCGACGTGTCGATTCCAGATGCGTTGTGGACGGATCTGGCGGACCAAGAACTTTCCCGAAGCTGGTGAACGGCATGGTTCAGGACAGAGTCACCGTATGGGACATGCCTCTCCGTATCTGGCATTGGCTTTTTGGTGCTGCCGTCTTGACTGCGTTGGCAACCGGACTGATCGAAGAGATCCATTCAATCGAGGTTCACCAATGGGCAGGTATAAGCGTCGTTTCGCTTCTAGTCTTCCGCCTTACATGGGGTATTTGGGGGGCGACCTATGCTCGTTGGCAGAGATATTGGACGACCCCTCGCAGGTTCATCAATCACTTTTTACGTAAAGGTGAACTAACTCCCCATACCGCGCCAGGAATCGTCCTCGTGGTCATCTTGATGCTTGCGGCACTCGTTCAATCCTCGACGGGTTTGTTTATGACGGACGATATCTTCTTTGAAGGTCCGCTCTACAAGTACATTGAGGACGACACGTTCGATTGGGTGTATTCACTGCACCACAACGCATGGCGGTTCATCTTGGGAGCGGTGGGAGTACACCTATTAGCTCAGCTGGTCTATGGTGTGTTTCTGCGTGACCCCACGCCCCTTAGCATGGTTACGGGGCGGAAACGCGTAGATTTACCACCAGTTTCGACGCCTTGGTTAGGCGCACTAATTAGCTTGGCAGCGGGTGCAACAACGTTTGCGGTATTAGCTTCACTCGCCGACTGAGCGCTACTCTCGGAAGCGTTGGTGACAACCTCGACAGGCTCTTCCTACCTCGCCGACCGCAGGTCCGATCTGCGCCATGTCACCCGAGCTCGCAGCGGTGCGAAACTTGCTGGTTGCTTCTTTGAGCACCGTGAGTCGTTCGGCGAAATCCTCTGGTTCTTCCCAAATTTCAGGTAATGCATCACCGCCATCCGATCCTTCTGGGAAGACGCGTTGTGCGGTGTCCGCGAGTTCATCGAGTGCAGCTGCGAGTGGGGCAATGTCACCTGGGCGATCGACTTCTTGCTTGAGAATCTTTCCGATCGCTCCCATGGTTCCGCCAATTGCGGACATGACTTCTTGTCGATACTCGACTTGGTCCTCGTCGGCTACTGAGGTGACACTAATAGACGCGGCGACCGCGAATGCAAGTAAGCGCTTCATTTACGACCCCTATCACTTGATATGGCGATTTTAGATGCGAGACTTAAGACGAGTATGCCGACTACGTGCCGGTAAATGAAGGTTTTCGCTTCTCGATAAATGACAGCTGCGATTCCTTCTGGTCGTTTACGGCCTTTCGAGGGGTTGCGAGATTGCTTAGCTCAAATCGCAATGCGTCATCGAGCTCAACTTCGTTGTTGTGTTGCAGAACGCGTTTCGACGTGCGGAGTGCTAAAGGTGGCCAGCCTGCCATCTGTGCAGCCACTTCCTGTGCGGATTCCATTAACGCATCGTCGCCGACAAGACGATCGAGGAGACCGATTCGATACGCTTCTTCTGCCTCCACGGTTCGACTCGTGTAGATCAAATCGGCCGCTCGAGAATAGCCTACTATCCTCGGTAGAAAGAACGACATACCGCTATCTGGCGAGAGATTACGCTCTATAAAGACGGTTTTAAAACGCGACTTTTCGCTGCCGATGCGCATATCGCAACCTAAGCTAAGACTCATCCCAGCCCCGGCTGCGACGCCGTTCATCACAGCGATGCTGGGTTTGTCCATGTTGTAGATTGCCAACGCTTGACGACCCACCCAGCCTAAGTCATCCATGAGATCGTTTTGTTGCGACTTCGGTGCTTGCTGCGAGGCCGCACCAGGATTAGGCGTGAGATCAGCGCCTGAACAAAACCCGCGTCCTGCTCCGGTGAGAAGGACGACGCGAACATCATCGTCTTGCTGAGCTTCTGCGAGCGCCTCGCGAAGATCATGCCGCAGCCCAGCATTGAGCGCGTTGAGCTTTTCAGGTCGGTTGAGAGTTAACGTTACGACGTGGTCTTGTACGTCGTAAATCAGGTGCTCGTAAGACATAGAGACAACTTGCTTTGTGTGAAATGGACTACCACGCAGTTGGTACTCGCGTGGCAATAGACCCAATATTTAACGATTCAAGACTAAACTCGTAAGTCAGGTGTCGACTTTCGACATGGTTTTTATCTAATTCGCCGTAAAACCCCGCCGTTCAGGGCGGGGAAATAAGGCGCAGGCATATTAGCGCGGCTTTGGGGTCGCGCGTTCGGAGCGCACGTGTCGGCGGGATTTGGTGATAACGACCAAGTGAACAAGCACGGCAAAAACGGCACGCCTGCCGGTGTGGCATTCGTTTTGGCGCCGCCATAGATCAATTACATAATTGGGGCATGTTCAAAGCGACCAAAGTCCGCCTGTACCCCACCTCGGCGCAACGCCGCGCACTGGCGTTTCAATTCGGGGCGATGCGGTGGGCCTATAACTTCGCTTTGCATTGGCGCCGCGAAGCCTGGGCGGAAAGGGGCGAACGCATCAGCAAGCGGATGACCCTGGATCGCCTGGTGGAATTGAAGGCGGCCGAGGAAACCGCGTGGCTCAAGGAAGCGGACAGCCAGGCGTTGCAGCAATCGGTGATTCATCTGGATGATGCGTTCCAGCGATTCTTCAAGGAGCTCGGGCGCTACCCGCGCTTTAAAAGCAAGCATTGCAAGCAATCCATGTCCTACCCGCAACGGGTCAAGGTCGTGGAGGGACGCGCCCTGTACTTGCCCAAAGTGGGTGTTGTCAAG
>JAGWBO010000034.1:2008-23424 GCA_021295855.1 Pseudomonadales bacterium | reverse complement strand
GCCAAAGTCCTCGAAGATCGTCGAGCTCAGCGCAACACCGAATCGTAGGAACGCGACTACCACGTCGCAACAGTTAGTTTGATGTATCTCGGGATCGATATCGGGACCTCCGCTGTTAAATCCATCGTGATGGATGAGCACGGGGCGATCATCGCTGAATCCTCTGCGCCACTAACCGTTTTACGACCGCATCCATTAATGAGCGAGCAACACCCGGATTCCTGGTGGGTTGCTGTTAACCAAACAATCGTCTCGCTCTCAAAGTACACACCCGCAGTTCGCGGGATTGGGCTTTCAGGTCAAATGCACGGCGCCGTACTGCTTGATCAATCCCATAAAGTGCTGCGACCTGCAATTCTTTGGAATGACGGCAGGTCAGGCGAAGAATGTCATGAACTGGAAGAAGCAGTCGATGTCGCCGAAATCACAGGCAATCACGCAATGCCTGGATTTACTGCACCGAAACTACTGTGGGTGCGAAAACACGAAGGCGACGTCTTTGCTGCTACCAAAACCGTCCTCCTTCCCAAAGACTATGTCCGACTACGAATGACTGGTGAATTGGCGACCGATATGTCTGATGCATCGGGAACACTCTGGCTGAATGTGGCTGACCGATGTTGGCACCCAGACATGTTAGATGCGACAGGTCTTACGGAGGAACGGATGCCAGCCCTCTTCGAGGGAAGCGATGTAACCGGTGTATTGACTTCAGAGGTCGCGACCGCATGGGGGATGAATCGCGTACCAGTCGTTGGTGGTGCTGGAGATCAAGCCGCTGGCGCAGTAGGCGCGGGGGCTGTGGTACCAGGCAGATGCACACTCTCGCTGGGGACGTCTGGCGTCATGTTCGCGCCTGATTCTGGCTACCACCCAAATCCGTCAGGTGGGATCCATACGTTTTGCCACGCGTTTCCCGATACCTGGCATGAAATGGCGGTCATCCTCTCAGCAGCAGGATCATTGACATGGATCGCGGGTGTTACCGCATCGAAATCAGAATCAGCGCTGATCAATGAGGTTGAATCGCGAGAGTCAACATCCACTGACGTGCTTTTCTTGCCGTATCTTTCTGGCGAGCGCACACCTCACAACGATCCGCTAGCAAAGGGTGTTTTTAGCGGGTTGACTCCAGATACTAGTCGAGCCGATCTTGGCTATGCTGTTCTTGAGGGAGTCGCTTTCGCTTTGAGGGATTGCTATACCGAGCTGGTGGAGGCACGGGCTAACCTCGAGGAAATAAGTGTCATTGGCGGCGGATCACAGAGCCGTTATTGGGGGCAATTGATTTCTGACGTACTACAGAAACCGTTGATTTATCGTAAGGACGCCGCCGTCGGTCCCGCTCTCGGCGCAGCCAGACTTGCAATGCTCGGTGTCGAAGGATCTGCAGTTGCAAGTGTGTGCCGCGAAGCACGCGCAGATTTCTCGGTATATCCACGGACAGATCGAATCAACGAGATTGAATCCAGATATTTCGAATTTAAAGCGTTTTACCAAGACCTCAGATCACATTTCGGGCGTCTCAACGCATAGGTACGCTCGAATGTAAATTGCGCTCCTTTCCGAGTCTTGGTTACAGGCGCATTCCCTATCATTGGTGCAACTCGCACCTCTCACCATTCACCATGTCCTTCTTTCCTTCTGTTGAAAAGATCCGCTACGAAGGCGACACCAGTACAAATCCGCTCGCATTTCGGTTTTACGATGCCGACAGGACGGTGCTTGGCAAGACGATGGCAGAGCACTTGCGTTTCGCTGTTTGTTACTGGCACTCTTTCGCCGCACCGGGTGACGATGTATTCGGCGACGGTACCTGGGATCGGCCGTGGAACGATGATCTCGGCGGGGCGCGCCAAAAGCTGACCTGTGCATTCGAATTCTTCGAGAAACTCGGCAACCCGTATTACTGCTTCCATGACCGCGACGTTGCACCTGAAGGCGATACATATGAAGAAACCGAGCGCAATCTAAAAACAATCGGCGACGAACTTGCACAAGCTCAAGAGCGCACAGGGATCAAGTTACTTTGGGGCACCGCAAACCTTTTCGGTCATCCACGTTATGCCGCTGGCGCTGCAACCAACCCCGATCCTGAAATCTTCGCATTTGCCGCTGCACAAGTCATGCAGGCAATGGATCTAACGCACGAACTAGACGGAGAAAACTACGTCCTCTGGGGCGGTCGTGAAGGCTACGACACTTTGCTGAACACCAATCTACGCCACGAATCCCAACAGTTGGGTAGGTTCATGTCCATGGTCGCTGAACATAAAGCTAAGATCGGCTTCACAGGGACGTTGCTAATCGAGCCAAAACCGTGTGAACCCACAAAGCACCAGTACGATTATGACAGCGCCGCCTGCTACGCTTTCCTACAAAAATATGGTCTTGACGAACAATTCAAGCTCAACATCGAATGTAATCACGCGACGCTTGCGGGACACAGTTTCCACCACGAAATCGCATTCGCGATCGCTCACGACATCTTTGGCAGCGTCGACGCCAATCGAGGCGACCCGCAAAACGGTTGGGATACGGACCAGTTTCCCAATTCCACTGCTGAATGGTCGCTCGTACTCTACGAAATCCTCAAAGCTGGCGGATTCTCGACCGGCGGTCTCAACTTTGACGCCAAGTTACGGCGCCAAAGCGTGAATCGCGAAGATCTTTTCTACGGTCATATCGGCGGTATGGACACGATTGCTCACGGTCTCCTAAATGCTGCAGCATTGATTGAAGACGGCGTGCTTAGCGATGCATTGGCAACTCGTTACGCTGGCTGGGAGAGCGAACTAGGACAACGTATTCTGGCGCCGAATTCAAGTTTAATAGAGCTGGCTGAGTTGGCGCGCGAACGCAAGTCTTCTTTACAGCCGACATCGGGCAATCAAGAACTATTGGAAAATACGGTTGCACGATACGTAAGCTAGCTGCTCACAGACCGCTGAACCTTCCTTACTGGACCTGAAATGCATATATCTGACTGTCGGTGGACGCGGCTTGGAACCGTTTTCGCGCTCGTTTTTACTGTAGTTGCTATAGACGCACAACGCATCGACGATCGCAATATTCTGAACGCCATGGAGGCAGAGCTTGAACGCTCAATGTCCGAGCTGGCGGAACAACCGGATCCGCCTTTTTACATCAGCTATGAGATCAATGACAATTACCGTGCGGCTGTCAACACCACGTTCGGCAGAGTGACGCGTAGCTCAGAATCCGGCGGGACGTATTACGACATCGATTTACGTGTGGGTCAATCAGAAATGGACAACACCCACCTCACCGATCGGCGTCGCTTTCCTCAAGTGAGCCTCGGCTCTCTAGCTAGCCAAGAGGGCATCCGCAATAACTTCTGGCTATTAACAGACCGCACGTTCAAGCAAGCGAGCGAGGAACTCGTCAACGTCAGAACTAGAAGTGAAATACGGATCGATACCGAAGGACCAGCGTTCGACCTAGCGCCCTCGGTAAAGGTCTCCCACTCTGAACTGGAAATTCCGATCCAATTCTCTCGCACTGAATGGGAAAAACGACTCCAGCGCATATCTAACGTCTTCAATGGACACCCAAAGCTACTTAGTGGTAATGCACAAGGCTCCGTGCTTAAGAACGTACGGTTTTTCGTAAACAGTGAGGGTTCGCGCATTCAGTCAGACGAGCTCACGTACACCATCGTTCTTTCTGCTACAACGAAGGCGGAGGATGGCTCAAACCTGAACCTATCAAAACTGTTTCACGCGCGCAAACCATCCGGCTTACCTTCCGATCGAGAATTGACACGAACCGCAGACGAGATTGTCACTACGCTAATCAATCTTCGCAATGCACCAAACATTGAACCGTATACAGGCCCGGCGATCCTGTCTGGGCGCGCCGCCGGAGTGTTGTTTCACGAAATCCTCGGACATCGATTGGAGGGGCACCGCCTGAAGCAAACCAACGATGCCCAAACATTCAAAGACAAGATCAATCAACGCGTGTTGCCGGAATCCATGTCTGTGGTTTTCGATCCTTCGATGAAAAAATTCGGCGACACTGATCTGCTTGGGACTTACCAATACGACAGTGAAGGAGTAGCAGGCCAGAAGGTTCGTGTCATTGAAAATGGCATCCTGAAACGATTTCTACTCGGTCGCTCGACACTGGCCGATGAAGGATTTCGCGAGTCGAACGGTCACGGGCGCAAAGCCGTTGGACTCAAATCGGTCGCTCGACAATCGAATTTACTCGTCGAAGTTGAAGACCCATACACGCCTGCGGAGCTGCAGGAGCAAATGATTGCCATTCTGAAGGAGCGGAATCTTGAGTACGGGTTGTACTTTGACGACATCGTCGGGGGATTCACGATCACGACACGTAGTCTGCCAAATTCGTTCACGGTACGTCCTGTGATTGTCTACAAGATCTACCAAGACGGTTCCCGCGAACTTGTGCGTGGTGTGGACCTTATTGGAACGCCTCTTGCAGTTTTCGATAGTGTGATTGCGGCTGCGGACGACGCAGCGGTGTTCAATGGGCAATGTGGCGCTGAATCAGGAAACGTGCCGGTATCCGCCATTTCGCCATCAATACTCGTTGGGCAGATCGAAGTTCAGCGTGCTTCGCAGTCACGCGCAATCCTTCCGATACTCCCGCCACCAGGGAGTGCCGGCTCATGAATCGATTGTGCCAACTTCTGGGAACGGTTCTACTTCTCGCAAGCACGGCTGGTGCGGCTGACGAAAACAGCGTACTCGTGCAAGCTTTGCAGGATGAACTGGCACGGAACATAGACGGACTAGAACTAGAAGGCGTGGTAAAGCCTTACTTTATTGGTTATACCGTACACACGGACCATTCCATTACGGTTGCTGCCTCAAAAGGCGGTCTCGAAAACATGAACACGGGGCAAACCCGTCGTCTAGAGGTTGAAATGCGTGTCGGTTCACGTGAACTCGACAACTCTAACTTCATGTCACGAAACTTGAGGAATCAACGCACCAACAGGACCCTCGCGCTAGACGACGACTACCAGTTGCTCCGGAAGCAGATCTGGCTAGCCACCGATACTGCATATCGAGATGCGGTTGAAATCTATGCGGCGAAAGAGGCCGCAATGAAGAACTCCCAACAGGAGTCGGCGCTGGATTTCTCAATCGAAGAGCCAACCATATATATCGATAAACGACGTTCGCCAAGAAATTTCGCACGCGAGCTGTCGGAAGTAGGTCACGATGAGGCGTTCATCCACGACAGCGACGTACAGGTGTTCGCTAATCAACACGTTGACACCTATCTGAATAGCGAAGGCTCTCATTTCACACGAATGGATGACACCGCTTATATCCGCGTCACAGCATGGACCCAGTCGGACGACGGTCGCTATGTATCGGATTACGTCAATATTCTCGGACGGTCCTGGAGTGAAATTGCCGATCTTCCCGCTGTCAAGCGCGAAGTGAAAGCCATGCACGAACGCTTGCGGACAACGCGCGTAGCAGAACCCCTCGATCGCTACAACGGTCCCGTCCTGTTTCAAGGACAAGCTGCCGCGGAGTTGGTCGGACAGGTGCTAGCACAAAACCTCATCAACTACAAGCAACCTGTGTTCGAAAATGAGGCGATCGCGGCGATGTTCAATCGCGCTATGCCTGTTAGTAGCTTAAAGGAACGATTAGGCTCGCGCGTATTGCCCCGAAGTTGGAGCGTCTACGACGATCCAACGCAGACGACGTACCAAGGTGTGAATCTCATCGGAAATTACCCAGTCGATTCCGACGGTGTACGCACGCAGCGCGTTAATCTGGTAGAAAACGGCATTCTGAAGTCGCTGTTGAGTGATCGCAATCCAACGGAGGACATCCAAAACAGCACCGGTAGCAATGCAACGGGTTCGGGACCCGCCATCTCAAATCTTTTCGTTGAAGCGAACGATGGCTTGAGCGACGAAGCGCTCAAGCAACTGCTTCTCGACATCGTCGCAGAAAACGGAGAGGACTTTGGCCTTCGAATCGAGCGAGTAGCTAATCCCTATATTCAGATCGCTGGCGTGCCGTCACCGTTTCTTGGTTCACAGGTCGGCCAGTCTTTACCAGGGATGCGTGCCTACAAAGTCTATCCCAACGGCGATGAGGAACTTGTAAGGCACGCAGTCGTGAGAAGCGACTTGTTGAGAGAACTGCGTAACCTACCCGGTCACTCGGCAAACACATCAGTACACAATTCAACCTACATGTTTCAAGGTGGTGATGTATCGATATTAACTGGAAACGTACCGGTCTTTGTTTCGATCGTAACGCCAGACATCCTGATTGAAGACGCTTCACTCTCTTACATGGAAGGCGTCGTTCGCTCTCTACCTATCGTGCCGCATCCGCACGCGAATTAATTGCTACGGGCCACCAAACGCCCATGAGGATCGAAGCGCTCAACGGAAAATTCGGCAAAGTCGTCCGCGATATTGCCGTTCCGACGCTTGACGACGCGAATTTGCGTGAGTTGCTGACCAATCTCTATGCAAATCGCTTCCTCGTTCTCAAAACCAATGGTCTGAGCAAAGCGCAATATCGAGATTTCGCATGTCGAATCGGTGAACCGATTCCGCTGAGTAGGGACTCGGATTTCCCTGAAATCGCACACATCTCCAATCTGCAAACCAGCACAAAGGAGTCGCGGCTCGGAGCAGCACACTGGCACACGGATCAGTCTTTTAGAAAAACAGTTTCATCGGTTACGATGCTGTATTCCGTTCATGCGCCGGAGATTGGTGGCGAAACGAAGTTCTGCGACATGGCTGCGGCTTATGACGCGTTACCGAAATCGACGCGACAAGAGATTGATGAGCTGATGGTTGTACATCGTCACGGCATCTCCGTCTCTGCACCCCAAGGCGACCACAAACCTTTGCCGCCTCCTAATTGGGATCCCGAGTACACGGCATTTCACCCGCTCGTTCGTCGCCATCCTGAGACGAATCAGAAAACCCTTTATGCCGTTACCGGCACCGCGCAAGGGATTAAGGGGATGTCACACTCCGCTGCGGAGGATTTGCTAAAGTCACTAAGTGCGCACACCCTGCAATCTCGATTTACCACGTCCTATCGTCATCAGGTGCACGATATCGTGATGTGGGACAACCCGACGGTCATGCACAGCGCGACGCCGATCGATCAAGCGACGGATCCGACCAATACTCGTCTACTTTGGCGGATCAGCTTGCGCGGTTCGCCACCTCTGTTTGAGAGTCAACGACAAGAGCAGGCTAACGCCGTAAACTCCTGACGCACTCTTACGAGTGGTACATTGGTTCGCGCGTTACGGCAGCTGACCTAGCGACTATTGCTCCTCAATCACGCGCTTGGTACATGAAGTCCCAAACAGCTCGGGGTAGTCAGAGGGATAGCTCGTCTCGCAGAAGGCAATCGAAGCGTTGGTAGCCGCGACTACGTATACCTGAATCGCTTCGCTTTCTTCAGGCGTCAGCATCTCTGCGTAACTCGGCATTCCTAGGCCGCTATATACGCCGCCTAACACAATTGACTCCCAACGGGCGTGACCTGCCTCACCTAGGTACTTCAGATCAGGAATCTGACTTCCGCTGTTAACGCTCGGACCATGGCAAGTTGAGCAGTAAGCGTTGTACTTCTGATTACCAAGAAGCAGTTGTTCCGGCGTTGCCGCGATCTCGGGCGGCTGTGGAATGTTGACATGTGTCACGTTTGGTTCAGGTAGTTCACTCGCACCGCCAAGCTTGAATACAACGACACGACCTTCCTCAAGTACATTGCCTTTGTGCCTCGGCACGCCCGATGTGGTTCCGAAGGCACCACCCCAGCCTGCTACGATGGCAATGTACTGCTCACCATCGACTTCGTAAGTTACAGGAGCTGCGATGATGCCAGTATGGACCGCCATCTCCCAAAGCTCCTTGCCGGAATCAGCCGCGTATGCACGGAACGTGCCGTCTGCACGACCTTGGAATACCAGGTTGCCGGCGGTCGTTAGGACACCGCCATTCCACGCCGAACCGTGCTCGACACGCCAAACTTCCTTCTGCTCGACTGGATCCCAAGCCAACAAGTGCCCTCGAACGTTCTGTAGACCCGTAATCTGATCCTCGACCGTAGGTGGCGGATCATCCGCATCAGGACCTCCTGCCAATCCCAAGTTCCACCAACCCGGTTCGTGTTCGAAAACTTCCTCGTGCGAGTAAGTGAAATCTAGATCAATCGCAGGAATGTAGACCAACCCCGTATCAGGGCTGAACGACATCGGATGCCAGTTGTGCCCGCCCAACGGTCCCGGACGTACGGTGCGTTCTTCGTGACGATATTGACCTTCAGAAGTTTCAACGGGTCGTCCGGTTTCTGGATCGACGTGGCTTGCCCATGTCACCGGAACGTAAGCCTCAGCTGAAATAAAACTGCCGTCCGTGCGGTCAATCACATAAAAGAAGCCATTCTTTGGTGCTTGTAACGCGGTTTGACGCATCTCGCCATCGATCTCGAGATCCGCAAGGATGATGTGCTGGGTCGCGGTGTAGTCCCAGTTATCGCCGGGGGTCGTCTGGTAATACCAAACCATTGATCCGTTATCGGGATTTATTGCAACAATGGACGACAGGTAGAGATTGTCACCGCCACCCGGACTGCGGATGTACCGGTTCCAGGGTGAGCCATTACCAACACCGATGTACAGTAGATTTAAGGTCGGATCGTAAGCCATGGAATCCCAGACGGTACCGCCACCGCCTATCTTCCACCACTCGCCGCCTTTCCAAGTCTCGGCAGCCAAACTCATCGCGGGCGATTCAAACGGTTGAGAAGGATCGCCGGGCACGGTGTAGAAACGCCATTTCTCATCGCCGGTCGCGACGTCATAGGCCGTGATATAGCCTCGAACACCAAGTTCCGCGCCGCCGTTGCCAATGATCACCATGTCTTTGACGACACGGGGGGCGCCGGTGATCGTATATGGAAGCGAGGGATCGATAGTGAGGACTTCCCAAAGTACGTCGCCTGTACCTGCATCTAATGCAATGAGCCGACCGTCCAACGCACCAACAATGACTCGACCTTTGTAGACTGCGACGCCACGGTTAACCACATCGCAGCAGGCGTACTGACCCCAAGCTTTGGGTACCATCGGGTCGTATTCCCAAAGTACTTCGCCGGACGTGGCATCGAACGCTTGCACAGTACTCCACGAGCCGGTGGTGTACATGACGCCATCCACCACGATTGGCGATGCTTCCAATCCTCGCTTGGAATCCGTATCAAAATGCCAGGCGACACTCAATTCCTTAACGTTTTCAGTATTGATCTGATTGAGCGGCGAGTAGCGTTGTTCGTCGTACGTGCGACCGTGGGCTAACCAGTTGCCCGGTTCCAAGTTCGCGTTCGTTATCCTCGTCGTATCGATCGTCGCGGTGACCTCCCGGGCTTTCTGTGCGAGAGCAGACAACTGAGGTTCTTCAGAAGTCGCAACGTCTGTTTCTTGCGGAGCTTCCTGCGCGCACCCAGCAAGTGCGAGGATTAACACTCCAAACAAAATTACTTTGACCCACAGCAAGCGCATGACGTATTCCCTTTCATCTGCTAGATCACACTATATATCGTGAATGCTAACCACAAACGCGCGGTGGCAATTGCTCCGATTCGTCAATTGATGCAGCCTGCATCTCAGCACTAAAATCAGGTGCGGTCGAAGAACTCGCTACAAACGCTTTAACAATCACACCCATGGCTACTCCTGAACTGTCCATTCGTGACGACGATTGGGAGCTCGAACAACAAGAATGGCTCGACGCACTCAGCGTCGTAATGCAAGAACGTGGCGGTGACGCTGCTAAGCACTTGCTTTCACGCCTGCAGCACCAACTCTCCGGGCAAGGCATGGTGCTTACAGACGCTGCAATGAACACGCCGTACATCAACACCATCCCAGTTGCGGACGAGCCCGCCTATCCGGGTGACATTGAACTAGAGTCTCGCATCGAGAGTATCCTACGTTGGAACGCGGTCGCGATGGTGCTCCAGGCTTACGACAGCGGATCTGGCGTCGGCGGTCATATCGCTACCTATCTGTCGGCATCCACCATGATGGAAGTCGGCTTCAATCACTTTTTCAGAGCTCATGGTCATCCCGATGGTGGCGATCACGTTCACTTTCAAGCGCACACGTCACCAGGCGTTTACGCCCGCGCTTGGCTTGAAGGTCGACTAACGCAAACACACTTAGAGAACTTTCGACGTGAGCTGGCAGAGGAAGGCGGCTTACCTTCCTATCCACACCCTCGTCGACTTAGCCAGTTTTGGACGATGCCCAGTGCGAGTATGGGACTGTCCACACCTTGTGCGATCTATCAGGCAAGATTTATCAAGTACCTCGAATCGCGGGGGCTTAAACGCAAGGACAAAGGCAAAGTCTGGCTGTTCATCGGCGATGGAGAATCAGACGAACCAGAGGTTCTTGGCACCGTCAACATTGCGTCGCGCGAGCATCTCGACAACCTCGTATTAGTGATCAATTGCAATCTGCAACGACTGGATGGACCCGTACGGGGTAACGGCAAAATCATCCAAGAGTTGGAAAGACGTTTTCGAGGGGCAGACTGGCATGTCCTAAAGGTCATATGGGGTGGGGGTTGGGATGCACTGCTCCAACGCGACGTCGAAGGCATTCTGCAGCAACGTATGGAACAAGCCGTTGACGGCGACTATCAGATGTATACCGTCTCACCTGGTGATGTGGTTCGTGAGCATTGGGTCGAGAACACCCCAAAACTCATCGATCTGATGAAGACCTTAAGTGATGAGGAGATCACGACGATCAAACGCGGAGGACACGATCATCGCAAGATCTATGCAGCGTATGAGCAGGCGCGGAAGGTCGAAGGCAAGCCATGCGTCATCTTGGTCAAAACCGTGAAAGGCGATGGACTGGGACCGGATGCCGCTGGGCACAACACGGTGCACCAAAAGAAATTTCTCTCGTCCGAGGAGCGTGCAGATCTCGCAAAACGCTTCGAGATTCCGCTCAACGACGGAGAAGTGCAAGCCGCCGCTTTCTACCGACCTCCCGATGACAGCGACGAAATTCAGTACTTAAAAACCCACCGTGATCAGCTAGGCGGTGGCGTACCTGCAAGGCAGGTGAATTGCCGCACTCTCGCTCCGCCGTCATTAGAGTTTTTCAGTGACATGCTACAAGGCTCGAAGGGACGCGCGGTATCCACGACGATGAGCGTCGTACGCATGCTGCAACGCTTGTTACGTCACGACGACCTTGGTAAATACATAGTCCCGATCGTTCCCGATGAGGCTCGGACGTTTGGTATGGATGGACTTTTCCCGCAGGCAGGTATTTACTCACCTGAAGGTCAGCACTACCGTCCTGTTGATTTCGGAACTATTGCGCCATATCGCGAGAAAGAGGATGGTCAGATTCTTCAAGAAGGAATCTGCGAAACAGGTGCCATGGCTTCGTTTCTCGCCGCCGGTACGGCTTATGCCAATCACGCTTTACCGATGATCCCGTTTTACATTTTTTACTCGATGTTCGGGTTCCAACGGGTTGGGGACATGATCTGGGCATGTGGCGACATGATGTGTCGAGGCTTTCTCTTAGGAGGTACATCTGGAAGAACGACCTTAAATGGCGAGGGGGTTCAACATCAAGATGGCCACTCTCATGTCATGGCATCGACGGTTCCTAACTTAATCAGCTATGACCCCGCGTTCGCATATGAAATCGCCGTGATTGTTCGTGAAGGCATCCGCCGCATGTATCAGGAAAACGAAAGCGTTTTCTACTACATCACCGTGACGAACCAGAACTATCCGATGCCCGCGATCCCGCAGGGGGTTGAAGAAGGTATCGTAAAAGGTATGTACGCATATCAATATACCGAGAATGCGGATGTCCACTTACTAGGCAGTGGCGCCATCATGATGGAGGTATTAGACGCGGCGAAGGAACTTGAAGAACTTGGCAAACGAGTCACTGTCTGGAGCGTTACGAGCTACGTCGAACTTTCGCGCCAAGGTATTAATGCCGAACGCGAACGTATGCTAGCAGTCGACGATACTGCGGTCCGCCCTTACGTCGAAGAGCTGTTTGAAACCGAAGAAGGCATCGTGGTTGCTGCGTCAGACTATCAGAAGAGTCTGCCTCTATCGATCGCGCGGTGGATTGAAAACGAATTCGTCGCGCTAGGAACGGACGGCTTCGGATTGTCCGAATCGCGCGATGCGCTTCGCGAGTACTTTGAGGTGTCCTCCTCGTGGATCGTGTTTGCTGCGCTGTCTTCACTTGCGCGATGCAATCGAGAACCTGTTTCGGTCGCCCAAGACTACGCCAAGCGTGCCGACCTCAACCTTTCTAAACTGCCACCCGCAGACCCGGGCGCGACTATGCCAAACTAGAGGTGGGACTTTTTAGCTGTGTATTTGGCTCAGTCCAACCGCGCCGACCTCGAAGTCGTCGTGCGTCGATCGCCCCGGCTAATCGGTCACCAAATGACTAAATGTCGATTTGTCCTCATAAATTGCAACAGAATCGAAATCGCAAAGTGCACTAATTCCCATCCGATCATGTTCGAATGCCGTCAAACGTCGCGAATATTCCTTCTCTAATATCTATCTGACCTCGTAGTAGTGATCCTTCGACCATCCCAGTCATGATGAATAAGTTCTCCGACAACACGACTCGAGCAAACAATGCAGAACCATCAACAGCTACGTCTTGAATTATCGTAGCTGCGTCATTAAGGTGTAATTCGCCTTCGACACCACTCTCCGTTTCGCGAAACGTCGTGAACCAATCCTGTTCTCCGTGAGTCGTCTGTGCGCGGACATGCCAAGTTCCGATGAGATCGATGTCTTCCGTCGGGGTTGTGAACGGCGAGAAATCTTCCAACAGAACCCAACACACGGGAGGTACGATGTTCTCAAGCATGGCTGCGTAGACCTGTCCGTGTGGTGTTTGCGTGATTGTGCGTCCGATGGTACCGTCATCGTCACAGTCTTTAGCCAGTTGGACTAAACCGCGAAAACTCTTTATGTACTCCGAAGTTGTGCGCTGCCTCGACGCTGAGCCGTAGTAAATATCGAACTGACTAAGCCCTTCGCGCTCGAACAGCTCACCCGGATCGCTCAGTAAGGCCGGAAATATCTCGTATTGCCCCTGTTGGTGTTCCATCCAGTGTTTCACCATCTCTTCATCGCTGACGATTTTTTCGCCTTGCTCTGTCGCTAACGACCTAACAAGGAGGCCTGCGAGATTGCCTGATTGACGACGAACGTTTTCCGCAATCTGAAAGAATGCAGTTTGTCGCGCACGCAATTCGGTCGCGGCGAGTACTTCAGTCTGCCTCTCGGAATTCAGGTTCGTTTGCCGCAGTGCCTCCGTGTTTGTAGCAAGCTCACGCTGCTGAATAAACAGTCCTATTACCAACCAAAGAAACGCTAACGGTGCGAAGAATCCTTCGAGGAAGCCGCCGATCGCATCCGCACTTTGATTGACAAACGAGGACCACCCTCCAAGAAAAACAATGTATGAGATCCCGCCGATGAGCCAGACAAACGTTAGAACGACGCCAAGGGTGATCAGCCAATTGCGGGTGAGTAGTTTGCCTTTCGAATCGCTCTCTTGATCAGTCACAACATCCTCTGTTTGCGTTCACTATGCTCAGAAGATATCGCGTTAGCAAGAATTGAGCCTAGCTAGCTTCGAGGTCGTGGTTGTCGACGTTCACGAGGTTTCGCGCCCGTCATATCCATGAGCGAATCAATGTGTGGCACTAAATCTTCGTAGGTAGCACCTGCGCCTATTGACACTCCCTGATTCACGACAATCTCACTACGTGAGTAATTGCCCCCACTCGCATGAATCACGCACCCATTCGGCGCGCCTTCGCTGCACATAAAAAGCACCGCTGGGCTGACAAGCGCCGGATGCCGTGTCGGGTCAGGATCCGAAACGTCTTCGTCGCGTCCCGGTACGGTGTTCGTCATTCGCGTTGCGGCACCTGGTCCTAGGCAGTTTACATGAACGTTTCGCGGACCACCTTCTAGCGCGAGCACATTTGCGAGACCTAGCATGCCCATCTTTGCAGCGCCGTAGTTCGACTGACCGTAATTTCCGAAAATCCCCGAACCTGAGCTGGTAAATACGATTCGACCGTACCGTTGTTCATACATGTGTGGCCATGCTGCATGGGTCACGTATGCAGTTCCCGTTAGGTGCACTTGCATCACGAGATCAAAGTCGTCGAGCGTCATTTTTTTGAATGTCTTATCACGAAGTATTCCTGCGTTATTGACCAATATGTCAATACGGCCAAAGTTAGTAATAGCGTCATCGATGATGCTCTTCGCCCCGTCGCGATCCGCAACCGACGCTTTATTCGCAACAGCTTCACCGCCCAAAGCGACTATTTCTGTGACAACCTGATCGGCCATATCGCCTTGGCCGTCGCCTGAGACACTTCCCCCTAGATCATTGACGACTACCTTCGCGCCTCGTTTTGCGAATTCGATCGCATGACTGCGGCCAATACCACCGCCTGCACCGGTCACAATCGCAACTTTCCCTTCAAATTCTGACATGCTTACTCCTGTACTGAACTTATTTATGTTAATCGTGCGAGAAGTGCGCCCAACCTGCCACAGGCGCATGGCTTATTGTTCGTGTCTGCGAGTTTGAACGAAAGCTAGTTATGACGAGTATTCTGATTCTGCACCCTGGGGAAATGGGGTCGTCCCTCGGGGCTTGTCTTCGCGCGAACCAGCATCATGTTGGTTGGGTGTCTCGCGACCGCTCCGACAGTACGCGTGTGCGTGCAGAGGCTGACGGGTTTTCGGAGTATGCCTCCCTCGATTTGGGATTGCGGGAGGTCGATGTCGTGGTTTCAATTTGTCCCCCTGAATACGCGGAAGCGACAGCAGAATCAGTTGTCGCGCTGAATTTTGAGGGTATCTACGTTGACGCAAACGCGACATCGCCAATGACCGCAGCTCGAATCGCGGCTCAGGTGGGTGCGAACTACGTAGATGGCAGCGTCATCGGACCTCCGGCGAGGCGCGCGAACGCTACACGCTTGTACTTATCCGGTGAAAAAGCTGCATTTATTAAGTCGCTATTTGTTGATACGTTTGCGGAGCCGACTGATCTTGGTCCGGCGACAACCGCAGCCTCTGCGTTGAAGATGTGCTATGCGGCATACACAAAAGGTACGTCCGCATTATTACTCAACATTCGTGCACTTGCTGAAGCTAATGACATCACCGACGCTCTGTTAGACGAGTGGTCGATTTCCCAGTCCGAGCTGAAAACAAGAACCGAGAAGATCGGTCCTTCAGTCAGCCGCAAAGCGTGGCGATTTGCCGCAGAAATGCGAGAAATCGCAAGTACGTTTGACGCGAACGGTCTGCCTTGCGGTTTTCATCAGGGCGCGGCTGACGTGTACGAACGCCTATCCGAATTTAAAGACCAGCCACCAACCCCAACCACGAAGTTGATGGCTACATTGCTTGGTAAAAGCTAGCCTACTCGTAAACCAGCGCACTTCGAACAGTTTGATGCAGGTCACGAGATAGCGGCACGCCACCACCCATGCGCTGGATCATGCCGACCACAATCAGGTCTTCAACCGGATCAATCCAAAACACTGTGCCTGCCGCACCTCCCCAGCTGTACTCACCATGCGAGCGACCCGCCGTCGACGGTCCGGTGTTAACACCAAAACCCAATCCAAATCCAAAACCCCTAGCATCCGCACCTAACATCGCGCCAGGATTTTCGCCTGTTCCGCCTTCTGCTTTGATCGCCTCACCGAGATGGTTGCGACGCATCTCTTCGACCGTTTCGGCTTTGAGAATCCGTACACCGTTGAGTTCGCCGCCGTTCGCGACCGCGCGTGCAAACGTCATGTAGTCATGTGCCGTTGAGACCAATCCGCCACCGCCCGAAAAAAACGTGACATCTCGGTACGAATCGAAACTTTGAGCACCTGATTGAATCAGATGGTTCATCGACCTGCTCCACGAATGGTTCGGCAAAAATCGCTCAAACTTTTCTTCCGGGACGCCAAAGAACGTATCTTCCATTCCCAGTGGGTCGAAGATGTTCTCTTTGAGATACACGTCAAACGCCTTGCCGCTCAAGCGTTCGATCAGCAGTCCTTGAACGTCGACGGCTATGCTGTAGTGCCACTGTGTGGCAGGTTCGAACTTCAGAGGAATCCCCGCAACTTTCGTTGCGAATTCATCCAAGTCCTTTGAACTTAATACGCCTTCACTCCGAATCCGCTGATCAACTGGATGGGCTGTGAACACGTAGCCAAAACCAGCCGTGTGGGTGAGCAGATTCCGGACGGTGATCGGATTCTCGGGAGCAGTGGGATCACCTTCTTCATTGTGAACCTTCAACTCCGCGAATTCCGGAATGTACTTGTCAACAGGATCATCTAGTTCGAACTTGCCTTGCTCATGCAGCTGCATTAACGCGACGCCGGTAATCGGCTTTGTCATCGAGTAGATCCGAAACAGGTCGTCAACCTTTACTGGGCGTTCGTCCTCAATCCCGCGATTGCCTACCGCCTTGGTATATACCACTTCGTTTTGGTGCGCAACCGATACCACAATGCCAGCGACATTTCCTTCCTCGACGTATCTGGTCATCATTTCATCAACCGCGGAGAGCGCTTCTGTGTCGATGGCAACGCTTGTCTTGCCATGCCAAGTTCGCCCCGATGGAGCCTCCGCATCGCTGTCCGCAGGTTGCGGGAAAATCGCAAAACTGACAACAAGCAAGGTGACGTGTGCGACCGAGCGAAATACTCTCATGTCCATCTCGACTCCCAATATGGCCGACAGCTAGAATTGCCGAATTAAACTCATGCCAGACCCGCTTTCACGCTTGACCGACGCAGCGGCTGGTGACTCTTGTTTCGGACGATTGACTTGACTATCTCTTCACGCCACGACTGGGAAGAAAACGAGATCCTCGCGTTGTTCGAGAAGCCGTTCAACGATTTGATGTTTGAGGCGCAATCGATTCACCGCAAGCACTTCGACCCAAACAAAGTCCAACTGAGCACGCTACTCAGTATCAAGACGGGCGGATGTCCGGAAGATTGCAAATACTGTCCCCAGAGTGTGCATTTCGATACGGGATTGGACGTCCACGGCTTACTGCCCATCGAGGACGTTGTTCAAGCTGCGCGAAACGCCAAAGCTGACGGAGCCTCCCGCTTCTGCATGGGAGCGGCATGGCGAAGCCCGACGGTGCGCCAGGTGGAGCAAGTTGCGACCCTAATACGTGCAGTCAATGACGAAGGTTTAGAAACCTGTGTTACTCTCGGAATGTTGAGCGACGACAAAGCTCAATGCCTCGCTAACGCGGGGTTGGCGTACTACAACCACAATCTGGACACCTCACCCGAGTATTACGGCGACATCATTACGACGCGCACGTATCAAGACCGTCTAGATACGCTCGAAGCAGTTCGTGACGCAGGCATTAATGTTTGTTGCGGCGGTATCGTTGGCATGGGCGAATCCCGTAAGGACAGGGCAGGCTTACTCCAGCAACTTGCAAACCTTCCCCAGCATCCTGAGTCGGTACCGATAAATATGCTCGTGCGCGTCGAAGGCACACCTCTTAACGACGCGGCAACGATATCTAACATCGAATTCGTACGCACCGTTTGCGTCGCGCGCATTCTGATGCCACGATCGTTTGTTCGGCTCTCCGCCGGCCGAACTGAGATGAATGATGAGGCTCAAGCCCTTTGCTATCTCGCGGGCGCAAATTCGATCTTCTGCGGAGAACGACTGCTTACGACACCGAATCCGGAGAACGAAGAAGACAAGTTGCTATTCGATCAGCTCGGCATCGAGCCATTGGATATCGCAACCGAGGAAGCACCTTTCCGTGCTGTACTTTGATGATATCGAGATCGGCTATCGCAGCGAGGTAGGAACTTACACGCTCACTGAGTCGGAAATCGTCGAGTTCGCTTCTAGGTGGGATCCTCAACCCTTCCACATTGACAAAAAAGCCGCTTCCGCGTCAATCTTCGGCGGCTTGATCGCTTCCTCATTACACCTCTTTGCGATTTGCACGCGGTTGTTCTTCGATCATGAAGATCGCATTCAAATTCTTGCGATGCTTGGTAAAGAAGCAATCCGGATTCCCAATCCAGCGCGACCAGGTGACGTTCTTACCTATTGCACCGAGTGTATTCAGAAAAAACCTTCTTCATCGCGAGCTGATCGCGGCGTTATTACGTTACAGGATACGCTATCTAATCAGCACGGTGATGAAGTTCTAACTCAACAAGTTGCGTTGTTAGTTTCGCGCCGAGATAATCAGGCAGACTGATTGCGAACTCATGTCAGGAGCTGGAGAACTTTGAGTTAGCGACGGTTTAGTCTGCCTACCCGTATCCAACAAGAGAATCTCATGTTCAGACACGACTTCAGTGCTCTATTCAAGCACGTAAAGGCGTCTCAACGAAGGCATGTCATAGATCAAATCGGATTCCCATCGTTGCAGTCGTAACCGAACCGGGATCTGACAAAAAGTAATTTGTAATCTCAAAAACACCTGACCAACGATTGGCGAATCACTTCGGTATTGCGTGACACCATTTCATTACTCTCACCCAAACGAGTACTGTTCTTAAAGGTCGCTCTTGTGACCCCAAACTTCACATCAACGCTATCGTCGCGACTCAGCTGGAACTCACGATTAACAACGAAGGAAGCGAAATAGCTTTTTCTTGAAGAAAACCTATCTTCGTAGTCTCCTCCAGAATAAATTTCAATACGATCATCTGGACCCAATGCGTACTGCAGCGCTCCAATCCCAATCTTCCCCGAAAGGAAAGTCTTCTCCATGGAATAGGAATCTGTGTCACCCCGGAAATCGTCTAAATCTAATCCTGCGTTGTCACTAAAGTGACCTAGTTCGTATGAGAGGTACCAATCGTTGTGTTTTGTGGCACTCCCACCGTTCGATCTTAAATCCTCAGCCGATACACTGACTATCGTGCCAATTACTCCGATTGTTAGTACAACAGCTGATACAAGTTTTTTCATGTGGACTGACCAAAATGCAGGAACGTAGCTTCATATGACCATTTCAAAATTAAAAGAGCTCATACGCTTCAGAGTGACAGCAATTCCACTTACCGCTGTCTTAGGCACTAGCTCGTCAAAACGGATGCTGATTGTCGGTATGCGCACACCAACGTGAGTTGCGAAGAAACGGTAGCAACTCAGCTAACGCCGCCTTCGATCCAATCCGCTCCAGTGCTTCGGCAGCGTACCCACTGACATATCGATTCGTGTCGTATAGAGCGGCGCCTAACGACGACACGCATTTGGCCTTCATCGCCGCACTGGTACGAGTCGAAGCTCGCATGAGTGATAGCGCTGCATCAAACCGTACTTCAGAAGCCGGATCACGTAACGCCGCCAACATAGCGGTTAACCCGACATTCGAAGGTTTGAGCAGTCCAAGCGCTTCGATTGCGGCAACTCGTACATGAACTTCATCGTCCCGTAACGCACGAACCAATCCGTCAGTGGCCGACCGATCTCCGATTTCACCTAATGCAAACGCCGCATGTTTTCTAGCTCGGTCGCCGCCGTAATCTAGCGTATCCAACAGCCCGTCTATTGCTGGTCTACCAATACTCACCAATCCGTGTGCCGCATTTCGCGCAATGGCGTCGTCCCGCCACAACAGTCCGTTATCTGAATAGCGTCGTTTCTCGTTGTAACCGCTCGGATTGGAATGAATAGCGTTGAGCAATGGTCCTATCGCAGCCTTTCCGAAATTCGCCAACTCATAGCCAGCTCGAATACCACGCCACTCGTCCGATGCGCCAAGGTCGTCGGTCGAAATCGCGTTTCCTCCGTATCCAACGGAATCTGTCGCCGACGGTCGCCCAACTAACCAATCCCACACACTTTCCCAAACAGGTGAGAGATCAGGCTTGACCTTGCGTTTAGGGGAAATCCAAAGCCCCCGATCCATCGGCTCTGGCAGGCGTAGACGGGTAAATTCAAACTTGAACATGTAGCGATTCAATTCCGTCTGATTTAGCATCTTGCGATGCCAGATGTCGTAGTGAATCATTACGAGACTACCGGCTTTGCCGCTGATCGATGCCGGAGCACAGTACTCGTTCGGTTGCTGATTGAGATGTTGGCTCCCACGCATGACTGCCGTAGGTCCTTTCTTCACCGGCGTGCTTTGCGGGAAATACATGATCATGACCCACCATGGGCGGTGGTTGCGTACCCGTCGGACATATCCCCAATAGCTGTCCTTGTGGAATCCCTGTTCCGGACTCCCGGGTGGATTTGAATGCAGCGCTCGATGCGGGTGCATGCTGTAGTCCTTGCCAAGCACGGTTTGTAGAGCGCCTTTTACGATCGGGTCTTCGAACAGTTCACCTAGTTCTGGAACTAGCGGAAGCAGGTTATTACCAAAATGACCGTAGGACTGACTGACTTGATCGAATCGTTCGAAAATCAACCGGTGGTATGACGAGGGCAGTGTCGACTGTAGAGGCAGATATCCCGCCGCAATGAAGTGACGCAACTGTTCGTCGGAAAGTGGAACGGGAGCGGAATGCGCGTTGTGCTCGCGCGCTTCGACAGGGTAGATTCTCAATAGATATCAGTCGCGAACGGACTTTGCCCCTCACACCGAGGTCGTCGGCCCCATACCATCAATCCAGGTCGACCAAGCGATTGACCTGCGATTTGCGTGTTTTCTGGATCGCGATAACCAACGCGAACCAAGCGACGGATCGATCCGGACGAGTTGATTCGCGAGCCATGGATCATGTGGATGCTGAACGCCACAACGTCCCCACGCTGAGCCGGTACCGGCACCGTATCTTCAAGGTTCCAGTCCTTGGTTGGGAGATGAGGCGTACAAGGTTGCCCGTCCGGGAATTTGACGACATGTTCCTTCGGTCCCCCTTTATGAGAACCGTCCAGGAACCGAATACACCCATTAGTATCGTCGGTGTCATCCAAGTGGATTAAGCAGTCGACAAATCTACTGTCGTGATGCTTATAGAAAGCCCAGTCTTGGTGCATCGGAAACGGGTGACCGGTCGCTGGCGGCTTGGCGTGCAAGGTGGTATGGTGCAACTCGACATTCGGTCCAATTAAGTCGGCCATCGCACCCGTGAGCATCGGATGTGTAACTGCATCGCACCAAGCTCTCGAGTATCGGTGAAGATCGTGGAGTGCGACGAGCTTGGACTTCTTCTCGATGTCATCGCTCATGTAGACCTGTCGCCAGCCACCGCTCCAACCGGGACTTGCGTTAGCCCATGTTTCGATCTGCCAATTGAGTTCCTTCGTCATCGTTTCGATCTCATCCTCAGAAAAGATCGCGGG
>JAGWBO010000034.1:0-1951 GCA_021295855.1 Pseudomonadales bacterium | reverse complement strand
CAATACCAAGACGCTGGTTGTACGGCATTAGCATTTGGGTAAGTAGGCGGGCTTCAGGCCTGGCCGTTCGTGCGGGCGAACAATTTTGCCAACTGAATTAGTCGTAGCTGGGATCGATCATCCATTCCTCTAAATGGTCGATGACGTGATCCATGGTCTGGTATCGTATGCCCGGTTCATGCGCGACGCAGCTCATGCAAATTTCAGCAAGATGCGTCGACACCGGAACGCCACCCATGTGAGATGCAGGAGCCGGTATCCGGCCGCGTCGTACAAAATCCAAGACTCGATTTACCGTGTCGCCTTGTACCATTCTGCGCAAAGTGAGCAATTCGTACAAGATCGCTCCCAGACTGTAGATGTCTGAACGATGGTCGACGTCATTGTGATTGACCAACTGCTCTGGAGACATGTAAGCGGGGGTCGCGTCGAGCGGGGATTGAGCAGTTAGTGTGATGTCTTCGTCTTTAGGTTTCAAGATGCTAGGCTTGTGCATCTCCATTTTCGGTTCCTCATCCTTACCCCAAACTTTCGCCAAACCCCAGTCGAGCAGGAGCACTTCGTCAAAGGCGCCGATCAGGATATTCTCGGGTTTGACGTCGCGATGTACGACGCCGTGCCGGTGCGCGTAGTGCAAGGCATGACCCACCTGAGAAAGCACGTTGATCAACTTCATAAGGGAGTGACCGCCCACGTTGTGCGACTTTGCTTCCGCGCACGAGTCCAGAATTTCGCGCAATGTCGCGCCATAGACCAATTTCATCGTGAAATAAGGGTGGCCTTCGACGCTTCGACCTAGCTCGTAGGTGGGTATCGTATTGGGGTGCTGCAGCATCGCTGTGACCCGAGCTTCGCGAATGAAGCGGCGCTGCTGATTCGGGTCATCCGCAAGCTCAGAACGTAACTGCTTGTAGCAGATCGTGCGCATGAGATGCAAGTCCTTACACGAACTGATGATGCACGTCCCGCCTTTTGCAATGGTCTTGAAATACGCGTAGCGCATACGTGAGTCAGGATGCTGCGATAACGGATGGTCCGTGTCGTCTAACGAGAGGCGGGGGTACGCGGTTTCGCGAGTTGGATATCGAGCCATTTACGGTTCTTATTGAGATTCGCCGTTGAATGCTAAACCCAACCTGAACAACACTCCGTTGATGTCGAGGTGGACCAATCGATCGCACGCAAACAGACAGTCAGAATTCATTATCTTCCACAATCTTCCATCACTTCTTCATGCTGATCGAACCTAAACTTGGATTTTTCAATCTCACCTTCTACCGATTTGTCCACCGCGATTTCGCCTTCGGCTTTATTAAGAGAGGAGTTTCCCGAGCAGATCCATCTATCGCGTCGCGCACGCCGCAGACTCGCGCAATTCGACCCGATCAGCTTGAGTGACCACACGGAAATTCGCGTTCGGCAACGGGGTATTTCTGAGCTACAGATCGCACTCATGCTCTTATTCGGTAGTTCATCTCCTGCAGGTGCGGCGGAACGATCGTTTGCCCTCGATCAAGCGAGCCGACAGGCGTTGCAGCGTGCGCTTGGAGATCAGTATGCTCGCGTGTGCGATAGACTCGACTACTACGTCATCGTTAACCCCACTTCAAAATGTGTCATAACATGCTGTCATCGATTGAAACGTCCAAAACGGTAAATTGAATGCCGCCTTGAACTATCGGCATAAGGAGCACTCTAATTGACACATTACAAGCCTCTCTGCTAAGCGACTTCTAAAATCCGTCTTCTTATTTCCCAAGGATCAGCGTGCGCGTAGCGATCGTCGTTTACATCTTGCTAGTCGCGTTGGTCGCGTTCAATGTCACGCAAGTATTCGAATTACCCGCGTGGCTTGCTGCGCCACCTGTACTGGTGGCTATTGGTGTGATCGCCATTGCCCACTTCGCCGTGGGATCTTCACAGGCTCTCTACCTGGCGTTAAGTGCCGTCG
>JAGWBO010000119.1:1036-3682 GCA_021295855.1 Pseudomonadales bacterium | reverse complement strand
CGCGAATTAGTGTGAATTGTGGCACCTAGACCTAACACCGCGGCGGGATAGTCAGCGGCAGGATCGTTGTTCGCAAGCGAACCGCCGATCGTACCGCAATTACGCACTTGGGCGTCGCCGATTCGGCTCGCGAGTGCTGCAAGCGCGGGTATTTCGGTCGTTTTCGCAACGTCGTTATGTCGAGCCATCGCACCGATGCTCAGCACGCTGTCTGTCGAGGAGATCGTCGAGAGACCGTCGATCTGACTTAGATCTACGACATCCTCAGGACTCGCAAGTCGGAGCTTCAGCGACGGAATCAGCGTCATACCGCCCGCGACATACACCGCATCGGATGACGATTGATGAATCTGCCGCGCTTCGTCTAGATTTGAAGCGCGTCGGAAGTTGAATGTGTACATGACTACGCTCCTTGTTGAATGGTTTCCCACACGGTGTGCGGTGTTGCTGGCATCGGCACGTCCTTAACGCCTAACGCGTCTGTAACGGCGTTAATCACTGCCGCGGGCGAGCCAATCGCACCTGCCTCACCGCATCCCTTGACACCAAGAGGATTGTGGGTGCACGGGGTTGACGTCATATCAACGTCGAAATCAGGTAGATCCGCCGCGCGTGGCATCGTGTAGTCCATGTAAGATCCCGTCGAGAGATTGCCATCGGGGTCGTAAATACCGTGTTCAAGCAACGCTTGACCGATACCTTGAGCGAGACCACCGTGGACTTGACCTTCAACGATCATCGGGTTTATCACGTTGCCAAAATCGTCAACCGCGACGAACTTCTCAATCTGGGTGACGCCTGTCGAAGGGTCGATTTCGACCTCACAGACGTACGAACCGGCAGGATAGGTGAAGTTCTTGGGATCGTAGAACGCTTTCTCCGAAAGACCGGGCTCAAGTTCGTCAAGCGGATAAACCGCGGGGATATATGCGGCACCTGCAATCTCCGCGAACGGCTTCGGCTCGTTACTCCCAGCGAAACTGAATTGCCCTTCTGCGAACTCGACTTGATCCTCGGTGGTCTCGAACATGTGCGCTGCGATCTTTTTGCCCTTCGCAATGATTTTGTCCACTGCCTTGTCGATGGCAGAGCCGCCAACCGCAATTGATCTCGAACCGTAGGTACCAAGACCATAGTCTGAGCGACCAGTATCGCCGTGAATGACGTTAACGCTCTCGAATGGAATGCCAAGCCGATCGGAAACGAGTTGCGCGAACGTGGTTTCGTGACCTTGACCATGACTGTGCGAACCGGTCATAACGGTCACCGAGCCCGACACGTCGACGCGGACTTCGGCCGATTCAAACAGCCCAACACCAGCGCCTAATGAGATCACCAGCTGCGAAGGAGCGATACCGCACGCTTCGATGTAGCACGAATATCCACGGCCGCGCATCTTTCCATTGGCTTCAGAAGCTGCTTTACGTGCCGCGTAGCCATCGCTGTCTGCAAGCTGCAATGCTAGGCTCATGCTTGCCGCATAGTTACCAGTGTCATATTCGAGTGCCACGGGCGTCTGGTACGGAAACGCATCTGGCGGGATGAAATTCTTGCGTCGCAGTTCGACGGGATCCATATTGAGTTCCCGCGCTGCTGTTTCGACAATACGCTCAACGACGTAGGTCGCTTCCGGTCGACCTGCACCACGATACGCGTCAACTGGAGCAGTATTTGTGAAGACAGCTTGAGTCTCAACGTAAATTGCTGGCGTCTTGTACTGACCAGCTAGTAGGGTGCCGTAGAGGTATGTTGGCACGCTGGAGGAAAACGTCGATAGGTACGCACCCATGTTCGCAATGGTCTTGACACGTAAACCGAGCATCTCACCGTCAGACGTAAGTGCTAACTCCGCTTTGGTTACATGATCGCGTCCATGTGCGTCGGAAAGAAACGACTCGGATCGATCAGCACGCCATTTGATGGGTCTTCCTATTTTTGCGGATGCCCAGATAACCGCTGTTTCTTCTGCGTAAACGAAGATTTTCGAGCCAAAACCGCCACCGACGTCCGGTGAAATGACGCGAAGGTTAGCTTCGGGCGCGACGTTGACGAACAAAGCCAACACGACTCTTTCGACATGCGGGTTTTGCGATGTCGTGTAAAGTGTGTACATACTCGAAGCCGCGTCGTATGACCCGAGTGCAGCGCGAGGTTCGATCGCGTTCGGAATCAGTCGATTGTTCGTAATGTCGAGTGTTGTAATGTGATCGGCTTTGTCAAAGGCGGCGTCTGTTGCGTCTTTCTCGCCTAATTCCCAGTCATAAGCTTGATTGTTCGGCGCATTCTCGTGGATCTGCACGCTGCTAGATGCCGTTGCCGTATCGATCACGGCTTCTAAAACTTCAAAGTCAGCTTCAACCGCTTCGGCACCGTCGCGGGCAGCTTGAAGAGATTCTGCAACCACGAAAGCGTAGGGTTCACCTACGTAATTAACGAGGGTAGTAGCGATTGGTGGGTGAGGTGGCGAGACCATCGGTGAGCCGTCTTTGCTGTTGACCACCCATCCACAGGGTAGGTCGCCAATACCGTCAGCTACAAGCTCATCGCCTGTGAAGACGCGAATGACGCCGTCAATCGCCATCGCGCGATCGGTTCTAATGCTGTTGATCTTCGCTCGTGCGTGTGGTGATCGCACAAATACGCAAT
>JAGWBO010000119.1:0-873 GCA_021295855.1 Pseudomonadales bacterium | reverse complement strand
CAAGCCCTTCGCGGACTTGCTCCGCGTCTAATGGCGCGTCGCTGGACTCGACTAAATCGATTGCACTCATGATCATGCCGGGTGTACAGAATCCACACTGCAACGCGTGATTTGCACGAAACGCGACTTGCATCGGATGCAAGGTATCGCCATTTGCGATGCCTTCTATGGTCGTGACATCGCCATCGTCAGCTTGGCCGGCAAGTACCGTACAAGCTTTTACAGACCGACCATTCAAATGCACCGTACACGCGCCACATTGACTTGTATCGCAGCCGACGTGGGTGCCCGTGAGACCGAGGGTCTCACGTAATACATCAGAGAGCAGAGCATTGTCTGATACGTCAACAGCGTGTTGGCTACCGTTGACGGTGAGATTCACCTTCATTGTTCCCTTCCCTCCCCAGAAGATGTGAATTCAGGTCAAATCGACCGTATGTTCGCATTATCCTACCCAGAGTCGCGAAAACTTACCAAAAAATGTACGTGTCATTTTGCGACTAAACGATTGCATTAGTCGAGTACCGATCTGTGCGAGTTTACCGCCGACTGCGCCGTTTACATGGTAGGTGAGCCGCGTGCCTTCGGGTACTTCGTGAAGTTTGACTTCCGCTCGCCCGCTTCCAAATCCGGCACCGCCCCCTTGAGCCGATACATCGAGAAAGTAGCTATGTGGTGGATCAGGGTCAACAATCTTGACTGATCCCGTGAAGCGTGCTTTGACCGGACCGACTTTGACTGCTACGACGCAGGAGAATGTGTTCTCTTGCATAAGCGTCATCTCCTCACAACCGTCAATGCACTCTTTAAGAACGTCCGGTTTCTGTAAGGCCTCCCAGACCTCGTTCGGTGGCGCAGGTATGACAAATTCGC
>JAGWBO010000033.1 GCA_021295855.1 Pseudomonadales bacterium | reverse complement strand
CCTGAGATTACGCCTACACGATCCAGTTCATGGTCCATCGAGGCGACCACTTTGAGGTCGACCAAGATCAATAGCAGAACTGGCGCCTGAGTGAACTGATCCAGAAATGCATCCGGTAGTTGTTGGTTTCGAATCTCGTCCGTCGATACCGAAGTAGGCTCTACGGTGTTAAAGGGATTCTCACCGGCATTGACCATCGCACGATAGCGTTGCATCACAGGCGCTATGAGCGGTCGAAGTGCATTCCGCTTCGTCTCGTCACGCACGATGATCACATGCCAGCCTTGTCGATTACCGCCACTGGGCGCGAATCTCGCATTCTCGAGAATGCGATGGATCGTTGCGTCTTCGATTGCGTCGGGTTGATGTTGACGCGCAGCAAACGTGGTGCGCATGACGTCGTAGAGTTCCATTCAGCGTGTTTCCGTTTTAGTCTCTTCTGTAGCTCTACCTTGATGCCCTTGAGCGTTCTGGCGAACTGCCGAGTAATTCCGGGTAGAAGGTGTAATGTGGTTTATAGGCATTGTGCAACATCTAGTTCGACTATGCGCAATTTGTGAGCAGATGGAATCTATCAATCCACCTTCGCTACTGAATGTGCGGTCGCTGAATGCGGTTCTACAACGGGAGATTGCTGGTTGCGAGCGGATATTGCCTACCGAGGGGCGCGAACACTGGCAGGTTACTGAGAGAAGGTGAAATTGGCACGAAACTTGCTACGTTTTCTGCGTGTGGACTTGCTCCTCACATGGGTGACCATTCCCCGATGCGCGCCCGATTCCCTGCGAAGCCCAGATTCCTTTTTGGATCTGGGCTTTCGTCGTATTAGGGGGTCGCTACAGACGCTGGTGCGTCGAGCGCTTGTTTTCGGTCCGCAAGTGTTGCGAGATTCTGTTCGTGCGTGTCTTTCGGGATTCGGAAGTACACCAGCAGCACGATGGCAGCGGCGTGTAATCCGCAATAAATTGGCAAGAACAGTGTCGTCAACAGAACGCGATGTTCTCGTGTCATGTCGTCTGCCGTTACAAATGACTCCATGCCCACGACGGTCACAATGACTCCAGCGAGGAGGATGCCTCCCGCCGACATGGCTTTTCCGGCGAAGCCGCGAGTCGCGTAGAACAAGCCTTCCGATCGACGACTGGTGTCGACTTCACTATCTTCGACCACATCCGCCATCATTGAATCCAACATGACACCATTGATGATGAGGCAGACTACTTCAATGACGATGAAGAAGCTATAGAGGTATAGTGACATCCAGCTTCCCATCGCTGGCCAGATACCTGCCAAGAACAACACGTAAGGTATGGGTGTGAGCAAGATGAAACAAGAGATCGCGAGTATTGCGATCTGTCGTTTGCTGAAGATCTTGCTAAGGTAGGGTATGGTGACGATTGATATGACCGGTGCTAGAAGCACACATACGCCTGTCATACCTATTTGTCTGCCGCTGAAACCGAAGAAATAGTTCGTGTTGTAGAGGTATAGCGCAGCAAGCATTCCGCCCGCGATGCCGGTCAACAAACCGTTGAAGAACAGAACGGCGAAATTCTTGTTTGAAAGGGACTGCGCGAGCTCCTTTAACGCATGTACCAGAACAGCCCAGACGTTATTGTCGACGTGGCTTTTATCCGGGCGCGGGAGCGCAGCAAAGTACTTCTGGGTACCGAGCGATGAGATCAGAATCGAGAGTGCAATGAGCGTTGCGCCTACCCATGCGTAGATCGCGTACCCAGTGTGTACCGACATGGTGTATGGACCTACCCAAAAGAAGAAATTGATTGTGTGGAGACCGTTGCCACCCATCCACCCGAAGGCATGCCTAATCGAAAGCCATCGACTACGTCGTTCATACTGCGATTCGAGTTCTGGCAATTGCGCGGCAGATGGAACTTCAACCAGGGTGGTCGAAGTGCGAATCAAGATCGCAAAGACCAGCACGTACCAGAATTTGCCCTCGTCCGTCAGTTCCATCGAAGGATTGAACATGGCCCAAAAAGTTAACGGCAAAAGAATCAACGCGGCGTACATGAACGGGTGTCGGCGACCTAAACGCGATGAAGTTTTGTCAGACCAATGACCGAGGACGAGGTCGCTAACTGCGTCCCATAGCATGGCTATTCCGAGTGCACCTGCTGCGACGTAACCAGGCATACCAAGTACTTGGGTAGTAAATGGCAGAAGCAGGTAGCTAAAGGCGTTGTTCTTGATGCCAAACGCGACGGACGCGGAACCGTAATACCAGAGAAGCGGATTACGCTCCGGGAGTTGCAGCGAGCTCATATATAACCGTTGGCAGTATCAGTAGTCGCTGTTCCAGATGGGGTCAACGCGACCTATCCTGCATTATGCGAATCGATAAGGCACTAGCTAATTGAATGAGCCAAATCGAGAATGACCTCTCAGAAGAGCAGGCTCGTCAAGGTTTGAACTCGCTGATGATTTCCGAGATAGACGCTTTTGCGTCCCCAAACAACATACGTGTGTTGGGTCCCATGAATAGCGGATTGTCGACTCCGGAGAATCCTGACGCCATCGAACGTTTTAGGACAAACACAGTCTTAGCCTCATCGACATTAATGATTGGCATGCCGTATATCGGGCTGCCTTCGTCGTTTCGCGCTGAAGGATTTACAACGTCATTGGCTCCGATGACAACGGCGACATCGATCGCAGCAATTCGTGGATTGATGTCATCCATTTCAACCAGCTGATCGTAAGACACGTTCGCTTCGGCGAGTAGCACGTTCATGTGACCTGGCATCCGACCTGCAACTGGGTGGATGGCGTAGCTGACCTCGCAACCATGGGCTTCAAGTAACTCGCCAAGTTCGCATACAACGTGCTGTGCCTGAGCTACTGCCATCCCATAACCAGGCACAAAGGTGACCGAATTTGCGGCTTCAAGAATGAGATAGGCGTCACCTGCAGAAATCGGTTTTACCTCGCCCTCGACTTTCGCGGCGGTTTTCACGGCGCCAAAGCCGCTAAACAGTACATTGCCTAGAGAACGATTCATCGCCTTACACATGATGTTCGTCAGGATGATGCCTGCGGCTCCGACCAACGAACCGGCGACAATCAGAATGATGTTGTTAATAGCAAATCCGGCTGCGCATGCGGCTAAACCGGAGTAACTGTTTAACAATGAGATCACGACCGGCATGTCAGCGCCGCCAATCGGGATCACCACAAAGACGCCAAGAATGAGCGCTAAACCGATGATGCCATACAAGTAAGGCGACTGCGCCGAAGGTTCGAGGCAAAACATGACCGCGCACGCGAGCAGAGCCAGCAACAACAGAGAATTAACAATCCGTTGGCCATTGAAGACGATTGCTTTAGATGCCATCACTTCAGAGAGTTTGCTCCAGGCTACGACGCTTCCGGCGAACGTGACCCCACCGATGATTACCGATAGCGTGACGGTGATCGCAACAAAAAGTGCATGAGAGTCGAAGAGCGCGGCCCAGGCAACTAGAAGACTAGCTGCACCACCAAACCCGTTAAACACCGCGACCATTTCAGGCATCGCAGTCATAGCTACGAACCTAGCGGCAGCAGCGCCAATGATGATGCCTATGAAGGCTGAGATTACTATCCAGTGCCACGTAAGAATGCCTTGGGACAGCAGCGTCACAACTATGGCTATCAGCATTCCCAATGCTGACAGCAGATTCCCTCGTCGTGCTGATGCCGGATGACCGAGCATCTTGAGACCGAAGATGAATAGGCCCGCAGCTACGATATATGCGGCGTTGATGGCGACTAGATTCAACACGGGTCGTTTAGGCTATTCGTCTGATTTATCGGTGCGGGATCTGAACATACCTAACATCCGGTCAGTGACAAGGTATCCGCCTACAACGTTGATCGTGGCGAATATAACTGCAGCAGCACCGAGCCATGTTGCTAATGTTGTGCTTTCGCCGCTTCCTGCGGCAAGTAGAGCACCAACAATAGTGATCCCGGATATTGCGTTGGCTCCGGACATTAACGGTGTGTGAAGTGTTGCAGGAACCTTCGAGATCAGTTCAAACCCAAGGTATATCGCCAGCAACAAAATGAGCGCTAGGTAAACGAACGTCAGGTCCATCGCGTTAGTCCATCTCCTTGAGTCTTTCGTTTACAACCTCGCCGTCACGCACAACAACTGAAGCGTTAAGGATCTCGTCATCGCCTTGCAGGTTCACGGTGCCTGGTTGGTCCGTCATAAATTCACTCAGATATTCGAAAAGATTGGATGCGTACATCTCACTTGCGTGACCCGCGACTTGTGAAGGCAGATTACCCATCCCGATGATCTTGACGCCGTTGATGTCGACAATCTCGTCCAATTCGGATCCTTCAACATTGCCGCCGCTTTCTACGGCCATATCGATCACCACGCTCGTAGGTTGCATTGCCTTGACCATGTCGAGCGATACGATCTGAGGCGCAGGTCGACCGAAAACTTGCGCTGTTGTAATGACGATATCGGAACGCGCAATCGCGTCAGCCATACCTCGGCGCTGAAGTTCCTCTTGTTCGGCGGTGAGTTCTCTCGCGTAGCCTTGTTCAGTCTGCCCAAGGTCACCCAGGTCGATTTCGAGAAAACGTGCACCTAGACTCTGTACTTCTTCCTTGACGATAGGACGCGTGTCGAATGCTTCTATTCGAGCGCCTAAACGATGAGCTGTGGCGATCGCCTGCAGACCGGCGACACCAGCGCCAATGATGAACACACGTGCAGGGGAAAGCGTGCCAGCTGGTGTCATCATTAACGGGAAAATTCGGGGTAGATGAAACGCTGCGACGACCACCGCGGCGTAGCCCGCGAGACTCGCTTGCGATGAGAGCCCATCGAGCTTCTGAGCTCGGGTGCTTCGAGGCACCATATCGAGTGATATCGCGTTAACTTTTCGGTTTACAAACGCAGAGACAGTGGCTTCAAAACGAAACGGATCTAAGAAACCAAGATAAGTTGAGCCTTCGGGATACCAGGAAATCATCTCAGGTGATGGCGGTCGAACGCCAAGCACGATGTCGGCGTAACGAAGAGCTTCATCTGCGTAATCCGATAGTGTCGCACCAGCTTCTTCATAGGCGACATCGGTAAAACCAGCTTCTTCACCACAACCGGTCTGGACGGTAACTTCGAAGCCCGAGTCTGTCAGTTTTTGAACTATATGGGGCACCAACGCAACGCGTTTTTCCCCTGGCCAAGTTTCCTCGGTCGTGACTATCCGCATCGGGAGAGTAATAACGTGTAGAACTAGAAATGCGGAAGATCAAACGCTCAGTTTACGTAGGTCTGTCCGCACGGCGCATTTTACGAGTCGTGCGATTCGGTTGATCCAGAGAAGAACGGGTCCTTTCTAGTTGCGTAACGAATCGAGGTCTTGCTCATATGCGAACTGTAAGAAGAAACTCGATATTGGAGTCTAAGCCCTTGCAGAATGTGGGCAGCTAGACAAAAGCAAGTGTTACTAGGTTTACAGTCGGGGCAGCTCAAAAGCGTTCGATTAACGCGACCTCGTATCGGCACCAATTTCCTTACATAGCCGAGCTGAAAGCTCTTCGCACAAAACAACCTCGTTTGCGAGTTGTCGACCCCTCCCCGCGAAAGTCGTTAGAATTCCAACTAAATTGGAATAAAGGTCATATTAGCTAACCTAAATTGAAATACGATGCCGATCAGTTACCAAAGGTTCCTACAACTAGACCTGCCGAGAGGCCAATCCGCTTTTCTATGGGGCGCACGTAAAACCGGCAAGACCACGTTCCTTCGCGCTGGATTTGAATCAAGCACGTACTACGACTTGCTCGACTTTAGAACTCGAATGAGATTGACCGCCAACCCATCGATTCTTGGGGAGGAGTTAGCGATGATGCCTCGTTCAGAACTCCAATCTCCAGTCATTATTGACGAGATTCAAAAGGTTCCCGAGCTATTAGATGAGGTGCATCGACTTATCGAGAGCGCTGGCTTGTCCTTTGTACTCTGCGGATCGAGTGCTCGCAAATTGAGACGTGCCGGGACTAATCTGTTAGGCGGTCGAGCCTGGGGATTTCATATGTTTCCGTTAAGTTGGCGTGAGATTCCGGCGTTCGACTTGCTCCAAGCTTTTACTCGAGGAACCCTCCCTGACATCTATGACAATACTCATTTCCGTCGCTCACTTCGAGCGTACGTAGAAGACTATCTGAAGCAAGAGATTTTTGCAGAAGCCCTGACCAGAAATGTCGCAGCTTTTACGCGATTTTTTGATGCACTGTCGTATTGTCACGGTGAACTTATTAACCATGCGGCTATCGCACGGGAATGTGGAGTTAGTTCGAAGACGGTTCGAACTTATTTCGAAATATTGGTGGACACTCTAATAGGGTATTTAGTTTTCCCCTATCATCAGCAAGGCGGTAGGGAGACCATCGTTTCAGCACCGAAATTCTTTCTATTTGATTTAGGTATTGCTGGACATATCATGGAAGTTACCCCGTCACAGGCACGTGGAACTGCATTTGGGTCTGCGTTCGAACACTTCATATTCTTGGAGTTAGTTGCTGCACGGAGTTTTCTCGAGCAGGATTGGGACATTCACTACTGGCGCACCAAGAGCGGGTTGGAGGTTGACTTCATACTCGGGCGAGGAACGGTAGCGATCGAAGTAAAGACAAAGATTCGTTCAAGGGACTTGAGACCAATCCGCGCGTTTAGTCAAGAATTCTCGCCGAGACGTAGCGTCGTTGTTACGACTGAGTCGCCTTCGCGTCGAGTTGGCGATGTGGAAGTGCTTTACTACGAGGATTTTCTAGCTATCCTGCATGCTGGTGAATTGATTTAAAAATCTGTTGTTCCGAACACATTGCTGACCGATGATGCGTGCAGCCAGCGTTCTACTCTTAAAACGTAGCGAGAGGGTCAACTTAATCTGTTCGTTGCAGTAGTCATTGCGATCCATTGAATTTCTTGTGTTGTTGACGGACGTGAACGACGAGCGAGTCCTTTATGTTTCGGCAAAGTCAATGAACTTTCGAAATCGACCGCCTTCTTTAGCGGCCAATTCAGCGTGAGAGCCTGTCTCGACAAGCCTACCTTGATCGATGAAGAGGATTAGGTCAGCGCGTTCGATGGTACGAATGCGATGCGCTATGACGATATTGAGGCGAGACTTCGAAGTCTCAAGCGCATTTAGCAACATGCCTTCGCTAATAGGGTCAAGCGCTGCAGTAGGTTCGTCAAGAATCAAGATGCGCGCATCGTGCAACAGTCCCCGCGCGATGCTGAGGCGTTGTTTCTGACCCGTGGATAAGGTTCCACCACCACGGCCAATCATCGAATCGAATCCGTCCGGCATTTCCATAACGAAGTCAAGCGCACCAACCAACCTACATGCCTGCGTCATCTCGGCTAACGTCGCGTCCGGTTTGGCGACTCGAAGATTAGCAGCGACAGTGTCAGTCATCAGTTGATGCTCTTGAAACACGTACGCTACGTTCTCACGGGCTAATTGCACATCGTAGCTCGCAAGGTCAACACCGTTGAGCAACACTCTGCCTTCGGTTGGCTCTAAGAATTTCGGAATCATGTAGGCAAGCGTCGTCTTACCAGCACCACTTGGGCCTACGATCGCGATGGTCTCACCCGTGTTAGCTTCAAAACTCACGTCCGACAGTACATGTCTGCCGTCCGGGTATTGGAATCCGACGTGCTCGAAACGCAACGTCAAGTCCTGATCGATCGGTTCAATTCGGGGAGATTCGGCAGAGCGACGGGTTTCCTCTACGTTGTGATCCATCGCAAAAAACACCCGACGAGCGGCAGCAGCGTTATCTTGTTGGTCAATCCAGATTCGACCGAACTGCATGGAGGTCTCATATAGCAAGCTATACATACGAATTACGACTGGAGCGTCTCCAAGTGTGAGATCACCACTCACAATCCCTGAGAAAATCACCCAAAATCCTGCGGTCGCGAACACCAAATGAACGTTCTCGGCGATCCACTCAACGACGTTAGTGACCCACACCAACAGCAAACTCTGATGAAAGGACTCTCGACTCGCGGCAGCGAATTGCTCTCTTTGTCGATCCGTACTGCCGAGGCTTTGCACAGCGCCAACATGCTTCAAACCTTCTTCGACTTCGTCTCTGATTCGACGCGCCCACTGCGCGAGTGGCGACGTTGCCAAGAGTGTGAGTCCAACGGCAGAAAAACCAATCCAGACTAAGGCTGGCGCAACGCCGCCGTAAACAGCTGACAAGACCCATAAGTTGACGCTAACACTGACCACCATGGCAAGCGGATTCAGGGTCAACGCGTGACAGATCGCGGCGATTGACGGTGCATCGTGAATTACGCGAAACATGGCATCGCCAGTTCGCTGCAGATTCAAGGTGGTCATGGATTGACGCGAAAGCCGCCCGAACGTTCTGCGTCTTACGTGATGGGTAATGCGTTGCGAAAGCCGGATCGCGATACAAAGATCCAGTAAGCCAACAAGGCCTTGAGCCGTGCTGTAACCCGCGCTGATCTTATTTTCGGAGCGCGTCGCGACGTCTGCGCCTTCCGCTAGGTTCGCATCTAAGAATGTGTTGCCCGAATAGCCAACGAACAAGAACAGAAATCCAAGTGACACTAGCGCATATATCGTGATCGTGAGCGGCTCCATCCCCGTCGCAAAGTCGAGAAACGGTTTCATGAAGATAGGAAATAAGAGACCGTCCGCGCCGGCTTCAATCGGCTGTTGCATCACGCCATGGTCGACGACAATCTTCAAAAACCACGGCACAATCAAACCCAGTGCGTAGATGACAACCATGAGTCCTACGCGACTCGCGAATAAGCGTCCCTGCGGCCACAGGAAACTGAGGGATCGCTTGAATAGCGCGAGAACGTCGCTGGTCGCTAACGCTGATTTGATGTCAAGGCGATCGTGATATTTAGCGTCAGGCATGACTTGACATGGTTGACGCAGCGAACTCGGCATACCGACCCTGACTCGCCACTAATGATTCGTGTGTGCCAGCTTCGATTACTTTGCCATCACCGAGAAAGGCTATTTGGTCGGCATCTCTGATCGTCGACATGCGATGTGTAATGATGAAGACGACTCGACCTTGTGCCCAGTCTTTGAGATTGGCGAGGACTTGGCGTTCTGTTTCTGCGTCGAGCGACGCAGTAGGTTCGTCTAGTACCAATATTGGCGCGTTCCGCGTGAGCGCGCGTGCGATGGACAGTCGTTGTTTCTGACCGACCGAAAGCAGTGCACCGCCGATTCCCAATTCGGTCTCGAACCCACTTGGCAGTGCATCGATAAATTCAAGAGCACACGCCACCGACGCGGCCTGCCGAATTACTTCGTCGGTGGCGTCCGGAGTTGCGTAACGCAAGTTGTCTGCGATCGAAACGGGGAAGAGCACGTTCTCCTGAAGTGCGATCGCGACAGCTGAACGGATGTCATTGACCAACATCGACGACACGCTTATCCCATTAATCCTTACGCTACCTTCGTCGGGATCAAACAGACGCAAGAGCAATGACATAGCGGTCGATTTACCCGCGCCGGACGCGCCAACCAGTGCAGTGACCTCACCGGCTCGCGCAGTGAGATCAAATCCGTCGAGCACTAACTTTTTAGGTTCGTAGCTAAAGCGTACGCCGTCAAACTTCACGTCCCGAACAACCGATGGGAATCCGATCGGGTAAGCGGGATCACGTACTTCTGGTTGTTGTGCCAATAGCCAAAACGCTCGCCCTAATCCGACAGCCATGTCTTGTGCAAAGCACCAAAGTCGTAAGAGACTTTGAAAGTTGAAAGAGAACGCTTCGATCGAACCTCTTCTAGCCTGATGCGCAGCGATCGTCCAGTGAGTGACCGACATCCCAAATAGAACTAACAGCGACGCACCGAATACGATCTCCCCGTTTAACACAAACTGGGTTGCAACGTAATCGGTTGTAAATAGCGTTATCGCAAGTAGGAACGCAGCTGCAACCTTCAAAGTAGCGAAGTCACGGCGAAGCGCAAAGGCGGTGTCTAGCGCAATACTGGACTCATGCTGAAATCGCTCAAGATTAGCGCCTTCATACCTGTATGCCTTGATCGCTTGAATACTCTGAAACGTATCTTGCACGCGGGTGAATAGCGCAGCGTTCGCACGTCGTGCCACTTGGCTCCATGTTCGCAATCTTGGCGTGTACCAAACGGTCATCGCTAGAACCGTGACGCTCGCGAGGAACAATAAAAACGCGAACCAAGGACTGAATAGCAGCGCGATTGTTAATTGCAGAATCAATGTCATGACTGCGATGATTGGCTGTACAACGATGTTGTCGACCACCGCAGTCACCATCGCACTGTCTTGAAACACACGGTAGATGCCATCGCCAGCTGCTGTCGTCGAATGAAACCGTAAGCTCAATTCCTCTGCGTTCCGCACCATGTCGACGCGCAATGCTTGGTTAACGCGTTGCAGGATCCACGTCTTGTACATCGCAATCAGCGTAAATACGCTAGTAGTCAGTACGATGATGACGGCAGATACGATGAGGAATCGGAACAGGATTTCGAGTCGTGCGCTTTCCGACAGACTGCCGACGTCAACAAAGTCAGCCGCGGGTAGGAACATCACCGATGCTTGGGCATGCGAAAGCGGCTCCTCGTTACCGACCGAATCCCAAAGAATGTCGACGCTGAGAAAGCCGACCGCGGTTCCGAAGCCGATCATGCCGACACTCAGCGCGAGCAACGCGAGAAAGTGCCTAAGTTGTGAGTAGATGTAAGGCCACGTCGAGAAATAGATTCGACCTAACCCCTTGAGATCCAAGCGCAACGCTTCAAATTCAGCTGGCGGCGTTGCGCTTGAGAATGTTTTCTTCAACGCTAGATCGCGTCTAATGTGAGCGGACTGCGTGCGCCACGACTAACGGCAACCGGCATCTCAAAGAGATGCCGGCTCGAACAAAAATGAATGCGATTTTCCGCTTAGCGGTTAATCACGACTGCGATTCAAAATCGATATCGGATCTCCGATCCCCAATATCGCCAACCCGATACAAATGCGTTGTCGACGAGCAAGACTACCTCTTCGCCAGAACCCGGATCTTCATACTCAAAACCGTCAATTTCAAACAGTTCGATTTCTTGTTCGTTGAACACGTTGTGTGCAAACACAGATATCGACCACATTTGGCTAGGCGCAGTCCACGTTATATTGAAATCAAAGCGGTCGTACGACGGTGATTTTTCGTTCTCGTTGTTTGCTACGTACCCGTCGAATTTGCCCCGCCATGCGTACACGCCGAGAAGCGACAGGTTGCTTCCGTTGCGGAAAGGCACGGCGTACTCAGCTGAGAGATTGAATTTCGCTTTCGGATTATTTGGCAGGTTATTGCCGGAAAAGCCGAATATGTACGAGTATTCTGAATCTTCAGAAAAGTCCTCGTTGCCGGTCCAGACATAGTCCGGCAAGACAAACGGGTCGAGTACTTCGCCGTCGTTGAGAGCGTAAAACCCAAACAACGATAGGTTTTCAATCGCTGGTACGTCCCATGCAAATTCGAAGTCGACGCCGGAGATGCGGACTTCGCCGTAATTTACATTCGGTTCATTCGCGCATTCCCACGGCTCATCGGGGCACAGCGTAACCGCAACGTTGGCGATGTAGTTGTCGTAGGAGTATAGGTAGGCTGATGTCATGACGCGTAAGCCTGCATCGGGGAACCGCACCTTGACGCCAGCTTCCCAAGTAAGCAATTCTTCGGGATCGAAAAACAGGAACGGCGCAAAATCGTTTCCTACACTCACAAGTGAGTTCATGCCGCCAGACCGGTAGCCGGACGCGACGCGCCCGAACACGAACATATCTTCAGTAGGCGTGAATTCAAAGTCCAGATTGAACACGGTTGAATCAAACTCCAGCACTCTGGAGGCATTGCGCCGTACATGCAACCATCGCGGCGCTTGAACATCGTTCATTTCGTAGAACTGATCCCAGAGGCACTGCTCTAAGCTAATCTCTTCATCGGCGAGAAATGCCGCGTCGTTACAGGGACCGCGATCGTCGCCCGTCACGACGGTCGCGATGTCCACGCTTTGCGCGAATGGATTGAAGCGCGAGGGGAAAAATACCGAGTTGCTGAGCTTTCTAAACTGATGACTTGGTTTTTCGTCATTTATGGAACGCACCCCAAGGGAGACATTCCAGTTTTCGCTTACCTGATAGTTAATCTCGCCGAACAAGGAAAACTGCTCTTGTGCGAGGTATTGCTCGATGGCCCAGGCTCCGCTGTTCAACCCTCCGGCATAGTTGCCAAAGCCATCTTTGTCAAAGCACTCGAGATGGCCGGGTAACCAACCGACGGGGTTATCCGCTGAGCCAGGTGGCGCACTACTGAACGGAGCTACGTTCGCGCCTTGCTCTTCATCCATGAAGTTTCGGCCGAACTGTTCTATAAGGATTTCCTCGCACGTACCTGAGGGGAAAGTTGCCCCTAGGTCCGGTGCACCGCCGACCGCATGCAGTGCCCGCAATTCGTCAAGCGTTGACGTGTAGAGAGCCGCGACCTCATAGTCCTTTCTGTCGGAATAGCCACTACTCTCGACGTCCAGCATGAAGATACCAAAGCGAGCTTCGATGTTGTCGCCGATCAAGGACGTCAGTTGCAGCTCATGCTGCTGGACGTCGTAGTCATTTCCTTCAACGTTCAAACGGTCTCTATACGGTCCACCATTGTCGTTCGCTTTCGGCCATACGCTGGGGTCGCCGGGATTCAGTATCCCAGGGGTTCCCGTACGATCCGTGTCGTCACCATCTCGAAACCGCGTGTCTGAAGAACTGGTAACGCCTGTTTGGTAGCGTAATGAGAAGGTGTCCGAGAGTGCCCACTCAAACGTCGCGACGACATTCGACGCGTCAATCCAATGGGACATGTCGCGATTGAACTGTACTGCACCGCCATCGGCCGGAATTCTTGCATCCCACCCGTACAACGACGCTAGGCGGCGCACACCGGTGCCGCTCACACCATCGTTGATATGAGTTGGGTATCTCAAACCTGCCGGTAACAAGTACATTTCTACCCATAAGACGCCTGGACTCATAGAGTCCAGCGAGCAAATTCAAGTTCCAATTCTCGCCTCGCCACTCGAGTTGAGGTGAGATGGTCCAATTGTCGACGCTGTCTATATCGTCGCCGGTGCATGTGCCGATATCGCAAACAGGTGTCGTGCCGGTAGCGAGATTGCGTTGTTGGCCAGCGCGCTGGTTTAGATGACCGGTAACTCGAAACGCGAGATTGTCGCTAAGCCCGCCGATCGCGACTGGTCCCGTATATGCGAAGCCCATGCGTCGATTCGAGCTGGAGCCAAGTTCCGCCAGGAATTCACCGCCGCTCTCCCACTGTGGTCGCTTGCGCACGTAGTTAATAGTGCCGCCAATACCGTTTCGACCATAAATCGTATTTTGTGGTCCGCGCAGCACTTCGATGCGATCGATATCGAAACCGTCCGTGTCGATGCCGGCTGAGCGACCCGCGAGCGCGGCTTGCCCTGACTGATACACGGCGACTGCAGACTCGCTTAAGTGCGCAGAACTAAAGGTGGTGCCAACACCACGCATGGTGAAAAGGTTGTTGTGAGCGTGGGTGGTGGCTTCCAAGCCTGGCGTCATCAATGCGAGATCGTTGACGTTTTCGATCTTGAGTTTTTCGATTTTGAACGAGTCGAAGGCCGTAATAGCCAACGGCACGGTCATTTCGGATTCTTCGCGTTTTTCTGCAGTCACCACAACCTCTTCGAGGATTGATGGACCGTCACTTTCATCTTCTTCTTGTGCAATTGCGGTACCTGTGATAACGAAGCACATCGTCGTCACCATAGTAGATACCTTCAATCCAACTTTCATCTTAAATCTCTTAACGAATAATTTGAGTGCATTGGGAATTTGTCAGACCAATGCGCAGCGGAATGGTATTTATTTTGTTTCGCCTATCAATATCGCAGGCACCAAGGGATAGTGTTGGATTGCCAACCCGAAACCCTCACAAAGATGTGTACGAAATTTACGGCTCAATTATTCCGGAACTGTATTTTGGGAATGCTCAGGCACTGAACCACTGAGGAGATACGAGGAGGACAAAGTAGCTATTGGCAGCGGAACGTTAATAAACCCGCGCCTTTTACACATTGACGTCGGGATACTTTACGTAGGATACTCCGGGAAACAAGTGATGCTCTCGTCGAGCGTAGACCATGATGCCTTTGACGCGGTGAATATGTTCGCCACGGGTCGTATTTGAGGATCTTGATCAAGTGAACCCGCCGGTATTTGCATGGAACCCGCATCCCTTTCTCGCGCTACTAGCGAGCCGCAATGACGGCAAAACGCCGTTCCTTTAACACGGGCTTCAGGCATTTTGTAGTTTACGACGTCGGCTTCACCTGAAATCCAACGAAACTGTTCGATAGAAACAAAAACGAACGTACCGTACGCTGCGCTCATTTGTCTGCGACATCGCGAACAGTGGCAGTTCATCATGCGATCAGCTTCGCCTTCGTATTCGAAGCGCACTACACCGCATTGGCAGCTTCCTCCGGTGCAATTCGCGTCCACGGTTTTCCGCGCTTCGGCTTTTACTTGAATACTGTTGTCCCACCCAGGCGGCCACTCTAGATGTTGCTCTTCTTCATCGGCGATTTCGTGCCATGGTGCCTTTGAACCTACGAAGAGATGAAGTGCCTTCGGTTTTCCAGCGTCGCCAGTCACCATACCCATCGGGATGTAAGCAATACCGTCTGTTTGCGCGGGTGCTGGTACGACGGAGCCACATCTACCGCAGAAGCTCCGTGACCCGTATTCCGATGATTTGAAACGCTTTACCTCATCGGTACCTTTGACCCAGTTAACTGCCTCGGCATCAAAAACGCCAAAAGTCGCATAAGCGCTTCCGTGCAACTTCCGACACATTGAACAGTGGCAGTGCATCAACTGTTTCGGCTCACCAACCAACTCGAAAACAATGTCGCCACAAAGGCAGCTTCCACTTAGCACGACACTCATATCCGTCACGGCTATCAGCTTTCATCATACAAGATCCGATACCATCACGAGTGTCCTTCTGTGATGCCGTAATTCTCGGCTCTTGGTAATGTCAAGTGTGACCTCAACTAGTCGAATTTCACCATCGAACTCTGTATGCGCTTGCACCTAAAAGACACTTTGATCTGTTTGACCTGAATTTAAGTCCGAGACGCAACACTTGGTGGTTGGCTGAAACGATATAAGGAAAAAGTTGAAATTGGCTGTTTGCGGACGACTTATTATCGTTTTTAGCACGCGGTTTAAGTGATTTTGCAGGTCGTTAGACCTGTCTCTTGATGCCGAGGCGTGTGGATTCCGTCCGTGGCGTGGTGTGGCGCCGATACGCGGGCGAGATTAGGGCTTATTTGAGCTGAACGGCGCGTTGTTGCGCGAACCGTTCAGCCGACGTGTCGTAGGCGAGGATCTTGCGGTGACGGGCGTTGATGGCGGCGGTCATCGCTGCCAGATCGGTCCGGTCAATGTCGTCAAGCGGTTCCCCCTTGGGGTAGACGCGCCGCAGTTCGCCGTTGAGGTTTTCGTTGGTCCCGCGCTGCCAAGCGTGGTACGGCTTGGCAAAGTAAACCTGGCAGTTGAGCGTCTTGGCGATCCGGGCATGGTCGGCGAATTCACCGCCGTTATCGAATGTGATGGTGTTGACCGCGTCCTTGAGCGGCGACATCATGGCCGTAATCGCGTTGGCGACGGCGGTCTTCGTGCGACGTCGGACGGGGCGACAGACCAGAAACCGGGTCTGCCGTTCCACCAGCGTGACGATCGCGCCGCGATGACGGGCGCCGATGATGGTGTCGCCTTCCCAGTGGCCAAAGGACTTGCGGGTCTCGACGGCGACTGGACGTTGGTCGATGTCAACGCGTGCGGGAGTGAGATGGGCACCGGCATGCGAGGGTCGCGGCCCAGGTCGCTTGCGAAACTTGCGCAGGAGCAGGCTGACCCAGTCGTCGTCGCCGGCTTGGACTTCACGGCGGAGCAGTTCATAGATCCACGGGGTGGACAGTTTCACCGTGGGGTCCGTGGTGCAATGGGCGATGACGTCGGGACTTTGGCCAGCCAGGAGGCAGTCGTAAATGTAATCGAGATGCCGCGGCGTGACTTTGCGCGGTCGCGCGGAGGCGTCACGACGCCGCTTGACGGCTACCAACTGGGCGAGCCGGGCTTCGTAACCCACTCCAGCGATGCCGTTACGGCGAATCTCGCGGGAGACGGTCGAGGGCGAGACACCAAGCCGATTTGCGATGGCGCGCTGACTCCACCCACTTGACAAATACGCCTCAATCTTGCATCGTTGCACGAGTGTCAGGTGTCGGTTGATGGCTTCGGCCATAGGTCATGTCTTTGTTGTTGTGGTTAACGCAAGCATGCCACAACCGCCTGGCACGTTTCAACAAAGACGATAAAACGGGACGGCCCATGGGCCGTCCCGTTTTTTATATCTCAATAAGACTTAATGTTGCAATTCAGAGTTAAATTCAAGTGATACTCTCCTTGCGCATCGATTCGGATTTTGCAATACAGAGGGAGTATTGACCTTCAAGCCGCTGTTATAGTTGGTCGTTCTGATTCGATGAGGTTAGGAGGTCACGTGTCGTATATCGACGGCTTTGTAATCGCGGTGCCGACTGCTAACAAGCAGAAATACATCGAACATGCAAACCACATCAATCCGCTTTTCAAGGAACTTGGTGCTACCCGGACGATGGAATGTTGGGGCGACGACATTCCTGACGGAACAACGACCGATTTCCGTAAAGCGGTCGATGCGAAGGCCGACGAATCGATCGTGTTCGCGTGGTTTGAGTGGCCAGATAAGGAAACGCGTGATCGAGGCATGGAAAGAATGCACGAGCTAGCTCAATCAGATGAGAGATTTGACGAGGCTAAGCATCCGGTACCTTTCGACGGTAAACGGATGATCTTTGGTGGTTTCGAAACAATCTTGGAGATATAGGATCGAGTACACCTCCGTAGGTGAGCGCACGAAGAGCCTGCAAATGCAACGGATCTCAAACCGACTACAACGCATTAAGTTGATATTCTTCTACCTCCGCTGGTGACGAAATGGCATACGTTGACGGTTTTGTTATGGCGGTATCAACCGCGGATAAACAACGATTTATCGAGTACGCCCGCCACTCAAATCCGGTGCTTAAAGAGCTAGGTGCAATCCGAAGTATGGATTGTTGGGGCGAGGACGTTCAAGAAGGTGCGCGGACGGATTTTCTTAAGGCGGTAAATGCGCAAGATCACGAGACAATCGTGTTTTCATGGGTCGAGTGGCCGGATCGAGAAACGCGTGATCGAGGTATGGCTCAATTGGAGAAACTTGCACAAACTGACGAAAGGTTTGACAGGGTGAAATACCCGGTGCCTTTCGACAGTACGCGAATGATCTTCGGCGGCTTTGAAACGATAGTGGAAATTTGATTTCCACGATCGTTTTTACCTAGCTTGTCATTGCTAGGGGTGGATCCTCAGAAAAAGACGAACGACCTTACAACGACGTTTTTACGGCAACGTGCATCTTCAGGCGCCGTGGGGTCAACGCAAGCAGAGTGAAAAGACCACCGCGACACAGAGCCATCCGTAATTGAGTCGTAACACTTCAACATCGAAACTTCGGTCGACTTCTGTTGCGGGAACCAGTACCACTCATGATCCGGACGATATGTGAATCGAGTGGTTTCGCCGACTCGATCGTCATAAATTCGATAGTTGTTGATGTAGGCCTGATCGGCAAACGAAGGCCATGCGCACAGCACGAACGGAAACTGTTCGACGGTTTCCATCGGCTTTGCCAGATTGATCGACATGAATCGCCGTGACATCTTCGCGTCGGCTTCTTCTTGGGTGTAGTGTTGAGTGCGACCGAAATTGCGAAGATTCTTGGTTAGTAGCTCTCGGCACCGGACCCGTCCACTGTTGTCGTTTAGGTCATTGTGAACGAGATTGGCGTATCCAAGATTCACGCCAGGGTTTTTGTTGTCCTGGTCCTCCCGACGGTCGCCTTCGTAATCCTTATTGAAGACGTCGTGGTTGTACACGAGCGCGTCTGTGGCACCGGGAAAGAAGTCAAGCAGCAACTGTTCAATTTCTGGGTAAAAGACGCGTTCTACTTCCTCTGAGTCGTAGAAGTTTCCGCACTTCGAGTCGAGGTGCGCCAATGAAACACCAAGCCGATCCATGCATTCTGCACTGGTAGGGGAGAGCCCTGAGTAATACTCTTCCATGCGTCTTGCGTCGCGCAACACCTGCGGGAAATAGAGGCACCTGCGTCCAATATCACGCTCCTCAATACGTACCTTCTTAGCATCCTCTTCGCGAGAAGGATCGCGCCAGAATGAATTCGATGACACGATCGAGTAGGAAGGCTGCTCGTGAACGGTATACCGTAGCGGCAACGCGACGCCACCCTCTGGAGCTTCGATGTTGGACTCGCGAATGTAGTCCATGCATTCGTCGTACGTACGAAAGCCCTTGCCCCATTTCGTCTCGATCGGACCTGGTGGTGCGTTTTCGATCATGTCGATGACAGCTTGACCTTCGCCTTGTTCCATGAGACGAAATGCGTCCTGCATCGCCACGGCAGTACCTGCGTCGCCGTTCTTATCGAACGTCATATACGAAATGCCGCCGTTCGAGGCGATAGGCGCTGCTTGGCCTTTCGTGAGTTCAAAAGAAGGTACATACGCGTCCGTGTCGGCGCGTTGGTCGGACATGGTTGCTTGTGAAGCGACGTTAGGTGCGTTCATAGTGTGTTCGAAATTGGGATTCAAGAATTATCACATACGGGCAGAATGTACGTGCGTAGTCGTCAGGTCACCAGCTTCAGTCGGAGAGAACTGTGACCCATTGTTGATTAGACAGATATAAGTCTCTGACCTAATACCACGGCGAGTCTAGTTGCGATTGGGCGATTCGCTCGATCAATTTGCCTCGTAGGTCCGTGATGATGTCGCGCGGCACATCGCCATTGACGTAATTGTGAGATTCGAATTCGTCTTTTTGTTGACGTAGAAGGTAATAAGGCTCGCCTTCACGGTTTAGCATCATTTTGAATTCGCCGTCGGTAATCATGAATTCACCGTTAATCTGAGACATACCGGTTCGTTCAAGTGGTGCATCCGATTCCCAAGAAGAGACTAGCGATTGACCAAATTGTTGGTAATCCAACTCGGCACCAGCCAACTCAATCACGGTAGGACCAAGATCGACATTCTCGACCGGTGCATCGATTACTTTACCACCGTTTTTCATAGTTTTCGGCGACCGGAACAGTAACGGCACTCTTGCTGAGCTATCCAAGAAATTGCTCTTGTAAATCAAGTCCCAGTCTCCGTTCATTTCACCATGATCGGAAGTAAATGCGATGATGGTGTTATCTAGTTCGCCTCGTTGCTCAATGGTTTCGAGTATTTCGCCAATCTGGTCATCGATGAGCGTGACATTACCAGCGTAATTAGCGCGCATTGCGGCTTGATCGCCTTCGTCGAACTTGGGAGTTCTGCGCTCCATGAACTCATCCAACCAACCTTGTGGTCGTCTATTGGAATCTTTTTCAATGGGTCGCGGCTTAGGTTCGGGCATCGCGGCGGGATCGTACATGCTCGCATAAGGTTCTGGTGCGTCCCATGGTTCGTGGGGACCGCCGAATGTAACCCAGCAAAACCATGGTTGATCGCGATCGTACGCCAATAGATATTGCTTCGCTTGCTGTCCTACGTAAACGTCCGCGTATTCCTCTAGTGGCAATACTGATGGTCGCGCTACGTGCGGTTTATTTGCAAAACGTTCTGCGAAATCGGCACGGTAGGCTTCTAGCAACCCTTTCTCTTCCCATCGAGCGGTCATGTGACTCATGACGGCGGCACTTGCTCGTGGACCGCCAATCTCATCGACGTCGTCAAGTCCCCATGCGTGTAGAAGATACTCGCGATCGCGTAGATCGCCTCGATGTGGGTGTAGGTGCGTTTTCCCAAAGATGCTAGTTCGATAACCCATGTTTTGGAGTACGCGCATCCAGGTTTGCGCGGTTTCGGGTAACGCGTATTGCAGGTTGTTCCAAACATGCGTGTTATGGGGGTAGAGTCCAGTTGCGAGAGTAACTCGTGCGGGTATGCAAATCGGTGTCGTTGTTGAGCAATTGGTAAAGCGCGCCCCCTCCGCTGCGATTCGGTCCAGATTCGGCGTTTTCACCCACGGAATGTCGCTCGCGCAACTCATTGCATCCGCGCGTTGCTGATCCGTCATAAGAAAGAGTACGTTTGGTTGGGTCATGGCTTAATCACGGTCTCTTTCGTTTGCTTAAGTTGACGTTCAGTGGATTAAGCCGGGATGCGCACCGGTAACTCACGAATCCCATGAATGAACGAAGATTGGAGGTAAACCGGGTCGCCATCTAATGTAATCCGGTCGAATCGCTTCTCGATTTCCTCCCACAGGACTCTCAATTGCATCTCGCCGAGTCGATTGCCCAAGCATCGATGAATGCCGAAGCCGAACGAGAGATGGCTACGAGCGTTGGCTCGATCAATGATGAACTCATCCGGATTTGGAATTACCTCATCATCGCGGTTTCCGGAGATGTACCAGAGCGCGACACGGTCGCCTTCGCGAATCGTCTTCCCGTTAAACTCGACATCCTTCAACGCCGTTCGAGCCATGTGTGCGACCGGAGTTTGAAATCGAATCATCTCGCACACCATGTTGGGTATCAGGTCGTGATTGCTCTTCAGTTTTTCGTACTCGGCGGGGAACTGATTTAGCGCTAATACGCCGCCGCTGATGCTATTGCGTGTTGTGTCGTTGCCACCAACGATCAGCAGCAGTATGTTGCCTAGGAATTCATTGGGAGGCATGTCTTTCGTTGCTTCGCCAAACGCCAGCATTGAAATAAGGTCGTTACCGGGTTTTTCTTGCTTCAGTTTTTCCTGCCAGACTTCAGCAAAGTACGCATGACACTCCCAAAGAACTTTGAACGCGTCTTCGATGGTCTCGAAATATTCGATGTTCGACGCATTTTGGATCGTGTCTGACCACTCAAGGAGTTTGTGCCGATCTGCTTGTGGCACATCAAATAATTGGGCGAGCATCTGCCCGGTTAACTCTCTAGAAACGTGTTCAACCCAATTGAACGTCTCATTGCGCGGCAATCCGTCCAGGATGGATTCGGCACGACGTCGGATGTCGCCTTCGAGCTCTTGTAATGCTCGCTGCGTAAAGCGCGGTTGAATGATCTTGCGCTGTTCGTCGTGTTTAGGAGGATCCATCGCAATGAACATAGGCAAGCTGAATGTCGGGTCTGGCGTGTCGTACTTGATACCTCCGAGTTGGATGCCACCATGCCGCATTTCTGATGAGAATGTCTTGAAATCCTTCTCGATCTCGACGATATCGCGATATTTCGTGATATCCCAGTACGGACCGAAGGGTGACTCCTCGGTAAAGTGCACAGGTTCTTCTTTCCGCAGCCGCTCGAAATACGGCATGACGGTATTTTCGCGGAACAAATAAGGGTGTGCACAGATGAAGTCATCGAGCGGGATTGAGTATGGGTCCTGATGAACGTCGATTTCCCATTCGGCCCATAGATCTTGAAGGTTTTCTTTGTAAACCTCGAACGTGAGAGGTTCCTGTTCAGCAGCCATGTTGATTTCCCTTCCCTGGACGTCGAACGCCCCTACGAAGCCGCTTATTTATCGGCCTTCACGACCGAAATCATAACGATGTTCACGCGTTCACAGCGTGCTCGCCATACATAGTTCTGACCTCTTCATCGCGTGTGCTAGCATGACGCCTCGACGGCTCTATTTCACCGTCAATCCGACTTCTTAGAAGGACACTCGTTTGACTCGACGAGAGGTGTCGCTGCTCGTTGTGGTGGCTTTTGTAATAGGGTTAGTTCTCGCGCTTGTGGTTCGATTTCCGCTCTGGTATTCGGTATCGGACGGTGAAACCGATAGCTCACGTCAGGTCGTCGATACGTCTGGAAGAGCTACAAAACGATGGCGCGTGCCGGTGTCCTTCCCTACTAATCTTGAGGTGCTTGGCGACAACATCATTTATGTTGCGGGCTTGGTGAGCTCGTTGTCAGACGGTAATTTCGAGTTTCTGATCGCTGAGCCAAAAGAGATCGTACCGGAATTCCAAATCGTTGATGCTGTGCGGGAAGGGAAAATCCCCGCAGGCTACACCTGGTTAGGGTACGATCAAGGCAAGATTCCAGCATCGCCACTTTTAGGCGCCGTTCCTTTTGGTCTAGAACCTTGGGAGTTCTCGTCGTGGTGGTTCGAAGGTGGTGGGGAGCAGCTTGCTCAGGAACTTTATGCACGGGACGGGGTTCACGTCTTACTGTGCGGACTCATCGGACCGGAAACGGCCGGCTGGTTCCGAGAGCCGATCAATTCGCTTGATGATCTTCGCGGCTTGAAAATTCGATTTGCGGGACTTGGCGGGAAAGTCATCGAGCGTACCGGAGCATCTGTCACGATGATCCCAGGCGCGGAAATCTTTCAGGCTCTCGAAAAAGGCGCAATCGATGCCACTGAATACTCATTGCCAAATGTCGATCAATCATTGGGTTTCGATCGCGTCGCGAAACTCAACTATTTCCCGGGTTGGCATCAAGTGTTCACCTCGATTCACCTGACTGTGAATATGGATCAATGGAACAGTCTGACTTTACAAGAACAGAGCATTGTGGAAACCGCGTGCACAGCAGGGGTGACCCGCAATCTAGCAAAGGCGGAAGCAGTTCAGGGACCGATCATCGCAAGTTTTGCGGAAAAAGGCGTGACGGCAAACTACCTTCCTGAAGATGTGCTGCGAGAACTGAATCGTCTTTCTGACGAAGTGATGGCGGAGGAAGCAGCGAACGATGCGGACTTCCAACGTATCTACGAATCACAAACTGATTTCCGAGCTGACTACGCACACTGGAAGAAGTTTGCTTACCTTCCGCGGGACTTTTGAGTGGATTTACCTAGCACGCGGCTATCCCGGATAGTCGACCCGGCACTGAGCCGAATTGCGCAAGGCGTTTCCGTTATTTGGGTCATCTTGATGGCGGTGATCGTAATCAACGTGCTTTCGAGATACCTGTTTGATCAGGGCCGGATTGAGTTCGAAGAACTGCAGTGGCACCTTTATTCCATGGGTTTCATGTTGACCATCGGCTACGCGTTGGTCGTCGACGCGCACATCCGCGTAGACGTGTTCCACGAACGACTGTCACCCCGCGCGCGTCTTTGGATCGACTTTTACGGGTTATTGCTGTTCGTCGTGCCGTTTTGCCTCGTCATGCTCTGGTACGGGTGGGATTTCTTCATCTACAGCTTCAATATAGGTGAGATTTCTGCGTCGCCGGGAGGTTTGCCATTTCGTTGGTTCATCAAATCATTCTTGGTTATCGGTTTTGCATTGCTACTGCTAGCTGCACTCTCAAGGCTCTCGCGGCTATATGCTGGTTTATTCGCGCGTGGAACTTAACGAAGTACTAGCACTGGCGATGTTCTTCGCCTTCATCCTATTGGTCTTCACTGGCTTTCCGGTTGCATGGATCTTGGCGGGCTTGGCGGTGTTAATCACATGCATTGCCATCATCGTGGATATCGATCTAGGTCTATTCACGGGTGTGGATTGGCTCTACACGTCGATTACGGTCGATCGGGTATGGAATGTCATGGAAAACTGGGTAATGGTCGCGTTACCTATGTTCATATTCATGGGATTGTTGTTGGATCGTTCAGGCATCGCCAGCGAACTCATGACAAGCTTCGCGAAACTCTTTCGTCGTGTGAATGGCGGACTCGCGATATCTGTGACACTGATCGGCGTGCTGTTGGCAGCCACGACCGGGATCATCGGCGCGTCGGTGGTGCTGCTCGCGCTACTTGGTCTGCCCGTGATGCTGCGACAAGGCTATGCGCCGATGTTGGCGTCTGGAACTGTCTGTGCGGTCGGTACTTTAGGCATCTTGATCCCGCCGAGCATCATGCTGGTGTTGATGGCAGACCGCATGGCGATGCCGGTCGGCGACCTATTTCTAGGTGCCGTGTTCCCAGGCTTGCTGCTGGGTTCGCTCTATATCCTCTATATCGTCGTGTTGGGATGGATCAAGCCCGATTTCGCACCAAAACTTCCGGGCGAAGAATCGTTCGACTTTAAAGAGCTGCAACGCCTGATTCTTGCGATTCTTCCACCCGCGGCATTGATCCTTGGCGTACTTGGCAGTATCTTTTTTGGTATCGCGACGCCCACAGAAGCAGCTGGAGTAGGTGCGTTCGGCGCGTTACTGTTGGCGTTGTGGAAGCGGAAGCTGGATCTACCCGTATTCAAAGAAGTGCTGACGGAAACCACCAAGACCACCGCATTTATCTTTGCGATTTTGATCGGTGCGACGGCGTTTTCGTTGGTACTTCGCGGTCTAGGTGGCGATGAACTGATCGAACGGACACTGCTGAATCTACCGTTTGGTCCAACGGGAGTCGTTATCACGATTCTTTTCTGTACGTTCCTGTTGGGTTTCTTTCTCGATTGGATCGAACTGACCTTAATCATTCTGCCACTGGTATCACCCGTCGTCGTAGCGCTTGGCTTCGATCCGATTTGGTTCACGGTCCTATTCGCGGTGTGCCTGCAAACAAGCTTCCTTACGCCTCCAGTCGGATTCGCGATCTTCTATTTAAAAGGCTCCGCGCCACCTGATCTACAGGCGACCACGATCTATAAAGGCGTCAGTCCGTTTATCGTATTACAGTTAATTGGGCTTGGTCTAATCTTTTACTTCGCATCGCTTGTTACCTGGTTGCCGGCTCAGGCTTATTGATGTCGTCGCACGTCGATCGCACCTCGCTTTCTGTGTGGAGCGAGTTGACGTCCAATCTATATCGGTACCTTTTAGGCTGATTACCTCGAGGTCCACTTAACGTGGCGGCCGATTGACGATTACGCCGTCGTCGTACAGTGTTTGGATTTGATCAGGTTCGTAGTCAAGCCACTCAGACAGCACTTGTTCGTTGTGCTCGCCTAGTTTGGGACATGGTTCCCAATCTTCACTTGAGATGGCGTCCATTTTGATTGGATTACCTGGCATTGGTGTTCCTTTCTCGAGTGGAACGAAAAATCCTCGCGAAATACTGTGCGGATTGACGAGCATGCCTGCGGTATCTAAAACCTTTCCGGTAGGAACATTCGCGTCGCACAGTGAGTCGACGACTGACTCGTGTGGTAGGGTGCGCGTCCATTTCACAATCGCTTCGTCTAAGACATTCTGGTTCGCCAGGCGATCTTCTAAAGTCCAACCGCGATCTAAAGGCAAATCGCCGATGTCACACAACGCTCGATATTCACTATCAGTGCGACATCCGATTGCTACCCAGTCGTCCTCCCCCTCGCATGGATAGATACCGTGCGGTGCTAGCTTGGGATGTCGATTACCGATTCGCTCAGGTTCGTGTCCGAGCTGTGTGTCGATCAGCCAAGGCCCTGCATAAGATGTTGCTGATTCGTGGAGCGACATCTCAACTAATTGGCCTTCGCCCGTCTGCTCTCGCAACCGCAACGCAGTAACCACGGCAGCAGCTGCGTTGACAGCAGAAGTTGGGTCAGGTATCGCCATCGCCGTGGCTCGTGGCTCGTCAGCGCTGTATCCCATGACCGATGTTAGTCCCGACATTGGCTCGACGGTCGGTCCGAATGCAACACGTTCACTGTATGGACCCGACAAGCCGTAGCCAGGCATCGCCACATGAATGATTTGCGGATTGACTTGCTTGAGATGTTCGTAGTCGAGACGTAAACCCACCATCGCCCGTGCGGAGAAGTTCTCGATGACCACATCACAAACTGCGACGAGCTCGAGAAACGCGGATCTTCCAGTTTCTGTCTTAAGGTTGAGCGCGAGACTCTTCTTATTTCGCATCAGTTTGACGAATACCGCATTCACATTCCAGGGTTCGTCGCCTGGTACGCCACCTATGAACCCGCCTAGCGGTACAGTAGGGTACACCTGCGGACCACGACCCATGGGTGGTTCAACCTTGAGGATCTGAGCACCAAGATCACCCAATATTCGAGTTGCGAGCGGGCCAGCCCATACATGCGTGAGGTCGAGAATCCTTACGTTTTCAAGTGGACCTTTAGCCATCCATCGCATCCTTGGGTTCGCTTAGCGCTAACACATCGCGCTTGATAGCTGACATGACAAATGGCGGTCGGGGTGACAAAACCGAATCGCCATCGTTGTAGTTGATTCGTTGCCACATGCTGCGTTCGTTGAGATGGGGGTCGTTTAGAACCTCAGGGAACGAGAGAACAGCCCCTAATGGAATGCGTGCTACTTCGGCACGCTGTTGGATTTCACTCCGAGACCATTGAATAAACACGTCTGCGATGATCTCATGTAACGCGTCCCGATTCTTCATGCGTAGATCGTTGGTGAGGAAGCGCGGATCAAGTGTCAGTTCTGGCAAATCTAAACAGGTGGTGAACGGATCCCAGAATCCCGGCACGATGTTGATATAGACCCACCCATCTTTACAGCGAAAGAGCGTGGTAGGAACCACTGACCAGAAATCGTTACCATGGCGCGAGCGCACGGTCTGTGCGCAAGTCCACATCACTGTCGTGAACTGGCTAAGTGACATGATCACTTCGAGCATACCGATGTCAATCGTGTCTTTGTGTCTCCCGAGCAGACATGAACTTGCGGCGGTGTATGCGTAGCCGCCGCTCTGAAAATCAACGTAATGACCAGGTAGCGTCAAAGGTGCGCGGTCGGGATCACCCATGAGGTTGGTGTACCCACCCAATGCTAGGATAGCGGTCATGCCAAACGGTGTGATCGCAACCTTGATGGCTGTTTGCCAGCTCTCGAAACCTATGGCCAAGACCTCGTCAGCAGACTCACCGTCCACGAGAACGACGTCTGCCTTGTTCGCAAGATTTGCAATGAGCTCGCGATCGAAAGTGCGTACTCGCCGTTTGTCATGGTGAAGGAATAGGTCCATCGCTCGGGACGAAACCCAGCATGCTTTGCGATGTTCTGGCTCAATGCGGACAACGTCGCAACCTGCATGGGCGAATAGCTTGCCAGCGTAACCAGCCGAGTAGTTGCCAATCTCCAGGACGCGGGTTGATTGCTCCTCGCTAAACATTTGGCTTGTCATCTATTTCGTCAATGAGTTGCCATTTGAGCGCGGTACTAGCGTTGATACGGTCGCCCGTAAGTGCCATGTAATTGAATCGGGATCTCCCGATTCGTTTCAACATGCTCGCTGTCCCACCGGCGCCCGGGATGAGACCGAAACGTACTTCGGGTAGCTGGAAGAAAGCATCAGATCGAGCCGTGACATGACCGGCGAATGCAGGAAGCTCGATTCCGGCGCCGACACAAGCACCATGCACGATAGCCGTGATTTTTTTGCTGAGTAGATACATCAAGACCGCGGGACTTCTCGTTTGCCTTGACACGTGAGCGATACCTGCGTCACGCGCAGAGCCGAACTCAGTCAGATCCCCACCAGCACTGAAACTAGGTCCGTTTGCTCGGATGGTAATGTGCGAGATCGAGTCGTCCTCAAGCGCGTACTGAAGATGTTCCGCTAGTGCGTCTCTCATCGCAGTCGACCAGGCGTTGCGATTCGCTGGGCGATTCAATGTCAGCGTCAGTGCGTTGCCAGACCGGTCGATGAGGATCGCTGGATCTGCGAACTGCTTGACATTCGTAGGTTTGTCGTTTGCAAGCCAATCCTCAAACTGAGCGCTATGCTGTAACGCCGAGTATGCAAGTGACTCAGCGCAAAGACCATCGGCGATCGAACTCCGTGCGTTGACGCGCGTCAACCCTACGAGGGTCGCTGCAGCAATCGGACTGCGTTCTATTCCTTCGGTCAACAGTGCTAAAGATTGATCGCTCTCGACGCAAACATCGATTAGATCTGAGCTGCTTCGAGCGTTCGTCGATATGACAGGGCATGGTGGTTTTAGCGGTGTTGTTTCGTTCAATTCGCCCGTGACGAGTACGCCGCATACACCTGCTACTGGACTGAGCTCTTCGCATGCTGCGGCAGATCCTAATTTCAGCAGTAATTCCTGCTTCGTTAGCGTAAGGAGATTCAGATCGACAAAAGGTTGACGTGGAAGATGGTGCATTATTGTTGTATTGCGATTCTGAGTATCAAATGCCGCCGTTGTTAATCAAGAATGTCGAGTTAGACGGACAGCGAGTGGATGTGCGTTGTCGACAACAGAACGTGAGTGAGATCTCAGCGTGCCTGAGTCCGCGTGGGGATGAACGGGTGCTAGAGGGTCACGGAGGAGCGTTA
>JAGWBO010000032.1:664-18344 GCA_021295855.1 Pseudomonadales bacterium | reverse complement strand
TGCTTCTACTGCATCGTTGGGCTGGTGAGGATGGATTCTGGCACGATCACGGTAAATGATGTTGATGTATCTAGCGCACCTATGCACGTTAGAGCGCGGCAAGGATTAGGGTATCTGCCGCAAGAAGCCAGCGTGTTTAGGCGATTGACTGTACGTGACAACCTTATGGCCGTTCTGGAACTACGTCGTGATCTAGCTAAGTCCGAACGCAAAAGCACCATGGCGCGTTTGCTGGAAGAGTTTCAGCTTACGGGTTTTCAAGATACACGCGGAGAACGTCTCTCTGGTGGCGAACGACGACGACTAGAAATCGCGCGTGCCCTCGCGACAGCGCCCCGTTTTATGTTGCTAGACGAACCATTTGCCGGTGTCGATCCGATTTCAGTTAACGACATCAAGGAAAACATACGTCGTTTAGTGAGTTATGGAATCGGCGTACTCATCACGGACCATAACGTCCGCGACACACTTGACATCTGTGATCGCGCTTACATCGTCGGTGATGGTCACATCATTGCAGACGGCGATCCTGATGCGATCCTAGCGAACGAACAAGTGCGTCGTGTCTATCTCGGCGAAGAGTTCAAACTATGAGCGCGATGCGGACCGGTTTTCAGCAAACGGTTGCGCTTCGCAATCGAACTGTACCCAGGATGGGGCAGTCGATCCATTTATTACAGATGACCAAACTAGAGCTAGCCTCCGCAATCGAACAGGAACTGGCCGAGAATCCGCTGTTGGAAGTCGACGAATCCCAAGTTGAATCGGAAAATTCGCACGAACCGATCGATGAATCAGATTGATCCCGGTGAAGACCAACTTGACGAAGTACCCGAGCAGTTTGACAGACTGGACCCCGATGAGTCGATCGAACGCGATATTGAGTGGGACGATCAGCTAACACATCTCACCTCACCGCGGGAGTCGACCGATACGGATTTGTCAGCGGTGCTAGAGAATCGCTCAAAATCTGACTCCCTAATCGATCATCTGTGTGACCAGCTCAGACTAACACGATGTACCGAGAAAGAGTCGCAGATTGCGGAAATTGTCTTTGAGCTCCTCGATGAGGATGGCTTCGTCATGTTGTCCGATGACGAGTTACTTGCTGAAGTACAAGAGTTAGTAGCGTCTCATCCTCATTCAGGGCTTTTCGCCGCTCGGTGTTTGTGCTCGCACATTACGTGAGTGCTTGATGATTCAAACGCGTGCTCTAGCAGAGTCGGACAAACGAGCACCTGCTGCGATGCACGTGCTTCGGGATGCGTTCGATAGTTTGTCAAGCCAGCGATATCAAGAGATTGCGCCTAAGTTGCAGATCGAAGCCCGCGTCGCAAGAGATGCAGTCGAATTCATCAAACACCTCAACCCTAGACCAGCGTCGAGCTACGCGCATGAACGTATCGAGTACGTGAAGCCAGAAGCCCGAATTCGCAAAGTAGGTGATACGTGGCAAGTCGAGATGCTTGACGACTATGTCCCGTCATTGAAGATTTCCGATTGGTACGCTGAATATCGTCAAGCAGTCGGGCGCAAATCTCGTAGCGAGGACACTAGTTCAACAAACGCTACTGACCGAGAGTATCTGCAGGAATGCCATAGTCGTGCAAAGTTGTTTCTGTCGAGTTTGCGTTTCCGCAACTTCAATGTAATGCGGGTACTTTGGGTCGTTGTCGCAAAGCAGCAGGCTTTCTTCGATCAGGGAGAAGGTGCGATGCAGCCTCTGCTACTAGCGGATGTGGCGGACGAAGTGGGTCTTCACAACTCAACCGTTTCACGCCTCACGACCGGGAAATATCTAGAAACCCCGCGCGGCACTTACGAGTTGAAGTACTTCTTTTCCAACCGTGTTGGCAATCAACCTGGCAAGGAACACTCGGGTGTCGCGATCCGCGCGGTGTTGAAGAACCTGATTCAAGGTGAAGATCCGCGGCGCCCCCTCTCGGATCAGGAAATTTCAAAACGATTGAAGAAAAGCGATATCGAAATTTCGCGTCGTACGGTGACCAAATATCGTGAATCGCTAGCGATCCCATCATCCAAGGAGCGTCGACGCGTAGCGTAAGCGATGTTCCACTTACTTTCATACACGCGAGAGATTGTTCGTTAGAATGGAACTGATAGGACGGTGTAACGTGACAGGGAGCATGAGTGATGCAAATTAGCCTCAGTGGCCACCATACCCATCCGTCAAAGCGACTCAAGGAATATGTTGAAAAGCGATTTGCGAAGCTTGAGCGTCATTTCGACCACATCTCTAGTGTACATGTCATTTTCTCGCAAGTGAGACGTGGTTATCGAGCAGAAGCGACGCTTCATGCGTCGGGCACAGAGATATTTGCGGACGCACAAGCCCCCGAGCCATTCGCGGCAGTTGACGCACTGACTGACAAGTTGGACCGTCAAGTCGTAAAGTACAAAGAGAAAATCAGCAGTCATCGCGTTCAATCGGCATCGTAGCTGCCGAGAAATGACTGGCACAAGATCATAGGAACGCCCACTCTATTCATTACGCTCCATAGTGATTGATGATTGACTACAAAGCGTTCCTATCGCTAGATCGAGTTGCTGTTGTCGACGAATTGCCTTCGAGGAAGACCGCATTACACCAACTCGCCGAACTTCTGGCTACGGGAAATAGCCAAACGCCCTACCGAGAGATTTTTTTTAAACTCCAAGAGCGAGAGCGTCAAGGCTCAACCGTACTCGATGACTCATCTGTTGCGATTCCTCACTGTCGCATAGAAGGGTGCCCGACTCCAATTGGATCATTGCTTAAGACTCGCGCCAGCCACCCGGTTGATTTCGGTGGCGATGAGGTTAGATTGATGATCGGTATGTGCTTTCCTCAGGATGCTACCGATGAAGCACTGGAAGTATTACGGCTTGTTGTGAGATTGATTGAAGATGAAGAGCGCTTGAAGCAACTCTTAGCGGCAGATTCAAGTGATGTTCTTTTTGATGTCTTCAGTCGTGGACTCCTTGCGGAGACAGAAGCTTGAGGAGTCTGATTATTAGCGGACGTTCTGGTTCAGGTAAGAGCACTGTACTTCATGCACTAGAAGACTCTGGATTCAACTGCATTGACAACTTTCCGGCGAGTTTGCTAGTGCAACATATAACAAGGGAGGCATCTCGACCTGGTGAAGAAGCCCCCGATTTGGCGGTCTGCATCGATGTCAGAAATTCGCCGGAGCAGTTAGCTGCGCTTCCCACGTATATTGAACAATTGAAGGCGGATGAGCAAGCGCCTCGTCTCATTTATCTAGATGCCAGTGACTCAGTGTTGGTGAAACGATTCAGTGATACGCGTCGTCGGCACCCGTTGGATGCGCAATTCAGTGTCCTCAAGGACGCGATCGCACACGAAAAACAGGTTCTTGATCCGATTGCTGAGATAGCCGATTTGAGGATCGATACGACCAATCGGACGTTACACGAACTAGATACTCTGACGAAGGAGCGAATTGCCGGTCATTCAAGCACTGAAATTTCGTTGCTTTTTCAGTCCTTTGGTTACAAATACGGGGTACCGATCGACACTGATATTGTGTTCGACGCTCGATGTTTACCAAACCCGTATTGGCGTGAGGATTTACGTCAATTCAATGGTCTACACCACCGAATCAAAGTCTTTCTAGATGAGAGCGCGGTAGTCGATGATTTCTTTGAGGATGTCTGTCGAACCAGAGACGGGTATATGTAACCGTTGGTGTTGGCTGCACCGGCGGAACACATCGTTCGGTTTACATGGTGGAACGTTTAGCAACTCACTTCCGTAGTCAATATCCCGACCTGATCGTTCGGCATCGTGAGGGCATTGAGTAAGGCTCATGATCGTTGAACGGGTAGCGATCGTGAATAAGCTAGGAATTCACGCGCGATCGGCGTCAAAGCTCGTAGCACTTGCGAAGACGTTTCCCTGTCAGGTGAAAATAGGGCTCACCGAAGATGATTTACAAAACGCCAAAAGCATCATGGGCGTTCTTAAGCTCGCTGCACAGCGAGGCGCTCAAGTCTTGCTGCAAACGGACGGCGAAGAAGAAGATGCTGCGATGTGTGCGATCACACAGCTGATCGCATCGAAATTCGAGGAGCCCGAATAACCGTCGACAGACTAGCTGATCTAATTCGAGGCAACTGTCATTGAGTCAACCAGGATTGATCCTGTCTTAAACGTGCCGCGATTTTGTGTATCGTCACCGAATCCTACGATTCCTCGATACATAAGGTCTAAATTTGAAGCGATCGTCACGTTGTCCACTGGGTAGGCTATTTCGCCGTCTTCGATCCAGAAGCCAGCCGCGCCACAGGAATAGTCACCCGTAACAAGATTGGTACCAGAACCGATAAGTGACGTTACCAATAAACCCCGTTTCATCTCTTTCAGTAGCTCATCAATCGGTGTGAATTCCGTCTCAACGTGGACGTTCGTGACGCCACCGGCGTGCCCTGTGCTAGTGAGTTCCAGACGCCTAGCAGAATAAGTACCGAGTAAATAGGTGTTTACAACACCGCCTTCAATGATCGTATGTTCGGTCGTGCTCACACCATCGGCATCGCAATTGCGACTTTGTATTCGCTTGTGAATGTGCGGATACTCGCGCAAAGACATGCTTTTCGTTGCAACTTGCGTATTGAGCGAATCTTGTAGATACGATTCTTGACGGTAAAGAGTGCCGCCGCTGATCGCATCGAGCAAAGGGGAAAGCAGGGAAGGTGCCGTCCACCGGTCATACATTACGGGATAGGTGCCGGTTTCGATAGGTTTCGGATCCAAGCGCCGAATCGCTCGTTCGGCTGCTTTACGGCCGATGAAATCGGCTGATTCAACACATTCAGATTGGCAATTCTGATCATACCAATAATCGGTTTGCATGCCGGAATCAGAACGAGCTAGCGCCGTTGCTGAACGACCGTAGACGGTATATCGATTCGCATTCAAGAAACCGAGTGAATTCCCCCGAACGGCGCAAGTTTCGGTTTGTGATGCACTTGCGCCGTGAGCCGGCATGATGCGAGGGTCGTAGTCAAGCGTTGTCGTATCCGCCAATAGCGCATCAAGCTTTAGCTGCTCGATGTCTACCGGTTGTGGAAAGGACTGTTCGAGATTCTGGAATTCAGTTGCGAGTCGGTCTGGATCTGGGAGACCATTGCACGGATCCGCTTCCGTGTAACGCGCAATACTCATTGCTTGTTCTACTGTATTTCTTATCGCGGCGTCGGTGACATCTGAAGTTACGGCTGTACCTTCCCGCTGATCGACATATACCGTGACGCGAAACGCTCGGCCTTGCTCATATGCAATGTTCTCAATATCGCGTTCTCGTGCTGACACCTCAACTGAAATCGAGTCGGAAACGGTTGCGGAAGACTCGTGTGCCCCCTGTTTCTTAGCTTCGGCGAGTAACTGCTCAACGATTGCAGAAAGCTCTGTCGCGACGTTTTCGTCGTGGAGCTCGATCGCGTCCGATGCTGCCGTATCGGAAGTCACGCTGAGGTACCTCCGACGGTTATCTGCTCAACCTTTATGGTTGGCTGACCGACTCCGACAGGAACACCTTGACCTTGTTTGCCACACGTGCCGACACCCGGATCCAGAGCGAAGTCCGATCCGACCATGGTAATACTGTTCATGACATCCCACGGATAGCCTGTCAACATGCATCCGTGTATCGGGCTTGTGAGTTTTCCGTCTTCGATGAGATAGGCCTCGGTTGTCGCGAAGACGAATCGACCGCTCGAAGGGTCAACTTGCCCCCCTGAAAACGCGCTGCAATAGACGCCTTTGGTCACGCTGCGCACAATGTCTTCAGGATCGCTCTCGCCAGCGAGCATGAAGGTATTTGTCATGCGTGGTATTGTCAAACTGGCGAAACTCTCCCTACGCCCGTTTCCTGTGCTTTGGTTCCCTGTGAGGATCGCGTTGTGTTTGTCCCACATAAACCCTCGCAGAATACCGTCTTCGATGAGCACGGTACGCTGACCTGGAGTACCTTCGTCGTCAATGCTTAGCGAACCGCGTCGATGCTCAAGCGTGGCGTCGTCTACGACCGTACAGAGTTCACTCGCCACTTTCTCCCCGATTTTGCCTGCGAAGCACGAGGTGTGTTTGCGTTCGCAGTCGCCCTCGAGACCATGGCCGACGGCTTCGTGGAGTAACACGCCTGCCCATCCAGGACCAAGTACCACTGGCATTTCACCTGCTGGAGCGGGAACGGAATCAAGTTTCGTGACCGCCATTCGGACCGCTTCCCGTGCCATATCTTTGGTCGTCGCGAAATCGTCGACAAAAAACGTATCCAATGGGTAGCGGCCTCCAGAGCCTTCGGTACCGGATTCGGTGCGGTCGCCGTCCTTGGCAATCACGTGAATCCTGCAGTTAACCAAAGGCCGATCATCAAACTGATTGGTGCCGTCACTTCCGTATACAAGCACTCGATCTGTTGAACCACGGATGCTAATGGACACCTCCACGATACGTGGGTCAAGTGACCTAGTGAAGTGATCGAGCTCGGATAGGAAGCGAACCTTGTCGTCGTTGGTCACACCTGCGGTTGGGTCACCGCCGGCATACAGACGTCGAAATGGCACTGCCTCAGGCGTCTCCGCACGACGGTTGCCGCCTCGGTCGGCGATAGATGCCGACATTGTGCACGCCTTGCGCAAGGCACGTTCATTAAGTTCGTTGGTGTGAGCGAATCCGGTTTTCTCACCAGTAATAGCGCGTACGCCGACACCTTGACTCACTGAAAAACTGCCGTCTTTGACCTTACCATCTTCAAGTGCCCATGCTTCACTACGGTTGTGCTGAATGAAGAGTTCCGCATCGTCAATCTGCCGGTTCATCATGTCACTTACATTGAGAGCGAGGTCCTGATCTGTCAGTTCTGCTTGCTCAAGAAGAGCTTGGCGTGATTGTGCCGTGGAGTCAGACATGATGCGTCACTGAAAAAGTCTCAAACTCCAAGTATTTAACGGATTAACGCCGAAGCTCTCTTCGTTATGGCGTGGCAACCTGGGTTGCTTGTGTGGGCGTAATCGCCACTCGGGTAAGAATCGGGTTATCTAAGTCACCGGTGATGTCGTATTGTGCGGTGAGTAACGCTTTGAGAGGTTCACTAATGATCAGAGCGCCGAGTAAATATGCGAATGCTGCTGGTGGGTTGGTCGCTGCGAGGTAGGCAACGTACGTTTGAAGACCCTTGTGTAAGGGGATTCTCACCGTCAAATCGTTATCGAGCTCACCGGTGCGGGTGTCTACGACTCCGGCTAATCGCAGACGGGCGCTCGGACCATCGATTCGTAATGGTTCTTTGAAGGAAATCAGACCTTCTTCTAGCGTGACAGCCATACTCGCGGAATCGTAGTGAAGACCTGTTTGCGTGACATCCTTGAAGTCGAGCGCGAGGCGATTTAGTATTTTTGAGAAGTTCAAGAGACTGATGAGTCGTAGCACGTCGCCGCCTTGATCGATTTCGAGAAACCTTCCGCTACTTGCGGTGGCTTCGAATTGACCTGACGCGTTTTCGATATCCATAGCCATAGGCGAACCCGGCCATTGAATATCTGCGTTGACTTCAAATTGTTCGCTTTCAACACTTGCGTCGAAGTCCCATGCCTCTAAGATCGACCCTAGATTCTCGCCATGGATCTTGCCGTTGAACGCAGTCTTGTTGGCGTCACGGCGCCACGTGATTGGAGCAAACGATTCAATCCGTAATCCACGGGCATCGGCCCTCAGGTCCGCGACCTCAATACCAGAATCCATAGGGGAAATCGTGAACTCCCACTGACCCCATGACTCAAACGTTAGATCATCAGACTGAAGTAGCAATTCGTCGATTCTGACCTTAGTCGGTTTTATTTGTGACATCACCGCGACGTCGAGGGGATCGACACCGTTGTTGCCGCTAGCGAACGACCAACGTAGCTGCGAAGCCTGAATCTCCATGTGTGCCTGACTAGGTTGCTTGACGATCGTGCCGCTAAACTCCTCTGATTCGAGTGATATGTCTAGGCTGTCGTTGCTATAGGCACCATTGATTTCGACGTTAGAGAACTCGTGCTCAAACGCTATGAATCTTTCGATGTCTACATCGGTCAACGATATCGGAACGCCTAGCTGATCCGAGTCATCTGTGTTATATAGCCAGGAATCGAGCGAGCCGCTGAGGTGCAGATGATTAGGGACGCGATCTGGCACATTCGTATCCGTTCCCAAAGCTAACGCGCCCTCAAGGAGCGAAACCGGTGTGCCTCCCCAAGTCAGCCATCCGTTGACGTCTCGACTTTGGACGGTTAGTTCAGTTCGGTCATTGCTGAACGCGAGCTGCATCCCACTGGGATTAGGTTCATTGGTACTTTTTGCAACTAAATTAAGCGTTTCGAATTCAATGCCGACAAGATCGGAGTTGATAAACAGCTCTGATGGTTCATCCGATGCAGGAAAAACGTACAGTCTAGCATTGAAATCAGTCGCACCGACCCCGTTCTCCGAATCCTGTAATCCGGCAATGGTAAGAGCGTTCTCGGCGTTTATCCGACTGCTTAATTGAAATTCAATTGCAGGTTGTTCGTCGTCATACGTCGTGACGATTTTGCCTGCCATCGGTTCATCGAAGAACGTCCCTCGCGATATGTTGGCTTCTAGGTGATACGGCGATCTCCATTTCGCAGTACCGTTAATTTCGTGGAACTCGAGAGCCAAATCCGGCATGTTCAATGTTGCATCGTGCATTTGAACGTTGATTAGGTGGTTACCGGGTTTGGGTTCGACTGTCCCGCTTTCATGACTCGGAGTATTGAATGGGAACGACAGGTCAGCATTCAAAGTCACCAACCCAGCGCCATTCCAAGAAGCGTCGATCGCAGGTATCCAACTCTTCAATTCGCTAGCGTGCACGAAGTCCAGTAAATCTTGAGTCCTTAAGGTGGCACCAAATGTGATACGAAAAGGACGGTCGGAACCTAGTGGAAACGTGGCTATCGCGTTATCCAATTCGGTCTTCTGAACCGTTACACGATCCGTCTTGACCATGACACTATCGTTGTCTACATACCACGTACCGCCTACATTGGATAGTTCAGGCCACTCAGGTTGATATATGACCGTCCCATTCGTGAACTGCCCTTCAATTTGCATTTCTCGTTCGTTTTGCGTGAAAACAGCGTCTCGAAACGTCATGTACGCAACTCGCGTACCGAAGAAACTCGCACTTTCCAGGTATTGCTTCCGCCATCGAGTCAAATCTTCGACGAGATTACTAGGGATGAAATCAACGGTCTGGTGTGCAGGGAGCAACGTATTCCGTGATTCAATCAAAATGGCCAGGTTGTAATTTGGCGTATCGCCTGGCGCGTGCCTGACGCTACCGCGAAATGTTGCGGAAACAGGTTCGTAAATTAACTCATTGAGTTGTATCTCTGCGTCGTCACGCCTAAGGAGGGCGGAAACGTCAAGCTGCGAGTCAGGGTCAGTCCGTTCTGCTTGTTCCGATGCGATATGCACTTCAAAATCCCGCATGTGCAACCCAACTTGCTGGTTGCGAATATCGGCGACCGCAAAGCCTGCGACTGAAGAGAACTGCCATGGCGAGTCAAACTGGGAGTCGAGAAATAACCGACCTTCAGTGTTATCCGCGTCTAGTGCGATCTGTCGTGTATTGCCGTATAGCGAACCGCTCCTGAGCTGCGTTTGCGGAAGGTTTTCGAAGCTCTTGGATGCCAAATCGCGAGCACCTGCATACCAGTGAAATCCACTTGAGTCGAGGAGAAATTCGTAACGATGGAACACGCCTTGAAGCGCGATGCCCGTTGGCCACCTTACCTGCCTCTCACTACTTGAGACGAAGTCCGATACGATCGGGACAAGCTCCTTCAACGGCACGTTGTACGTAGAACCAAGTAAGGCGTCATCGTCGAACGCAATCACTAGGTCCGGTAGCGTGATGCTGTGATCACTTGCGTCAATCGAAGGGGTTTTTATTCTGAAACGTGCAGCTTCATCTTCGTTTTTAACGAACGTTGCTTCGAGATGGGCTCTCAACGATTCACGATCTATATTCGTGACATCAGCCGCTAGATGACCTTGCACACGACTGTCGACCAGCTCCCACTTGCCATCACCTGCAAGAAGGTAGCGAGGTAATCGCGTATTACCCGTGAGGAGAGGCAAATTCACCTCTAGATCATCGACGTATAAGCTCATTTGATAATCGCCTGTGCGTAGATCGAGCAACGTGTCGACGGCATCAGCGACGAATTCCGCACTCCCACCTGAGGCTACATCTTCCTGCCGTAGACGCGCGCGATAACGATGCATGCCTCCTTGATTTACGGCGTGAACCGACATGCGAAAGTCCTGCGTAGCGTGTTCACCTCGGAGCCTCAATGAAGCCGTTACTGCCAATTCATCAGTGTGTCTCACGCGATCGAAGTTGGTCTGGATCTGGTCGACGAGATTTAGAAAGTTGAAGTCTGTTTCCTGGTCCGGCAACTCAATTGTCTTCTGATCGGGCAACTCAATATCAAGATTCAGTTCATCGATCGCGAGTCTGCGAGCAACGAATTGATTGCGTATCAGACTTTCCAAGACTGCGATTTCGACTTCGACATCGTGTGCGGTGCCTTCCGGGAATCGGATTAGGTCAATCTCGATGATTGGGTTTGTTAAACGCCAACTTAATTTCAGTCCTGAGACTTCGATCCCTTGATCAAATAGTTCGGCATTGACGAATTGCTGGAAGCAGGTGGGGTACACTGAGAGCAGTCGACCAACGGACAACGCAAGCGCGCACAAGACGACTACTACGGTTGACAGGTAGAAACTCTTCCGAGCTAGTTCATACACAGCGCTAGGTATGTCCCTCTCCAGTAAAGAAGGCTTCCCGATGCTGCCAAACATCGACTCCGAAATCGGAAAGTAATTGATTCGTCTCGACTAGCGGAAGTCCAGCGACGGTACTGGGCTGTCCACAGATTCCGGCGATGAAGATTGCGCCAAGCCCTTGGATGCCATATGCACCAGCCTTATCGATTGGTTCGCCACTCTCCCAGTACGCTTCTAATTCGTCGATAGTCGCACTTCGAAAAGCGACTCGTGCTGTTGCAATGACCGAAAGTTCTCTTTGACCATCGTAGAGACTCACCCCTGTCAGCACGCTGTGGCGTTCGCCTTGAAGTCGCTGCAGCATCTCTAATGCGTCATCGCGATCGATTGGCTTCTCTAGCATTCGACCATTTAGTGTGACAGTTGTATCAGCGCCAAGAGATGGTCGCGAACCATGTTGCACGGCATGTGCTTTTGCACTCGCAAGACGTTGAACATAAGCATCTGGGGATTCGCCTGCTGCCCTCTTCTCGATGATGTTGCTTGGTCGTATCTCGAAGCTAATTCCAATCTGGCGGAGAAGCGCGGCGCGTCTCGGGGAAGCGGACGCTAGAGTGATTTGCGGTTCATTCACTGTACGGAATCACGAAATTGTGAATGCTCTGAGTTTAGTAGCGGAATCAATAACACCCACCATAGCAACGTTGCAAGCGGGGGCATTAGCACACTTCCTAATCGAAAATCAACATCAAGCGTAACAAGCAGGAACAAGGATTTAGTCACCGTAACTAAAAAACACAAAATCAGTACAGAGATTGAGGAACGAATTCCGACACTTGATTGCATAAATCGAAGTGAAAGACGACCCGCGAAGACAAGGACTAGCAAAAGCAGCGAATTTAGACCAAGAGGCTCGTCAAAAAGCACATCAAGAATCAATCCGACGACGAAGGCCAAAATAAGTGAACAACGTTCATGCTGAAACACAATCCAAAAGAACCAAGCGAGTACGATCCAATCAGGTTTTAGATTTCTTAGCCAATCAGGCACATCAAATGGCATTGGGGCAACAGTTAAGATCAACGCCAAGACAACTGTCAGCACGAAATACAACCACGCTTGGGTATCGGTCACGGGTCTTTTCCTATCGTAATCACATGCAGATAAGACTTAGCGTTTAGCTTTGCAGCAGGCGAAATCGCAACGTGTTTAAGCGATTCAGAAACAATGTCCGTTACTGCTGTGACAGTGCCGACAACTAGACCCTCTGGGAAGACGCCACCTAGTCCTGACGTTACGATTCGGTCGCCGACCCGGATATCACTACTTAGATTTACATTGTCTAGCGTCAATGGTGCATCGGATCCATTTCCCGATGCAATGTAGTACTCTCGTGTACGACTCACAAGAATCGGTGTAGCGTGTCGCTCGTCGTTCAATAGCAACACCCGCGAGGTATCGGTGAAGACCTCAACGGTTCTGCCGTATACCCCCCAAGGGTCAGAGACACCGCGGTCTACGTCGACACCGTGCGATTGACCAACGTTAATGATGACTTCCTGACGTAGACGATTCGGGTTGACATGGGCGACCTCGGCGAGTATTTGATTTTGTTGATTTTCAAGCTTGTAACCTAAAGCAACCCGGAGCTCTGCGATGGTTGTTCGGGCTTGGTCCAATTCGGCCATCGTTGCATTAAGCCGACTTACATCTTTTAATAACTGATCGTTTATTTCGTGCAGTTCGTCCATCGAAACCACGTAAGAACTTGTCGCTTCTCTCGCTTTTGCGGGTAGCTGAGCGACAAAAACAATCGGCACGGCAAGCCATCGAATAAAGGTCTCTGCGGGTGTGAGGTATCTCGTATTTGCGCTAACGGCCAGCAACAAAGTTGAGCTGACAAACAACGCCACAAACAAGTGAACGTTTTGGACTACCTGTCCAGATCTCAACGCCATCGTTCAGTTGACCTTTTTGGAACCTGACAGATCGCAACTGCGACGTGCACCGTCGACGAGTCTGACTAGGTTTGGTATTCGGGTGCGTTACCTTCTTGGAGAATTCGACCACACCCATCGGCCACACACTTGAGGGGGTCACTTGCAATGACCACGGGGGTGTCCGTCGCATCTCGAATGCGTTGGTCGAGACCTGACAGCAATGCGCCACCACCAGTGAGGACGATACCACGATCTGCGATGTCCACGATTAGCTGTGGCTGGCTCTTCTCAAGACACCGACGCACTGCGTCTACGATCGCGTTCACAGACACGTTCAGTGCGAGGTATAGATCGTTGCTATCTAGGTTAAACCTCTTCGGCATCCCGGACTCGAGATGTTGGCCTTGAATCGTCATCTCTAACTGTTTACCTTTCGGCAGCTCAACAGCAGTACCTATTTCATGCTTGATTTTCTCGGCTGTTAGCTCACCGATTCTGCAACCGTGCTTTTGCCGAACGTAGGTGATGATGTCGTTATCGAATGCATTTCCAGCGCATTTCAACGATTCAGAATTCGCGATCGAACCAGCGGACAGAATCGCTACGTCAGTCGTGCCACCACCGATGTCGACGACCATACTTCCGCTTGCTTCTTGTACTGGTAGCCCGGCGCCTACGGCAGCAGCGAGCGGTTCTTCAATCAAGTAGATCTCTCGTGCTCCTGCGGATCTCGCTGAGTCCCTAATTGCACGTTTTTCGATGGAGGTTGATTGGGCTGGAATACATATGATCACGCGAGGATACGATGGCAAAATTCGATTGCCATTAGCCATTTTTATAAAGTGGGCTAACATCGTGTTCGTAACTTCGAAATCAGCGACCTGGCCATCTCGCATAGGCCGTATTACTTCGATGTTTTGTGGGCTTATGCCTAGTAAGCGTTTTGCGTCGGTGCCTACCGCAACGACGCTACGAGGTTCTTTTTTTAGTGCCACTACTGTAGGTTCGTTTAGTACTATTCCTCGTTCTTTAGCAACGATGAGTGTGTTCGCGGTTCCCAGATCAATAGATAAGTCTTCCGAGAACATGCCGAAAAGGGTTTTTAACAACGCAACATTACTCGGTAGTGGTGTGATAGGCGGGGGTTGGTAAGGATACCAAAGCAGACCGAATGTCGGAGTCGATTGCACAACTAAACCGAGTCGTTAATTAACTTGAATACGCTTAGCTAGAACGTCCGAAAAGATATATTTCAAATGAAGGACAGTTTCCTACGACTTCGCGGATGAATTTGTATGTTGTTGCGAATTGAACGACATGATTAGCGTCTAGAGTGGGTTTAACTATACGAATAAACAGATGAGGATTGGCGTTACGAAGATGTGATCGGTTCTTAAAATGACGGTTTGCTCTACCCACATGCTCTCCGATTGGACGAATCAACAATTCAGCGGCTGATGGCACTGAGCCAATTGGCGCTTGACACCGAAGATAAACAGAAGCTCAGCCTTGATTTAGATGCGATTATTCACTTCATCGAAATGATGAATCAAGTTGATACCGATGGGGTGGAACCACTCGCACATGCTGTCGATCTGGAGCAACCATTGCGTGAAGATCGAGCTATCGATGAAATTGACCGAGGTGTCTTTCAGTCGATCGCGCCTAAGACCGCAGACGGCTTTTATCTCGTCCCCAAAGTACTTGATCAACATTGAGACCATATGCCGGCGTGCAGGAGCTTCGTCGCGACCTACACGACAGGAAATACAGTGCAACTGAGCTAGCCCAGTTTTATCTCGATCGTATCTCGGCTTTCAATGATCGAATTAACTGCTTCATCACTGTCGATGAGGAAGGTTGTTTAGAGCGAGCGGCAGAATTTGACAGCCAGTTCGGGAGTTCAACGACCCAACCTTTGTGCGGCATCCCAATCGCGCATAAAGATCTGTTTTGTACAGCGGGATTACCAACAACATGTGCTTCTAACATGTTGAAGTCATTTATCGCACCATATGACGCGACCGTTGTTAAACGAACCTTTGATAAAGGCACAGTTTCGTTGGGCAAAACAAATATGGATGAGTTCGCGATGGGTTCGTCCAATGAGACCAGCTTCTTTGGACCTGTTCGCAACCCATGGAATCTAAATCGAGTGCCTGGTGGTTCGTCCGGAGGCGCTGCAGCCGCTGTAGCCAGTGGCATGACGCCGTTGGCAACCGGATCAGATACCGGTGGGTCGATTCGTCAACCGGCGAGTTTATGTGGCGTAACCGGGTTAAAACCAACCTACGGCCGCGTGTCGCGATTCGGCATGATCGCGTTCGCCTCAAGTTTGGACCAAGGCGGTCCAATGGCCCATAGTGCCATCGATGTGTACGAGTTACTCGCGGCGATGGAGGGACACGATCCGTTGGATTCGACCTCGGCGGATGTCTCTAAAACGATCTTGCCGGAAAGTAATCAGTCACTGGTCATTGGATACCCAGAAGCGATCTTTGATGGATTGGACAAGAACATAGCTGGATGTATCGAAGAAGCACGAGCAGAGTTTGAGGCTCTTGGGCACACGATCAAATCAGTTGAATTGCCTCACGTTGAAGCGGCGATAGCCGCGTACTACGTTCTTTCAAGCGCCGAGGCATCCACAAACCTCGCTCGCTACGACGGTGTACGGTACGGACATCGAGCTGCCGAGTCAGAAGATCTAATTGATATGTATTGCAAGTCGCGAACTGAAGGTTTTGGTCTCGAGGTCAAGCGACGAATACTGACTGGGACCTATTCGTTATCGGTCGGTTACTTCGATGCCTACTACCTGAAGGCTCAGAAGATCCGACGATTGGTTCGCGACGGATTTCTCACTGCTTTTGAGAATGTAGACCTGATATTGGCACCAGTAACGCCGTCACCTGCCTTTGAGATCGCATCCTTAAATAAACAACCGATTGAAATGTATCGACAGGATCTCTACACCATCCCAGTGAGCTTGGCAGGTTTACCTGCACTGTCATTACCGTGTGGCTTTGTCGATGGGTTACCCGTCGGCATGCAGTTAATTGGTCCGCACTTCGCGGAAGGCGCAGTACTTGGTGGCGGCATTGCGTTCCAGAACGTTACCGATTGGCATGACCAGCATCCTGCACTTGAGGCTACGCTTGGATCATGAATACCACTTGGGAGCCGGTTATCGGGATCGAGATACACGTTCAACTTGCAACTGAGTCCAAGATCTTTTCAAGTACGCCGGTTGAGTTCGGGGCAGAGCCAAATGTACGTGCAAACCTGGTCGACTTAGCCATGCCAGGTGCGTTACCCGTGTTAAACGAAGAAGCAGTAGCAATGGCTGTGAAATTCGGCTTGGCGATTGGTGCTGAGATTTCAGAGACGTGCATATTCGATAGGAAGAACTACTTTTATCCGGACCTTCCGAAGGGTTATCAGATTAGTCAGTTCGAATCACCCATTGTGGGTCGTGGGCAACTTTCTGTCTTCCTCGATGACGGTTCTGTTCGAGAGATTTCGATTACCCGCGCTCATTTAGAGGAAGATGCAGGTAAATCGATTCACGATCGATTTAGGCAGCATACGGGTATTGATCTCAACCGCGCGGGCACGCCATTACTCGAAGTGGTTACCGAACCCGATATGCGATCAGCGGCGGAAGCTGCCGCTTGTTTTCGACAACTTCACGCGCTTGTGCGCTGGTTGGATATATGTGATGGGAATCTAGCGGAAGGGTCGATGCGATGCGATGCAAACGTTTCGGTGAGACCGGCGGGCGACACAGGCTTTGGTGAACGAACTGAGATTAAGAACATCAACTCATTTCGCTTTGTGGAGCGTGCGGTCAATTACGAAATCAAGCGCCAAATTGACATACTCGAACACGGTGGTGAGATAGTTCGAGAGACTCGACAGTATGACGCGACTAGAGATATGACATTCTCGATGCGCGGCAAAGAGTTATCGGACGATTATCGGTATTTTCCTGATCCCGATCTATTGCCGTTGCGCATCACGAAATCGTTTCGTGATTCGGTTCGTGCATCCATGCCTGAATTGCCGCGGCAAATGCTTGATCGGTTCGTCGCCGATTTTGGGATAGATCGCGAAGTAGCGGCGAGATTAACAAGTAATCGCGAAATTGCGACATACTTTGAATCAACAGTCGCACTGGGAGCTGCCCCGCTACTTTCCGCAAATTGGATATTAGGAGACGTCGCCGCGGCGCTCAATCGAGATGAAAGAGACTACAGCGATGTGCCGGTGTCGGCGCAGCAGCTGGCAGATCTTGTAAAACGGTTGGAAGATCAAACGTTGTCGTCAAATCTTGCAAAGGACGTGTTCGACACTATTTGGTCTTCTGACGAGTCGGTTGACGAGATCATCGACCGCAGGGGCTTACGCCAACTCAGCGACGCGGATGAACTGAGCGACTTAGTCCAGAGCGTAGTTACTGCTCACCCTGAGCAAGTCGAGCAAATCCGTGGTGGTGCGACCAAGGTGGTGGGGTTTTTAGTCGGTCAAGTGATGAAAGCGTCACACGGCAGAGCGGATCCGCGACAAGTGAATGGTTTATTAAAACGGATGCTAAACATATAACATAAGAAAATACATTTCAACATCAAATAAAGCATGAGGTTATTTAGAATAACTGCCCAGTCTGGAAATGAGCACAAGAGTCAATGGGCGCGGCATACAAGCTGACGCATCTTGAGCAGCTAGAAGCAGAGAGTATCTACATCATGCGCGAGGTGGTTGCCGAGCGCGAAAATCCAGTGATGATGTACTCGATCGGCAAGGACTCTTCCGTTCTGCTGCACCTAGCAAAAAAGGCTTTCTATCCAGGAAAGCTGCCGTTTCCTTTACTCCACGTTGACACTACGTGGAAATTCAAGGACATGAT